>NZ_SJPY01000001.1:1343252-1553630 GCF_007860185.1 Novipirellula aureliae
GCGATCATGGCCACCGAGCAGAAAAAACATCAAACGCCCAGTCTCCACCTGGAACGCACGACACATTTTAGTTTACCAAAAGCCTCTATCTGGCTATACTGGAAATCGCTTACTTTCAACCATACAAGGCGGATTGGATACCCCCATCCGGATCGAGTATCATGTCTGGATCGCTGCAAATACTCTTCATCAAATCGTTTGCCCGTGCCAGCTTTTGAGCGTCCATGCTCTTCTCCATCTTCCAAAATGTGTTTTCCATCCTGAACTCGGGGATTTCTTAGGACACGTTCGAAAAATGTTGTGCCAATTGCGAACACCGATATGCACTTCGAAGGTCCGCAGATCAATGCTTTTTCCCTGGCATTGACATGCGGATTGTCTTTTTGCTATCGACGGAAGTTATCTTCAAGAAATCCTTACACCCCAAACACTGCATCCACAATTTACCTACAAAAGCTTCACGCTTGGTCCATTTTGATGGGGCTGCGTCGTATGTTATGAAAGCGACTTGAAGAGAGCCGACATTCTTACCTTGGCGAGCATACCAATTAATAATCGTGTTTCGAAGGAGGGACAAATGGCGTTCTGCACAAATTTGCTTTTCTTGCTGGTTGCTGGAATTGCACCTTCAGGATCGCTAGCGGATTCTCAACGGACTCGGAAAAAGGTTGATCTCATCGAGCATCATCATTTTGTCGACAAGAACGGCCGTGAGGTTTTTCAGCAGGTCATCTTCTACGATTGGTCAGCCGCGAACCGGCGATTCCATGTCCGCGCTTGGCGATTGATCAAATCGGATGACCAAATTCCGATTCGTCAATTCGACCCGCCCCGCTATGAATGCAGTTGGAACGATGAAGGCTGCCAACGTCTCGTGACGGCACCTCAAATGAAGGAGACATGGACCCAACAAGACCCCGAGCGACTCAATCGAGCATTCTGGCCGGAAGAACGGCGTGTGCCACTTTGGGAAGCCCCCACCTCGCCTTGACCTGCATCAGTCCATCGAGCATCCAATTTTGAACTTGCTGATTTGTCGCTGGGATGATGGCAACAAAGAACAATGCAGTGATCGGGCCCAGCAATAGCGTCGCAGGCAACAAACTGATCAGCAACATCACCGAGTCGAAACGGAAGTCGCAGCGAACCATTGCGATCCACACGCCACTAAGCACAATCGCGTGAGAACACAAGGTTGCAATGACCGCACCCTGTAGCCCCCAAATCGGCAACAAGTAGCCGTTCAATGCGATGTTGGCAATCAAACCCAATGTGATCGCGATGCCAACCCATTTGCCGCGTTCGGCAACCCACAAATAGTCTTGGCCGACGATTGCAATCGAAGCCCAAATGTAGAACACGAATGCCATTGGCATTAACGCCAACCCGTCGCTGTAGCGATTTTCGAGCAGCGTAGCGAACAACCACGGTGCGATCACCAGCACCGCGGCACTGCCAGCGGTAAAGAACAACGAGATTGCGGTCAAGAATTTTCGCATCTGTTCAACCACTTCACGCCGCCGCCCCGATTCCCAGTCCGCGGATAAGTATGGCATTAGGACACCACTAATCATCGTGGCGAGACTCAGTAGTAGAACGGGAAAAATGCGTCCGCTATGGTATTGCCCGACAGCAGATTGGCCCGCCACTTCGCTGCCAGTCGTAAAATGCAGAATCATGTAGCGGTCCGACATCTCGAACAAATTGCTCAATAAATTCATCGCCCAAAGTGCTGCAGCGTATGGCAATAGTCGCCGCCACATCGAAGGAGCGTCAAAGCGGGATTCACTCTGCGGTAACCCACTCCAACCTTTGGAAAGCGTCCACAATCCAGGCAGCATGGCGACCAGCGATGCGATCGCAAAACTGACAATCACCCCCACAATCCCGCCACCCGCAATCAACCAAGTCAATGCGAATAGAGTAAAAAAGACGCTTTGCAAAAACTGCATCACCGAACCGACACGAATTTGCCTTAGCGAGCTCACCAGCTGGTGTACGAAGTTGAAGGCAATCGTCGCCAACACCCCCATCGCGACACTATAGGTCAAGGCTTGGCTATTCGAATCCAAAAAGATTAACCATCCGAACCAATCGGGCGCCACCAACATGGCGACTAGAAAAACGCTGCCCAGAATGGCAGTGGAAATCAGAAGCCGTTTGACAAGCGATCTCAAGTGGCCCTGTTGCCGATAGGTTTCAACATAACGAGGCAACGAGCCCGGCATTCCAAACAACATCACTGGAGTGATCATGATGATAAAGTCAAACGCCATCGCCCATTGACCAACGACGCTGTCGTCCATCAACCGGCAAAATAGAATGCCTCGCAGAAACCCAAACGCTCGCTGGACAATCGTCATCGCCAAAACAACCATCATCCCAAGGGCTAACGAATCCGCAGCAAAGCTCGCAGGCGTTTTTGTGCGTTCTAATGATGCTGACACAGGAACCCGACAGATACAGAGGACTGATAAGTGCTTGATGTTTCGATGCAGAAACACTCCGCTGAAATGTTGGTTAAACTAAAGAACGACTCCGACAAATTCCGAGCAACTCCAAGACAATCCAATCGTTCCCAGCCCCAAGGTTCTTGTTGTAAGGGTTGTAGTGAGTTGGGTGTAGGCTGGGTCAACCAGATGGAGCCCCGGCATCAACTTCAATGACCAACCCCTATAAACCACCGACTACGATCGAAAGTATCCAGGAGGAAACTCCTGCGATCAATCGCCATCGTTTTGCGGGCATCTGGATAGCGGCAAACGGGATGTTCCATTTTCTTCTGGTCAACTACATGAATGACCGAAACTCAGGCGGCCTTGATGATGACTTCCTGTATCTGGTTGGACTCGGAGTTTTCGTAGCTTTTGGGTTTCGGTGGGCAATGGGACTGGCTCGTTTGTTTGGCTCTTTCGCAGTTTTTGGATTGTGTGTTTTTCTCGTCGTCTTCCTACTGAGTCCATGGATTGACTCGACGGCGGAAAGCGAATTGCATTACGGCTCGATCGTCATCAAGAATCCAACGAACTGGCACCTGGCGATTTCCTGGTTCGCGTTTGCCTTCGCGGTCCTGCCTCCTTGGTGGCACTTGCAAATCGAGCGTGGTGAATGGGTGACGAAACGACGAGAGATCGACTTAAAGAAACTTGCTGATAAGTTGGATACGGGTAGTGGACCTTGTTAAAGATCCGTGCCGAGTGGGATCTTTAACAAGATCCACTACGAAAGTAGCGACATTATCCAGCTAGAGCATTTTGATTTTTGACGTGGCTGGGGCTTCCAGCCCCAGTTGAGAAGAACGCTGCGGCTGGAAGCCACAGCCACTAAATAAGCAGCCTACGGCTTTTTGCAAAATGCTCTAGTCATCGAATCCGAATTCTCGGAGCCATTGCTCGATTTCCTTTTCCGACATATTGCCTTTTGGCTTGCCAGAACTTGGCGAATCGCCCTGCCCTCCCCTGCCCTGCCCTGCCCTTTCGCTTTTCAATTTTGCGGAAATCGCTAATGGAGCATGTCCATCGAGTAGATCATCGAGCCAAGCCTCTGCATCGAATGCTGTTGCGCCTCGCCTCCGAGCGGCATCTTGCAATCGATGATCGGAGGAAACGACTGCCAATTGCTTCGGTGCACTATGCGCACGAATGAGTTCTTCGATCAAATCGTCTGCTTCGTCATGGTCGACTGCGAAGCGAACATCAAGACCTCTAACCGTATACTCGCTGTCCCGGTTTGAAGGTGATGAGTTCGCGTCGAAGACCACACAGGTGCGACTGCGAACGGGCTCAGGAAGATGATCGCACAAACGACGTAGCAATCGCTGTCGCTCGTGGTGAAGCCAATTTGGATCGGGGCTTCGCCCTGGCCCCGCCACGGGTGCGATCACGTTGTAGCCGTCGATGAGTAAACGAAGAGACATGCGAAATGGATTGAGTGTGGAAGCTTATTTAATGGTACGCAAGCTAGAAGCTTACGCCACACGAATCTGGATAATCCACTCGCTTTAGGAATAATCCTTGCGGTGGCGCGGTGGGACCGGCGGCATCACGATCTTTCGCTACGAAAACCTCGTCGACCCAAGTGGGCGATTGCTTGCCTTTGCCTATCTCGACCAATGTCCCAACGATGTTGCGAACCATGTTATAGAGAAAACCATCCGATTCGATCTCGATGGAGATCCGCTCGCCGTGCAGACCAAGAGGCATATCGGAGGGGAGTTCGCGGATAAATTCACATGCCTTGATCGTGCGAATGGTTGTCCTTCTGGGGCTGCCGGCCCCTTGGAAACTGGCAAAGTCCTTCGTGCCAACGAACCGGCCGCAAGCCTCTTCGATCGCTTCGAGATGCGTGACCCCTTTTACTCGCCAACGGTAGCGAAAATCAAAAACGCTTCGAATCCCGCCAAGTTGCAATTGGTACCGGTAACGTTTACCGATCGCATCGCGAATCGCATGAAAGTTGTCGGGGGCGTCGGCGCAGTGGAGCACGACGATGGTTGCGGGCAAATGGACGTTCATCGCTCTTCCTAACTCCGCCGCGCTGGCCCGCCAATTCGGTGTTTGGAAACTGGCGACTTGCGCCAACGCGTGGACACCCGAGTCCGTGCGTCCACTGCCAGTCACCGGCACGCGTTCGCCCGTCAGTTTGACGAGAGCGCGTTCGAGCATTCCTTGAATTGTCGTTTGGCGTGGCTGGATTTGCCAACCCGCGAAGTCGGTTCCGTCATAACCGACCGTAATTTTGAACGTACGCACGACCTATTTTGACGATTGCTTCATCATCAGTTCGGCAATTTGGACGGCGTTGGTCGCAGCCCCTTTGCGAAGATTATCGCTAACGCACCAAAATGCAATCCCGTTAGGGCTACTGATGTCTTTACGAATTCGCCCGACAAACACATCGTCTTTGCCATCGCAATCGCGAGGCATCGGGTATTGCATATTCGCCAAATCATCAACGACGGTGATACCGTCAAAGCCATTGAATAATTCGATCGCTTCTTCGACTGATAATGGTTTCTCGGTTTCCACCAAAATCGACTCACTGTGTCCCGTCGCGACGGGAACACGAACACAAGTCGGACAAACTTGGATCTCGTCGTCCCCAAAGATTTTTCGAGTCTCATACACCATCTTCATCTCTTCGCTGGTGTAGCCTTCATATTTATGGGATCCGATCTGCGGAATGAGATTGAAGCCGATTGGATGCTGAAACGTTTTCGGTGGATGCGTTTTTCCGACCAAGGCACTTCGGACACTATCGTTAAGCTCCACATTGCCCGACAGTCCCGCACCGCTGGTCGCTTGGTAGGTGCTAACGACCACTCGGCGGATGCGAGCGGCGCGGTGCAGCGGAGCAAGGGCGACGACCATTTGCGTGGTGCTGCAATTAGGACTGGCCAGGATCCCGTCGTGCTTATCGACCGCTTCAGGATTGACCTCTGGAATGATGAGCGGGACCTTGGGATCCATCCGCCAATAGCCGCTTTCGTCAACCACGACTGCCCCCTCTTTCACCGCATAGGGGGCAAAATCGGCCGACACTTCATCGGGGGTACTGGCGATAACGAGATCAACGTTATTGAACGCTCCTGGTTCCAGGAGTCCGACTTTGATTGTTTCGCCCGCATAACGAACCTCGCTGCCAGCAGACCGTTGCGAAGCAAGCAATTTCAGCTTTCGGAACGGTAAATCCCGCTTTTGCAATTGTTCTAAAACGATTCGGCCAACAGCGCCCGTAGCACCAACGACGGCAAGGGTTTCGTACACTTTCTGGGTCTCAAAATAGATGGTAAAAGTATGTCAACTCGGTAAGTTTACTTTTCCTGACGCTACTTTGGGTAGCGGGTATCCATCGGCATCCCAAAATGGGCGTCGATATGGGGCCAGCGATGACACGGGGCCAGCGATGACACGGGGCCAGCGATGACACGGCCCCAGCGATGATACGGGGCCGGCACAAAATTGGGGCCAGCGATCACTGGCGACGATCACTCTTTCTGCAATGCTTTGATCGCAGCCGGCAAAGTTGGATCGATGATCCCCCAACCACCACGTCCACCGAGCATTCTTGATTCGACGTCGCCCTTGACGTCCTCGGCGTTGGCTTCCCAGAACTTACCTATCAATTCATTGTCGAGCGGTTTGTAGGATCGGATGAGGCGGAATCCGACACCACGAGCCAAGTCGCTGGTAAACCACCAGGGGCTGCGTGGAAAATTGGGGTCGTCCACCTTCCAAGGCTCATCATCGGACGCCAAACGAGCTGCACTGCGAAGAGCCTCGGGATCCATTTCAAAACTGCCACCTCGAACCACACATGGGCTCGACGTCTCGGGCCAAACAACGACTTCGGTTGCGTGAAGAGGCGTCTTCGTCGCTGATGCCTTTTCGGCAAAAACCTTGTAGCCATCCTCGGTATACTGATTCATCGTCCATTCGGCTGCGTTCCCATGCATATCGTACAGCCCAAACGGATTCGGTTTTTTGGTCCCAACCTCACCTAAACCGTCGGTGGCGTTATTGAAACTCCAAGCGTAATCGTCAATCTCGTCGGCGGAATCGCCAAAGCTATAGGCCGTCTTCGTGCCTCCGCGAGCGGCGTATTCCCACTCGGCTTCGGTAGGAAGTCGAAATTGCTGGCCTGTCAGTCGGCTAAGCCATTTCGAGTACTGCTGGGCAGAGTACTGAGTAATCGTGACCGCAGGCTGATCGTCTTGCTCTCCGAATTCGTAAGTGAAACTAGGATCATACAACTCCGTTGGCGCGGTCACGGCGTCGATCTTGTTTGAATCGTCCACCGGACGAATACCATTGGCTTCGAATTCTTTGAAGATCGCGTATAACTTCATGTACTCGCGATATTGCCCCCATGTCGTTTCCGTCTTCGCTACCCACATCGGATCGACGATCACTTCGACTTGAGGCCCTTCGTCATCGTTGCGGTCGGCTTCGTCTTCGGGGCTTCCGAGCAAAAACGTCCCCCCTGGAATCGGAACCATTTCGATTTCGACATCCGTCCCGGGAATTCGCAAGGAATAGGGAACCATGAAGCCCTCGTCGACTTTGACCGACGGCCCTGACGATGGCTGCTGTGCGGCAATGCCAAGTTTTGTCGCAGCGTCAGGTGAATCCGCAACCGCGCCCACCGACATTGCCATAGCTGACAACACAGCGAAAGACGCGATGGACTTCGGAAACCGACAACAAACAAATCTCTTCATATTACTTTGTCTAGTCATTTGGAGGTTCGGAAAGCATCAAAAGACAGATTGGCATTTTTAGGCTAGCCATCATCGGATGCGAAGGTGGGACGAACGAGCGGACTGCATTCTAATCGAATGGGGCATCTTTGCAATTGCAAGAGGAGATGGGATGCCCCTTCAGGCGTCCGCGTCGCAATGTCGCTCAGCTCTCCGAGCCGATGGACAATGGCGGATAGGTGGGCCCCGTTCTAAAACTCAGGCCGACTTCCCAGTTGAACAGCCAGCACCATTTTTTCGCCATCGCGATAAAGTTCGATGTCGACGATGGTGTCCGCAACGCACCCGCCGATCAGTCGCATCAGATGCCCGACGTCGCTGATCGGTTGCTGGTCGACGGAAACGATCAGATCACCGACTCTCAATCCCGCCACAGCAGCCGGCGATGTGAGATCGGTCATTGCATTGACGATCGCCCCGCGAACGCGAGCGTTATCGCCGATCAGATCGCTGTCGGCCACCTCACCAAGCCCCACTCCCAACCATCCACGCTCGACACGCCCGGTTTCAATAATTCGCTCGTAAACTTGTCGAACGACGTTACTAGGAATGGAAAAGCTAACGCCTTGATAGGTATCCCCGACAATCGCCGTGTTGATTCCGACCAACTTGCCTCGCACGTCAACAAGCGGCCCGCCGCTGTTGCCTGGGTTGACCGCGACATCGCTTTGCATGAAATCTTGATACTGAGTACTGGCCCGGACCATGCGATGCTTTCCGCTCAAAATCCCGAACGTCACCGTTCGATCTAAGCCAAAGGGACTGCCGACAGCCCAGACAGGTGAACCGACTCGGCAACGGTCGCTATCGCCCCACGTGATCGGCAGTAAATTACCAATGTTGACTTTCAAGACAGCCAAGTCGGTCAGCGGGTCGGTTCCAACCACGGTGGCGGTCGTTCGCCGACCGTCGCCTAACGTTACGTTGATCCTCTCGCCGCCTGCGATAACGTGGCGGTTGGTCACCAAATAGCCCGCTTCGTCAATCACCACTCCACTACCTTGATCAGCAACCATATAGGCGTCAGAACGGATCAAATTAGCAAGCGGTGTTTGATTTGCGCTGGCATGTCGCGAGACTTCGATATGCACGACGCTTGGACCGACGGCGGCGGTGACCATTTGATAAGCTTCACTCAAACTATCGAGCGAAACATTCTTCAGCCCCTCATTGCCGGTGTCGTATTCCGCCCGCAGTTCACCGCGATGCCAGGCGTAGCGAATCTCTTCAACCACTTGAGGAACCGCATAGCGAGCGGCAGCCAACATCACCGCCATCGTTGCCAACAACACCAAGCTTTGCAAAGCAGGATCAGGGTGATGCGATCGGCGAGCAGTCCCTTTTTCCGTCGGCTCGGCGTTACCATCCACTTTCTCTGACTCGCCAACGGTCGGCAGCTCGGACGGCTCGGAGGGCTCCGATTTCGCGACGACATCGGCCGTGACGATGGACGTTTCTGCAACGGCAGACTCAGGGACTCGATGAACCGGTGGAGGCACGATCCTTGATGGATTGGCTTGCTCGGGAAAAGATTCACCTAAAGCAGCACCATCGATACGATATTCACGAAACTCATTTACATAATCGGAATGATCGAAATCGATGTCGTCGCCGTGATCGGGCTCGCCGCCAACATCGAGGACGTCACGCGCATTGTCGTTTGAGGTGGGCAAGTCAAGAACTCCGACGAATGATGAAAAGCGATCCTATCGGACGCTCTATTGATAGTAGGCAGAATCACCCACTAAGCAAGCCCGAACGCTACAGAAAGAAACGTTATTGAAGCACTTCCCCCTCTAAGAAGTGGTGATTGTCTGCATACTTCCCCCAAATTTCACCGTTCGAAGCTACGGAACCACGACAATCGTTACATCCCAAACCGCCGCCCTTCAAGAGCCACTTTATGGCTTGAAAGACGGTTTTGCCTCCATGTCGCACGGCTCTCCGAGTTGACAGTACCACCGGATTCGCCCTGGCCTACATGGGCTCCCCTGATGGACGGCGTTTTCCGCTCGGAAAGGGTGCGACCATCGAAACGATCACCGACCCAGGACAGGTTTTCAGGCCTGCACATAGCGCACCGGTGGTGATTTGCCGTTAAGATAGGATGCTCAATTCGGAGACGTTGCTTCCTCCTACCCATTTGACCGTCATTGTCATGCCACATTCTGCCGCCGAAACGATTTATCAAGCCATTGAGTCGATCGAGTTAATTGATCCGCATACGCACATCAATCCCCACGCGCCCGCATCACGGACATTGGCGGACATCCTCGGCTATCACTATTATACGGAATTAGCCCACTCGGCAGGCATGCCGAAAGAGCCGATCGAAGAACCAGACCTCGCTCCTCGTGAACTCGTCCGACGTTTGGTCGAAAATTTGCAACCTCTCGAGAACACGTCCCAGTACCACTGGTTGGTCGCAATTTGTCAAAAATTTTTCAGTTTCCAATCCGACCGACTCGACAGTTCCAACTGGGAAGCCCTCTACGACACGGCCGAGAAGACCATGTCTGCTGCCGACTGGTCCCAAACAGTGCTCCAAGAGAGCAAGGTCCGCGCGGTCTTTTTAACCAATGACTTTGACGATTCTCTCGAAGGTTTTGATACCGAAACCTACATTCCCTGCTTGCGGACGGATGACTTGGTGTTCAAATTCCACCAGCGTGAAACGCAGGAACGACTCGAGCGGTCGAGCGGAGTTTCGCTAAACGGTTCGCTCAGCAGTCTTCGAGACGCACTCAGGCAGCGATTCGAACACTTTTCGGCAAAGGGTGGACGAGCTTGTGCAATCTCATTGCCACCCAACTTCGAGCCGACCCTGGTCAACGAGGGTCGTGGGACCAACGCATTCGACGCAATGCTGCATCAAAGCGAGTCGGCAGCACCCGCTCAAAAACAGGCCTTCTCTCGGACGTTGTTTTGGATGCTAGCGGAATTATGCGACGAGTTCGGTCTTCCCTTCGACCTGATGATCGGAGTCAACCGCGGTGTCTATGCAAGCGGCGTCTATCAGGGACAAGATTTATACGATAGCCGTGTCTCACTCATCCAATACCGTGAACTGTTTAATGCCTTTGCAGACGTAAAATTTCCAGTTTCCGTACTGGCGAGTGTCACCAATCAAGAATTGGTCAGCTATGCATGGATTTTTCCCAACGTCCTAACCAACGGACATTGGTGGTACAGCAACACACCATCGTTCATCCATCGCGACGCTCAAGCGCGTTTGGAAGCCGTCCCTGCGAACAAACAGATTGGGTATTACAGCGATGCTTATAAACTCGAATTCGTCTGGCCCAAATTTGATATGTATCGGCGCGTGCTGTCCAACGTTCTAGCGGATCATTTCGTGGGCATGAATGGCTGGAGCGAAGAGCGAGCGATTGAACTTGGACACCGAGTCCTACGCGGTAACGTCGAAGAGATTTTTCTAAAACAATCCGCTTCGAAAATGACATTCGATTCGGCGTCTTCTAAACCGGCGTCTTCTAAACCAGCGTCAACCTCCGACTTAGGAAGCATTGCCTTGGCCGCCGAGGCAATCGGTACGGTTGCGGTGGAACCGATCGACCAACTACCTAGCGAAGACGAGATTCAGATGCTTGAGGTCCCAGATGTCGAACTTGACAGAGGGTCAGACCAAGAGTCTCACCCCGATGCGGATGCGATTGATGCTCAAGCTGAACCCGACCCGTTGCCGCTCGAGTCCTTGTCGTTCGACAATCCATCGGATGAGTCTGCCGCTAGCTTGCATCATGAAATCCAACCGTTACGAAATGAAAAATCGTTTGAACTCGATGAGGACAGTTTGCAGCTGAAACCGGATCCCATGACGGGTGAGCTACGGTTACCAAATCCAGCCGAATCGAACGACGAGGGCGAAAATTCCGAGGACGATGATTTCGAGCTACGTGACGAGTAGCCGGTAGACTGGGGCAAGTCGGTGGTAGCGATGCCTGAGCCAGCACGTTAGCACGATCATGTTTGCAATGTGCTAAACGCCCGATGCCGGGTCTCCGGCTGGCCACCCCAGCCTCCGAGTCGACCCTGGCTACGAGTCGACCCTGGCTACGAGTCGACCCTGGCTACGAAGGGAGTACCTTTGGCGTTAGAATGCTAGCCACCAACTTTTCCGATTCCCCGTTTTGACGGCAACAAATTGAATTACCCGCTGCTTTTTCGGGTGCTTGGCACCATCTGCATGCTGATTGGCGCTTCGATGGGTTTCTGCTTGCCGTTTGCATTCCCTGCCCTTGCCAACCGAACTTACCTACCAGCCGCATCGGCGTTCGAGTCACAAGCCGCCTATGGGTTGTTACTGAGCATGACGATTAGCATTGTCAGTGGCGCGATATTGTGGTTGAGCGGCCGTCGGCATCGTGGCGGACCGCTCTATCAAAAAGAAGCGATGGCGATCGTTGGACTTTCCTGGGTCATGGCGACCATCCTCGGCGCCCTACCCTACTACCTCAGCGGTACCCAAATCGCAGCCAATGAGCCAATCACGTTCATCGAAGCGATGTTTGAGTCCCAGTCTGGTTTTAGCACTACCGGTGCAACGGTACTGACCGATCTGGAAACCCCCGGGTTGGTTCCTCACTGTATCTTGTTTTGGCGATCTTGGACCCACTTTCTTGGCGGCTTGGGAATCGTCGTCTTGTTCGTTGCCATCTTGGGTCAAGGTTCGGCAGGCAAAGCGATGATGCGAGCCGAGATGCCAGGACCCACGAAAGAGGGCAGCATGGCACGAATGCAACACACTGCACTGGTATTCGCTGCGATCTACATTGGGCTCAATCTAATCCTAACGGTTATCTATGCTCTCGAGGGTATGTCTCTATTCGATTCGATGTGCCATGCGTTTGGGACGATGGCAACAGGCGGTTTCAGTACCTACAACCGAAGTCTGGGACGTTTCGAGAGTGTCACGATCGAATACACAACCGTACTATTTATGATCTTGGCTGGCACCAATTTCACGATTCTCTATCTGACGCTGCTGCGCGGGCCTCAAGCATTGTTTCGGGATATCGAGTTCCGAACCTACATCGGATTCATTGCGGTCGCTTCGGTTGGCATCGTCTTTTTTGGGATGCGAGCCGGAGACGTCGGATTCGGCAACATCTTTGATTCCTCTCGCAACGCCCTGTTCCAAGTCGTCTCGATCATGACCACAACAGGCTACGGGACGGCAGACTTTGACAAATGGAATAACTTTGGACGCGGAGCTTTACTTCTACTGATGTTTGTTGGCGGTTGCGCGGGCAGCACGGGGGGTGGATTAAAGGTAATCCGACACGTTCTATTTTACAAAATCCTACGTCACGAAATCGAAAAAGCACATCGCCCACGAGTCGTTCGTTTGCTACGAGTTGGCGGATCCACTGTCGACGATCCAAACATTGCTCATGGCATCGTGGTTTACTTTTCAATCATCCTAGCAATCTTTGTCTTTTCTTGGCTCACGCTGATCACGTTCGAGCCAAGCAGCACGTGGGGTGTGGTAACCGAACAAACCATCGCCCAGTATGAAGAAAAACAGCCCGAGGAGGCGGTCGAGCGCATCGAGAAATCGAAACAAGAAATTTCTGAACTGATGAACGAGGGTACGATCGACGAGAAATTGCTCGATTGTGCCAGCGCCGTCGCAGCAACGCTAAACAACATCGGACCAGGTCTCGGTGTGGTCGGCGCGACGCAGAACTACGCTCGCTTTAGTCAAGGAGCCAAACTGCTATTCGTTTGGCTGATGATGCTTGGCCGTGTGGAGGTTTTTAGCGTTCTGGTACTGGTTTTCCCCAGCTTCTGGCGGCGGATTTGATTCACGCTAAAACGGAGCGTCTTCTTCACTCGCTTGGTCGAAAGCGTCATTCGGCGACTCCGAAACCCGCTCGGTCATCGTTCCGCCGCCGCTATTGACGACTCGAAATGAAAGCGCCTCGGCATTCAAAAAGAATTTCACTTCGCTCTGGTCGTCTTTCTGCCAACGACGACCATTGAGCCGATACACGACCTCAATCTCATCACCCACGTTCAAATCGTCCGCCAGCTCACAACCATCCTTCAAGAATTCGACGGGCACGTAGTTGGTAAAACTACCCTTTTCCTGCTCGAGCACAACCAAACGCTTGCGAAACCCATTATTCCCGTACTCTTTCGTCTCTTCGACCAAATGGACAACGCCACTGACTTTTGCATCACTCATCTTAAAAACCACCTTGAAAACAAAATGCTAAACCGATCACGCCATTATGGGATCGTAACCATTGGTTTGGCAACCGCTAGAGCCAAGAAAGCTCGAATCACGAACACGAACCATCGCTAGAACCGGCTATGATTTGCGACAATCCTCGTTACGCCGATACATTCACCCATCCAGAACAACGGGTTTTTCTAACAACCAATGCCAAACATCCAACGTGTACGCGTGATAAAGCTTGGTGGTAGCTTGCTATCGCTAAAGAACCTCCAGGAAACATTTCATCGTTGGTGCCGTGAGAATCCGCACCCACTCACTTTCGTCATCGTGGGCGGAGGAGGTATCGTCGACGCGGTCCGTGAGATCAACGCCGCGAATCCAATCCCCGATAAATTTTCTCATTGGCTTTGCATTGATTTGATGCGGCACACCGCTCGGTTGGCACATCAAATTCTTGGCAACGTCGATCTCTATGAAACAATGCACGACCTACAACAAACGTTCTCATCATCGACGAAAGATCAGACCACGCCCATCATTGCGGTCGTACAGATTGGGATCTGCTTTAAGCCCGAATTCCCCAACATGGGCTTGCCAGCCAATTGGGACGTGACCTCCGACACCTTGGCCGCAGCGTTCTCCCAAATGTTTGCCGCAGAGGAACTGATTGTGATGAAATCGGCCGACGTGCCGATCGGATTCGAACTCAATGACCTAGCCGAGATCGGTTTGGTCGACCCCCATTTCGCTGACCTAGCAAAGGAGACGAAAATCCGATTTGTCAATTTGAGAACCTTCTAGCTTTCCAACAGAGAATGATTGGAGATGGCAAATTGAGGGTCGAGGATTTTGCGAAGGATCCCGCGGCACTGGATTTTGCTTTAGCCCGCCAACTACACCGCATAAATCTGGTAAAGCATCAGATAAACAAGGACGCCCGTCACAGAGACATACATCCAAATCGGGTAAGCATAGCGAACCAATTTTTTATGAGCCACGATCCGTCCTCTCATTGCCAAATAGACCGCTCTGAGCGCCAAGAACGGAACCAACATCGCCAGGACCAAATGGGTACCAAGGATCGAAAAGTAGGTATAGCGCGCCGTGTCCGACGCGATCGCGGGATCGGTTGGAAACCGTTTGTTCGGCTCACCCGTCACTTGATACAGCGCTACCTTGTGGAGCAAATACAGAATCAAAAAAAGAGCACTGACACCCAAAGCCGATAACATCAACTTTTTGTGGACGCGTGCTTTGCCTTGACGGATTTTGATGAGTCCAAATGCCAACAGCACCGTCGCGATTGCATTGAGCGTTGCGGTAGCGTGAGGCAGATTATCGGAGAGAAATTGCCAATTCACCGGTTCAGGATTCCTTTTTGGCAGTGGTCTCAGGCTTCGCGGTGGTCTCAGGCTTCGCGGTTGACTCGAGCATCTCGTGAATCGTTTTTTTCAATCGGTCGAATTGTTTTTCTTCCGGCCATGAGTAAAAACCTTCGATTTGACCTTTCCGATCGACGAGCACAAACCGTTCAGAATGAAACTGCTTGTCCACGGGCAAGCGGAAAACTTCCGCACCCACTCGGCTAATGTACGCCATCTCACCGGTCATAAACAGCCATTGTTCGGGGTCGGCACCAAACCGAGCGGCATATTCGCGGAGTTGCTCCGGCGTATCGGTTTCAGGATCAACCGAGATGGCAACAAAACGAACATCTTGGCCTTCAAATTCGTCTTGCAGCTCTTTGACCTTTTGATTTTGGCGAACACAAATGCTGGGACAAGTACTGTAGAAAAAGCTAACAACGTAAGGTGTCCCGAGCAACGCTTCGCTACTCACTTCTTTGCCACTGCGTTCGGTCAAAGTGAACCGACTAAGCCATGCTTCATCTTCAGGCGGACGACTTGGCATGGTGTTTTCAGCCAAGGAGTCTTCTTCGACAAACTCGTCTGGCGATAGCGAGTTAGAAAACACCTCGATCCTCTCCCCCGACTCGGATCGAGCGGCGTCGCCACGAAAACTGCGAATGCCGAGACCGATTAGAACGGCGGCCATTAAGATGAGCGTGATATTAAGGGTCGTTCGCATCGGTGTCTCTCCAATCGTGCACGGACATTGGGATGGTTCCTAAAACAGTGAAGGAATCTTCAGGCGGGTATTTTTTCGGGGGGGTCTAGTCCTTAGCCGATTCACGCATCTCACTGGATCGCCAAAAGGCCACACTCCAGCGAGTCATTCTAACGAAAGGACGGTCGTCCTGCGAGGACAACAACGAGCCACTTTGGCACACGCCTATACAACCACATCGACTTTGCGACTGCCCCGGACAAAGTACCACGCCAACAGGCTAACGATAACGACGGAGATCACCGTAACGCTCCAACACGTTGCACTCGAGGGCGAGAAACCAGCGGCCGCGAAATCGACATTCGGGTAAATCAACCGCCGCATTTCGGTCATCGCATAGCTCAGTGGATTCGCCCGCATCACCCCACCCAAAATCATCTGGCCGACGCTAGCGTCATTCCACGGCGGAATCGGAAAAAAAGATCCACTCAACAACCACATCGGCATCAAGCCGAGCATCATGATCGCATGAAACCCTTGGGTGGAATCCATCGGCCATGCGACGATCATACCGAGCGAGCAAAGTCCCATCGCGACGATTGCAAGCAAGAGCATCAGAGGAATCACCGACCATGTGATCGTCGCCGCACCGAACAGATAGACCAGCAGTAAAAAGAACAAGGCTTGAACCCACGCGATCGCGGCACCGCCGAGGACCTTACCGGCCAAAACGGGCCAGCGTCCGACGGGGGCGACCAAGACGGATTGCATGAACCCTTCCCGACGATCCTCGATCACGGAGATGGTGGCAAAAATGGCTGTGAACAAGACGATCAACCCAATCGTGCCGGGCAAAAAGAACTCGATAAAACTCTGGTCCCCCGCTCCAGTGAACGAACCGCGAAGCCCTGTCCCAAACAGTAGCCAAAACAACAGAGGTTGCAGAATCGCAGCGGTCACCCGGTTTCGTTGACGAAAAAAACGGGTCCATTCGCGGCGGGCCAGCATCCATGCGGCTGCGAAACCAGCCGATGCTCGTGTTGGTTGCGGGTCAACCGCAGAACGACCATTGGATAAAACCGCTTCGTTCGAGCCTAAAACGCTCATCGAAATTTGTGTCCTGTCTTTACAATAAATACGTCTTCTAAGCTCGGACGCCCGATCGTGATCGATTGCAATTGGCCACCGAGATGTTCCGAGATCTGCGGAACAAGACTTGACGGCTCATCACTTTGCAAACGAAGTTGATGAGAAAACCGCTGTGGATCAAGGCCGAGTTTCTGTCTCAAAATTTGCTCGGCTTCATCGACCGAGTCAGCCTCGATTGTAATCACGCCATCCCCAAGCTCTGCTCTCAACTCCGCTGGCGTCCCTTCGACAATTTTTTCGCCCTGGTGCATGATCGCAACCCGATCGGCCTTGTCGGCTTCTTCGAGCAAATGCGTCGTCAACAATACCGAAGTGCCCTGATCACACATTTGACGAATCGAGGCCCAAAGGTCGAGCCGTGCAGCAGGGTCCAAGCCCGTGCTCGGCTCATCAAGCAACAACAATCGCGGACGATGCAGCATCCCTTTGACAAGTTCAACCCGTCGCTTGAGCCCCCCCGACAAACTTTCGCAGTAATCTCGCCTGCGACTCGTTAGATTCAATTGTTCAAGTAACTCATCACGTCGCTCGTTGAGCTGCTTGCCGGTAATCCCGTAAAGCGCACCCTGGCAAGCGATGTTCTCATCAACCGTTAACTTGTTGTCCAATGAAGGCGATTGAAACACGATGCCAATTTGTCGTCGGACGGCCAATGGATTGGTGTGGCTGTCGTAACCGCCGACACGGATCGAGCCGTGTTGAATTGGCATGAGCGTTGAGAGCAAGCGAAACAAAGTCGTTTTGCCACTTCCATTCGGCCCGAGCAGCGCAAAGACTTGACCGGATCGTGTGCAAAGACTGACTCCCCGCAGCGCTGCATGAGTGCCATAAGAGTGACTGATCTCCTTTGCGACACATACCGGCCCTGTATCGGCCGCCGAGTCGTTGCCAGCGCTCGTTGACAAAGGCTTTTGCGTTAGGTTCGTACTCAAACTAGACACCGTATCGTGACGATGAGCAGAACGGCTGGCAAAACCAACAACGAACTGCGGAGAAGTTTACGTGCCAATGCATCCTCCGGCATTTTGGCGAAACGGATCGACGCTTTGAGCATCGGATAACTGGCCAGAACCGTGGCCGCTGAGGCAATGATCCCAGCTGTCAAACCGAGCGGCATTGCACAAAGGACGATAGAGCAAGCGATGATCACAATCGAACCGGCGATGCTTTGCAGCCCCGCTGACTTTCCCGTCGGCTCGACGGTCGTCGACATGCAGAACCCCGCCTCTGCATATTGGCGCCGGTACAGCCATGCAATCGCCATGAAATGTGGGTACTGCCAAGCGGCCAAAATACCGAACAGAAGCCAACCGGTCCATTCGGTCAAACTGCCACCCGCTGCGGTGTAACCCATCATGACCGGAAGTGCGCCAGCGACGGCGCCGACGGTCGTATTGAACGAGGTTCGCGTTTTCATCGGTGTGTAAACAACGACATACAATAACCAAGTCGCCAAACCTGTCGCTGCAGGGACAATCCCAAACTTCCACTGCAAGATCGCTGTGCCTGCGATACCGAGCATGGCGGTGTAGAGTATTGCATTTGCCACATGCATTCGTTGGTCCGGAAGCGGGCGGACGGCGGTGCGAGCCATCCCACAATCGATCTCTCGCTCCCAAACCTGGTTCGCGGCCCCTGCACTGGCGGCGACCATTCCCGTTCCAAGTAGCAGCCAAGCCAGTTCGATGGACGGGATCATGCCGCCCGCAGCGATCGACGCGGATGCCACCGTGGTGACCAAAATCATTGTCACAATCCGCGGTTTGGTGAGCTGGACGTAATCCGCCAACCTCCTCTTGAGCGAGACCGTTTTGCGAGTCGATGCAATCGGTGCGGTGGAAATCGCTTCGGCTGCGGCGAAGCTGCTTGCCCCCGCCCTGTGCCTTGCTTTCTGATGTAGCGGATCAGCAATCAATGTATCAGTCGACATATGATAAGTTGGATAGTGTTTTATGAAACCGAATGTCGGCTAAGGAATTGAAGGCGAAGCAAACGCAAACCGACGACCACCGCCGCTGCCAAAATCAATGGCCCCGTCGCGACGTGACCGGTAACGAGCATCGCATCGACAAAGTCTTTCGAGACGATTAGATGCCCGTTCGTCCCCGGCAACCACTGCAGGAAGCTTGGCCACCCATAATTGACGACCCAAGTCACCACGCCAAGTGTAATCTGAATCGCCGTTAATCCTACCAAGATCACGCCGGGACGTCTAAGTGCTAAATCGCTGATTTTTCGTAATCGATACCACGCGACAAACGCTAAAATCCAAATCATCAAGGCGACGACCACATGAGCCCAAACGGTGTAGAGGAACCACACCGGTGAGTCGTTGGGCTGCAAATGGCGGATTTTTGCCCCCAGAACCAGTTGCGCGTAGCAGATCAGGGTCAAGAAAAAGACCAGAAAAAGGGTCCCTTTCGGCATCAACGAGCCCCCTTCGGACACTGCCGGATCCGCCGATCCCGTCTCGTCCGCCCCCTGGTTTCGCTGCCACCACCGGCCGGTCACGACGGCGGCACCCACGGCCGTCGCAAAGACGACCGGCGCAGTGCTGCCGTGAATCATCGCAAAAACGCGATCGCTAAGCAGGACGCGAACGCCGCCCAATCCACCTTGCACGATTACCAGCAGCAACGTGACGATGGACAATCCTTTGACCCAACGCCGCTGCTCGGACCAAAACGAGGCGACCACAAATCCGATCGCTGCAAGGCCAACTAAAATCCCCAACAAGCGGTGCCCGTGTTCGATGAACAAATCAAATGGTCCAAGCAACCAGGTCTTATAGGGATACAGCAACAAATTGTAGCCATACGTATTTGGCCAATCGGGTACCGACATCCCAGCATCGTAGGTCGTCACCAATCCACCAACCCAAATCAATGGCCAAATCAACAGGACCACTAACAGGGCCGTGCGATGTACCATCGGTTTGTATTTTTGTTCTCGATCAGTCATATCAATTGAAGTCTAAGGTCGATTCATTCGTGCAAAAATCCGCTCTCCCGATATTCCGCCAACCACGGCACCGCCAGCACCGAAAAAAAAGCCAGGCACGAGCCCTCCAAAGTTGAGCAGCCACATCGCGAACACGCCGATCGTGATGCCCACAATCGCTCCGATCGATCGGTAGGTTTCCTTCGTCATTGGGCCACACCGGGTAAAGGAGACTCACCGCGACTGGCGTCAAAGGACTGGACATAGCGGACCAAATCCCAAATCTGCTCGGCCGTTAAACCTTGGTGGCTGGGTGTGGGAACGACTTCGACGCCCGGCATCGGCGTGCCCGCAATCCCCTCTTTGATTCGCCGATACAACGTCTCCCCATCACTGCCACCGTGAAAAACACCGTCCGTCAAAGCACGTGGTTGAATGATTCTCGGCATCATCGCTCCTGCGTCGACAAACGGCTGCATTGCTTCTTTGTCAGTCGGCGTGACACCAATCCGCGACGAATACTCTTTGGACCAATCGTCGTAGTCAAGTGTGATCGTTTGCCCCAATCCATCCTGATCATGACAACCAACACAATTGGCGATCTGGCCATGAAACAGTTCCCGACCCCGCTCGACCGCTGCAGCCAATTCGACGGCGTTATCGAACACCGGCGAGGGCGGAACATCGACAACACGACTCGATGCCTCGGCCCACTTTTCCACGACGCTATTGAGAATCTCCAGCGTTACCGCCTCCCCCTCGCTAAGGCTCTCTTCATCAAGCAGCGACTTGCCCTCGGATAAATCGAGCTTCGGAACACGCAAGCGAAGCTCCTCTTGCGGAGCCGCTTCTTCGTAACCCATCTCATCCACCGCCGCAGCCAACAACTCTCGCTCTACCTCGCCCCGAATCGACAAATAGATCACGTAATCGACAAGCGATTCGACTTCGTCGTTTACCATCAGCGGGAAAGCTGGCATCGCTGTACCCGCGATGCCGCTACGAATCGTACGCTCTAAATCACCGCGTATTGGCCGGGCGGTTCGTTCGGTCGATTTCCACTTGTAAAGCCCATGACGAAAATCACGCGGGTACGGATCTTGGACCAGAGATGCAGGACCTTTGCCGCTGCCCGAAAGCCCATGGCACAACACACAATGCTCGCGGTACAAACCGAAATGGGTGTCATCTTTAAGACTCAGCACGGGGCCAGCAGACTGGATGAGTCGCTCGGGATCGACTAACTCGGCCAAGGAGGGATCGAGAAATGCGATCGGCCAACGAGGCTCGTTTGGAGTACCAAAAAGATCGTCAATCACCTTTGCGGAATCTTCCAATGCAGCGTCCATCGGCATCGCTCGACTGCGAGCGAGTGTCATCGAGTAGACGCGGTTCGCATCAAACTTCTCGATTTTCGAGTCACAACCCAAAAAGGAAGCAACCGTAAACAACAAAGGGATTAAAAACAGAGAGCGGAACATGGCACAATGGAAGATGGCACAATGGAAGCGGAGGGCGGCGAAGGGTGTTCCCATTAGACCGCAAAAACGGTGATGCCGTAAACGATGACAAATTGTCGCACCAAGTCGCATAGGCTTCTAGCCTGTGCTGAGGGCGTTTCAAAACTTCACCCTCCCAAAACCTGGAGGCAGTGCGGCGTTTCAGTTATTTCGCAGCAACTCGTTACAAGGCTCCAGCCTTGCAACGGAATGCTTGGAGGCTCCCGCCTCCTCATACAGTGCTCGGGAGGTGGGAGGCTCTCACCATCGTGTCCCCAGGCGGGAGCCTGGGGACGAGTGTGTCGAACGCCCAGCGACGAGCATCCATTCAGCATCTATTCATAGGTCAACGCATCGGCGGGAATCACAACGGTGCCCAAATCCTTGACGCCTGCTCCAATCTCGACATCGAACCGACTTCGAGTCCATTTCTCGACCTTGCCGTTGATTTTGACTTCATCGATGCGCCCCGCTTCGTGATAAACGCGGAACGTCAATGCACTGCCCTCAGGCAAATTCTTGATGATGAGGTCACCATTTTCGTCGCTTTTGGCTGCGTAGGGATGGTCGAGGACCACGACATAAGCCCGCATCCAGGGGTGAATGTTGCAGTCGACCGGGATCGGGGCCGGTTCCGCCTCTTCCAACGCGACCGTCTTCGACCCCCCCGACGGAATCAAGAAGTTCTGGGCGGGATTTTTGAAAAAATTGAGGTTGGCGTTATGGCCGATTGGATCAGGATTGGTAATTTCCAGTTTATCGCCAGCTTGCGCGATGACGATGTGAGGATCAAAACGACATTCGCTGTTGGCCAACACGTGTTTTTTGTCCGATGCAGGCACATCGGTTAGTTGCGAACCGCCGCGACCAGTATAGACATAAACGACAACATCTTTGACGCCTTTGTTCGAGGGATTGACCAGCAACCGCTCGTTTTTGACATCGTGTTTTCCGCAAAATTCGACGTCTTTATTGACTTCGACCATGGCAGGTTCCTTTGATTCGCCGCCATATTCAAACCGAATCTTCAAATCACCTGCATGAGCATCTGATGGACAAACGGCTAGCAGCAAGGGTGCCGCGAGACAAGTAAGCAATCGAATCTTCAAAGCAACTCTCCTGTTGGACGTAAACAAAGTTGGCGACTCGAGCCAACCAGCGAATGGACTTAGCATTCTAACCAACTTTGCCCCACAGACCACTGTTGAACAGACTCGAAACGACGCAAAACAAGATTCTTTCCAAATTCATTGTCGCAGCGGCGAAAAACGCGGACTCAAGGCACTACGGCTAGATAGGAACCGCCATCGAACCTAAAGTATCCGCTGGCACCAACTTTTATCTGTCTTCCTCCTTGATACAAACGTAATTTCAGGTCCTTTGATGAAAATCCTTGTCGTCGGCAGTGGTGGGCGTGAACACGCACTCGCTTGGAAAATCGCCCAGAGTCCGCGGGTTCAAAAAGTCTATGTCGCTCCCGGTAACGCTGGCACCGCCCTCGACGCAACCAATGTGCCGATCGAAGTCACCGACACGGAGGGTCTCATTGCGTTCGTCAAAGAGAACGAGATCGACATTACCGTCGTCGGCCCTGAAGTGCCCCTCGTCCTCGGTTTGGTCGACGCGATGCAAGACGAAGGCCTGAAAGTGTTTGGGCCAACCAAGGCGGCCGCCGAACTGGAAGGCAGCAAAGTCTTCTGCAAAAACCTGCTGCGCACTGCCGATATCCCCACCGCCGACTACCACACGTTTCGCAGTGCCGATGATGCAAGTCGCTACATCAAGGACCGCTACAACGAACCGACGGACACCGTCAATGTCGTGATCAAGGCAGACGGTTTGGCCGCTGGGAAAGGCGTCATCGTTTGCGACACCCGTAGCGAGGCACTCGAAGCGATTGACCGCATCGCTCACCAGAAAGAATTTGGCGAAGCGGGCAAGGAACTGATTATCGAAGAGCGTTTGTTTGGCCAAGAGGCAAGTGTCTTGGCGATTACCGATGGCGAAACCATCGTGACCCTGCCTGCCGCACAAGATCACAAACCCGCTCACGACGGGGATACGGGCCCTAACACCGGCGGCATGGGCGCCTATTGCCCTACGCCAATTATCGATGAAGGGATGATGGAACGGGTCGAATCGGATGTTTTGGTGCCGATCGTTCATGCCATGAAACGTGCGAGGCGACCGTTCAAAGGAGTCCTGTATGCAGGCATGATGCTGACGTCGGCTGGCCCCAAAGTTCTGGAGTTCAACGTTCGCTTTGGCGACCCTGAATGCCAACCACTCTTGATGCGGCTAAAAACCGACTTGGTTGATGTGATCGAAGCGACAATCGATGGAAAGCTGAACGAACTTGAACCACTCCAGTGGGATGATCGACCAAGTATTTGCGTGGTCATGGCCAGTGAAGGGTACCCCGGAGACTATCAAAAAGGACGCTTAATTACCGGGCTGGATCGAGCATCGCAGCTACCCGATGTCAAAGTCTTTCATGCGGGAACCAAACTCGATGACGGGGCGGTCGTGACCGCCGGCGGACGCGTGCTCGGCGTTACGGCAATCGGCGATTCAATCAGCAAAGCGAAGCTCCAAGCCTACACGGCAGTAAAAGAAATCCGCTGGGAAGGCGCTTGGTGCCGAAAAGATATTAGCGACAAGGCTCTTGGTTATTAGTCATGGGTTAGTGGTCAATGACTTGGTCGCTTGGTGCAACGAGTTGTCGCGAACGTCGAAGCAGTCCATTGACGCTCGCGCAGCTGCTTCAAGACCAAGCGGCGAATCTTCGAAAACGATACAATTCTTTGGCTCCACGCCGAGCCGCCGAGCCGTTTCTAAAAAGACATCGGGATGCGGCTTGTGCAATTCGGTGTCTTCCGCCGTCACGATCACTTCAAAGTACTTTCGCATCCCGATCTGTTCGAGCTGTGCGGACACGCCTTGCTGATCACCGCCACTGGCAACCGCGACCGGAATCCTGCCACAGTAGTATCGAGCGATCCCACAAATGTCCTCACGCGCTTCAATGTACTTGATCCGCTCGGCAAAGAACGCTTCCTTGCTTGCCGAAACGGCTTCGCAGTCAACGCTGACCGACTGCTCCTCGGCCAACACTCGCACGATTTCTTCGCTGCGCATCCCCCCCATCGAGTAAAACCTGTCTCTGGAATAAGAAATGCCAAAGGGAGAAAGTGCGTCGATCCACGATTCGTAATGCAGCGGCATCGAATCCGTCAACGTCCCGTCGCAATCAAAGATTAAGCCTGCATATTTTTTATATTCATTCACATTATCACCTTCCAAATCGGCCTGCTGAACGTCTAGCCACAGAGCCTAAAAGGACTGAGCTAACAGGACAGAGCCTAAATAGCGAGACCTCCATTGCATAGCCTCACCGATGAGCAATCGAGTTGCGTGTCGATACCTGCGAACGCGACACCGAAGCACCCTCCCAGCAACGGCGAACCAACCCAACCTTATGGGCAAACGTTGTCAATTCTGAGGACATTGATCCTCTCTATCCACCCAATGCGATAGAAAACGAAAAAGCGAAAATTGTGTCAAGCCTCGCGATGGTGTACGATCGATGGTGTAAGATTCATAATGGCTGTTTCGGCCAAGGGTCTGCCAAGGGTCTGTAGTGTGCGCATCGAAGACAAGGAATCAAAAGAGCATGAGTAGTCAAATCCACACGGGAAAATCTTACACCCTCGATATGGGAGATCGTAAAATTTCTCTGCCGGAGGTTATCGGTAGCGAAAACGAACGAGGCTTCGACATCACGAATTTGCGTGATGAGACCGGTGTCATTACCTACGATGAGGGCTACCGCAATACCGGCAGTGTCAATTCGGCGATAACTTATATTGATGGTGAAAACGGAATCCTACGCTACCGGGGAATCCCGATCGAACAACTTGCCGAAAAATCGACTTTCATCGAAACCGCATTGCTGCTGATTTACGGCGAACTGCCAACCCAGGAACATCTCGCCAGGTTTCGCCATGAATTGACCGAGCATCAAATGATCCACGAAGGGATGCGAAACTCGTTCCTCGGATACCCACCAAGCGGACATCCAATGGCGATCTTATCGTCAATGATCAACACGTTGTCATGCTACAGTAGCAGCGTGATGGAGATGGAAGATGAAAGCGGCTTCGAAAACGCTGCCGCACGACTGCTGTCAAAAATCCGGACGGTCGCGGCTTATGCTTACAAGACGTCGAGGGGGCAACCGCTAATGTACCCTGATCCAAAGCTGAGCTACTGCCGCAACTTCTTGCACCTGATGTTCTCGCTACCATCGAATTGGCATCATCCGTCCGACGAAGTCGTTCGCGCACTCTCTCTGTTTCTAATCCTGCACGCCGACCACGAACAAAATTGCTCGACCGCAACGGTTCGCATGGTCGGCTCGTCGGGAGCAAACCTATTCGCATCATGCGCTGCTGGCGTTTGTGCATTATGGGGACCGCTGCACGGCGGAGCCAACGTTGCCGTGATGGAACAACTACAGCGAATCCATGAATCGGACGAGCGAATCGAAGATTTGATCGATCGAGTAAAACAGAAAAAAGAAAAGCTTTTTGGCTTTGGGCACGGCGTTTACAGAAGCTATGACCCCCGTGCAAATATCCTTCGCGATCAAGTCACAAAGATCATGGATAAGCATGGCATCAATGATCCGCTACTCGACATTGCCAAACGACTCGAAGAGATTGCGCTTAGTGATGATTACTTCGTGAGCCGAAAACTTTACCCGAATGTTGACTTTTATTCCGGTATCCTGCTGCGAGCAATCGGTATTCCGCTAAACATGTACACGGTCATGTTTGCGATCGGCCGGATGCCTGGTTGGATTGCCCAGTGGAAAGAAGTTCGCGATTCGGATAGCCGCATCTATCGACCACGGCAAATCTACACCGGCCCAGGCTGTCGTGATTATGTCGGCGTGAACCAACGATAAGAGCGAGGGATCAAGAGAGAGAGGGGGGGGCGGCACTGATTCGCCGCCAAAGTTGGAACGGTCGCCTTCAGGCGATTTCCGAAACCCGTGTGAATCGACGAAAGCCTAGACGCCAACATTTTTCGCCACCGAAACAATCCTTCGGTGGCCAGCGAAATCCTTGAGGAAACGAAGGTCACACAGCCCCTCCGTTGCGTCGACAAGCTCCTCGCATAAATCGGCAATCATCGGACTGATTTCGATAATCAGCCGCCCACCTGCTTCAAGACGTTTTGGAGCGGTTTCCAATAGTCGTTTGATGATATCGAGTCCGTCAATGCCGGCGACTAAAGCTTCACGGGGCTCGTAATCGCGTACCGTGGCCGGCAGCTCGTCATATTCTGATTCGCTGACATAGGGTGGGTTACTGCAAATAATATCGAACGTCGGCGGGTCAACCAGCGATTCGAACAAATCGCTATGCACAAACGAAATCGAATCGGCAACCTTTAAGTGCTCTGCATTCCACGCTGCGATTTTCAGTGCCGCTTCGCTTAAATCGATCGCCGTAATCTGTGCATCCGGTATATGCTTAGCCAAGGTAATGGCAATTGCACCACTGCCGGTACCAACGTCGGCAATTCGCAGAGGGCTCCCCTCCCCTTTCATTTCGCCAAGCGGTTTCGCTCGGTCAATCGCTTCAACGACAAGATGCTCGGTTTCGGGGCGTGGGATGAGAACGTTCTCGTCGACACGAAATCGAAGCGAATAGAATTCGCGAAAACCAACCAATTGAGCAACCGGTGCTCCCTCGCCTCGGCGACGCACCATCTCTCGAAACGCGACACGCTGCTCTTCTGCAGGCACCTCCGCAAATGCGGTATAGAGTTCGATGCGAGCACAATCGCGAGCATGAGCGAGCAGGATCTCGGCATCCAAACGAGGCGAATCGCTACCACGTCGCTTAAAAAAGTCGGTCGTCCATTCAAGCAATCGTAATACCGTCCAAGGAGCATCCTTGGCATCGGCTTGGCTGCTGTCAGTCATGGCATGTCTCTTCGTAAGATAGTGGACGATAAAGAAGCAATGGCTTAATCAATCATGTCGCCGCGAAGTTGGTCGCGATCATATTCGATCATCGCATCGGTGACGGCCGTTAAATCGCCCGCAATAATCTGATCCAATTTATAGAGCGACAAATTGATGCGATGATCCGTCAGCCGGTTTTGAGGGAAGTTATAAGTGCGTATCCGCTGACTGCGGTCGCCCGAGCCGATCAAACCCTTCCGAGTTTGAGACAACTTAGCCTCCTCTTCCTCTCGCTTTTTCTCATACACACGCGCCTTCAAAACTCGCAACGCCTTCGCCAAGTTCTTGTGCTGGCTCTTTTCATCCTGGCACTGAACGACGATTCCAGTTTCATGATGAGTCAAACGGATCGCCGACTCGGTCTTGTTGACATGCTGTCCACCTGGACCCGAGGCGCAAAATTTATCGACCCGATAATCTTCCGGGCTGATAACAATCTCGATATCCTCTGGTTCGGGCATTACCGCAACGGTCGCAGCCGACGTATGCACGCGGCCTTGCGTCTCCGTCTCTGGAACCCGCTGGACTCGATGCCCGCCCGATTCGTAAGCCAGATCACGGTAGACGTTCTCGCCCTCCAAGGTCAGCGTGATGTCTTTGAAACCACCCATTTCGGTCGCACTGTGGTCCATGATTTCAAGTTTCCACTTTTTCAGCTCGCAGTAGTGCTTGTACATTTCGAACAAGTCGCGAGCAAACAAGGCGGCTTCATCGCCACCGGTGCCCGCCCGGATTTCCATCACACAGCGGGTGCGGTGCGAATCTTCGCCACCCACGGTGAGCGAAAGCAGCTCCTCCCAGAGCGTCTCGCGTTTTTTTCGCAACTCTGCCATCTCGGCTTCGGCCATATCCCGCTCGTCAGGATCATCCGCCGCTTCGGCCATCTCTTCACAACCACGAATTTCATCGGTTAAACGCTTGAATTCACGATACTTGTTGGCCACCTTGGCCAACCCGCCATGTTCGCGCGCAGCGGCACTCATCCGAGCTCCATCCGCCAACACCTCGGGGTCAGCCATATCAAGCTCAAGCTTTTTGAAGCGTGCCAGTTTTTCTTCGAGCGTATCGCGAATCGTACTCATAAGATGTCATCAAGAGATTGGGTTACAAAAACAGCCACACGCGTTCCAGGAAGAAACGATGTGGCTGAGTCGAATTTTCGGTCGTAGCGAAGCTATTTTTTGGTCTTCTTCTTGCCCTTAGCAGGTTGCAAACTGCCGTAAGTTCCCGCTGCAAACTTCTTCTGGAACTTGTCAATCCGGCCAGCCGTATCAACATACTTCAATTTACCGGTGTAGAACGGATGACACTCATTACAAATGTCAAGCTTCAGCTCGGTCCGGACACTGCGAGTTGTGAAGGTGTTTCCACAGCCACAGGTGACCGTAGTCTCCTGGTATTTTGGGTGAATGCCGTCTTTCATGGCAGTAACGTCTCATCGTTGTAAGAGGAAGGCTCGCTGGCGTTGGTACAGCGACGCCGAATTACCATATTACGCTATCGACCCTAAAATGTTCAAGGGCAGCAAAATACTGTCAGGTGGTGGTTCATTGTGCAATATTATCGCCACGAATCTCACCAATCGACACGAATAGGAAAATCAAATTTGAATTCGTGAAAATCCGTGCGATTCGTGGCTAAAAAACTCGCCCGAATTCTGGCCATGGAGAAGCGAGGCCACGAATCTCACCAATCGACACGAATTAAAAAACCAAAGTTCAATTCGTGAAAATTCGTGCGATTCGTGGCCAAAAAACCACCCTAATTCTGGCCAATGGAGAAGCGAGGCCACGAATCTCACCAATCGACACGAATTAAAAAAACAAAGTTCAATTCGTGAAAATTCGTGCGATTCGTGGCCAAAAAACTCGCCCTAATTCTGGCCAATGGAGAAGCGAGGCCACGAATCTCACCAATCGACACGAATAGAAAAATCAAATTTGAATTCTTGGAAATTCGTGCGATTCGTGGCCAAAAAAATCACCCGAATTCTGGCCAATGGAGATGCGAGGCCACGAATCTCACCAATCGACACGAATAGAAAAATCAAAGTTCAATTCGTGAAAATTCGTGCGATTCGTGGCTAAAAAACTCGCCCTAATTCTGGCCAATGGAGAAGCGAGGCCACGAATCTCACCAATCGACACGAATAGGAAAAACAGAACTTGAATTCGTGGAAATTCGTGGCGGTGCAGATTGCCATCGCTCAATACACAATCCGTTCGTACTGGATGGCGCCGTGTTTGCCGAAGTTGACCAGCAATCCCAACTTCAACCCAGTGGCTTTTAGGTAATTAATCATCTGAGCACGGAACTTATCCGCTAGGTCCGATGTGCCTTTAATCTCGACGATGATCTGGTCGTAGCAAATGAAGTCGGGAATATAGACTGCCTTCAAAATCCTTTTTTTAAACTGCAATTGAAGCTGCTGCTGGCAAACAAAGGGGATCTTTCGATCGCCGAATTCGTACTCCAAGCACTCTTGATAGACCGCCTCCAAAAAGCCGCATCCCATTTCGTTGTAAACCTCCATGGAGGCACCAACAATCTTATAGCATTCGTCTTTAAAAATAAGCTCGGTCATAGTGCTTGCCTTTTGGAAAAAGTGGCCACCAATCCCACCAATCGACACGAAAAACAGGATTGGATTCGTGGAAATTCGTGCGATTCGTGGCTAAGAATACTGGTACCAATCCTATTCTAGAAAAAGTGGCCACGAATCTCACCAATCAACACGAATAGGAAAAATCAAAGTTGGATTCGTGGAAATTCGTGTGATTCGTGGCCAAAAAAATCGCCATGATCTTGGCGGATGGAGAAGCGGGCCACGAATCTCACCAATCAACACGAATAAAAAATCAATGTTGGATTCGTGGAAATTCGTGTGATTCGTGGCCAAAAAAAATCGCCATGATCTTGGCGGATGGAGAAGTGGGGCCACGAATCTCACCAATCGACACGAATAAAAATTCAAAGTTGAATTCGTGGAAATTCGTGTGATTCGTGGCCAAAAAAATCGCCATGATCTTGGCGGATGGAGAAGTGGGGCCACGAATCTCACCAATCGACACGAATAAAAAATCAAAGTTGAATTCGTGGAAATTCGTGTCATTCGTGGCCAAAAAAAATCGTCATGATCTTGGCGGATGGAGAAGCGGGGCCACGAATCTCACCAATCAACACGAATAAAAAATCAATGTTGAATTCGTGGAAATTCGTGTCATTCGTGGCCCCAAAAAAAATCGTCATGATCTTGGCGGATGGAGAAGCGGGCCACGAATCTCACCAATCAACACGAATAAAAAATCAAAGTTGGATTCGTGGAAATTCGTGTCATTCGTGGCCAAAAAAATCGTCATGATCTTGGCGGATGGAGAAGTGGGGCACGAATCTCACCAATCAACACGAATAAAAAATCAATGTTGGATTCGTGGAAATTCGTGTGATTCGTGGCCAAGAAAACTCACCACCATCTTGGCGGATGGAGAAGCGGGGCCACGAATCTCACCAATCGACACGAATAAAAATTCAATGTTGGATTCGTGGAAATTCGTGTGATTCGTGGCTCAGATCGACTGCCGGCTTATTCACGCTAATCAACTCCGGTTTTTCCAGCGATGTGCGATGACGGTGTCAAGCACTAACTGCATCAAGTGATACATCAGCATCGGTATCACACTGACCCCCATATCAATTGCAATCTGCAGCCCAACCATCAGCGTCTTTTGGCTCCCAGCGATGCCGACCGCAATCTGACTCTCTCGGTCCGCGCCGATTGCTCGAGCCGAAAGGATGCCGATTCCCATCGCTGACAAGTGAATGGAAAGCACGAGAAAAAGCAACAAACCAGCAGTCATCCCCAACGAAGCGTTTTCCACCGAGGAGATCGAGGCAACCATCTCCGCACTGGCAATCGATCCAAACACAACCATCGATAACACGCCGAACTGGGCAAACATCGATAACGTTACCTTGTGCTGGTCCGCCCACCCTGCCAACCCAGCCGACCGCATGGCTTGAGCCAACACAAGTGGTATCACCACAATGGTGGCTAATTTCTGCATTTGATCGGCTGCTGACCAATCAGACTGCTGAGACAAAACCAGGGCAACGCCAATCGGAACGACGAACACACAAGCTAAATTGGTCACGACGGTCGTCAATAGCGCGATCGAATCGTTGCCTCCCGCTTTTCGCGTCCAGACCGCTGCTGACGCCAAAGTACATGGAACGAGCGAAACGACGAAAAGACCTCCAAATACCGATTCAGGTAAAATGGCTCGCGTAGGCAAACACAACAACGGCACCACCAACCCATTTGTCCCAATCGCCAACAGCGTCGGAAGCGGTCTCCCGACACTCTGGCGGATCGCGTCCGCCTTCAATGTCACCCCCATCATCCACATAACCAAAAACACGATTCCGCTACGCAGCGATGTCATTTCCAATAAAGGATGCAGAGTTTTGCTAGCGAAAAAGCCTGTGCAGAAGCAAATTCCCAGAGCAATGAGAAACCAATGTCGTTTTAGTCTTCCCCACATGTTGTAATTTTCCCAAACGACCTATCGGCCAAGCGGCTTGTGAAACTAAGATCCGCTAATCTACCAGGAATCGGAATCAACCTGCATTGGCTTGGCCCGTTTCCGACGAAGCACCTTTCTCAAAGGAAGACCTGCAATGCATGAACGGACGCAACGAGCGATGGCTCGATTGATGTTCGTTCTCTGCTGCGCGGTTCCAACCTTTTTGACGATTTGCGTTCTGTTGGTGACTTGGACACCGTGGTACGACCATGCGGTACTCCGCAAGATCACCGAATCGATTGCCAAAGACACTGGATTTCTGATTGAGATTGACGATTACGATCGCCCCGATCCCCAGCGGTTAGAACTTCAAAATTTGCGAGTCATCGACCCCGAAACGCATCGCGAAGTCGCTCGCGTCGAGCACTTGACGTGGACAGAGGTGAACGACGGCGTCTCCATCGTTCTCTCCAATCCGCAGTTGCAGTCATCCGAACTCCGTGGTGCTTGGCGACTAATTCACGACCGATTTTTGTGCAGTTCGATCTGTTTGTCTAGCAAAGTCCGATTTGCAGCCAGCGACCTGACGATCCAAAACGAGAGCGGTTCGACGATTTTACAAGACGTCGACGCCTGGATTGAGCCGTCGGCTGAGTCGACTCGGGCCAATATCGAATGCGTGCGATCGGGGCCACGTCGATCGGGCCAGCGTGACGGCAGCGGGTTTCGCATCGAGGTGGTTCGTGACCGTACCGGTGCCATGCCCGTAACGACTTGGACGATGGAAACCAGTGACACACCGCTCCCCTGCTCCGCCTTATCGGGATATAGCGACCTGCTTGGCGCGCTCGGTACGGACGCAGCGTTCTCCGGCATCGTCCGTTGGAGTCGTGACACCAACGGATGGTGGATCGATCTGCGAGGTTCACGATTCCACGACGTTGATTTGGCGTCGCTTACCAACACCCTACCACATTCCCTATCGGGCAAAGCTTCGATCGCATTTTCGCGAGGCATGATTCGCCCTGGAAAAACAATTGACATCGTCGGAGACCTGCGAGCCGAAAGGGGTTTCGTCAGCCCTTCGCTACTGAGAGCGTTTGAGCAAGACTTAGGAATGACGGTCAACGCAACTTTAAACCTAAACTCGAACTTAAACCTAAACTCGAACTTAAACCTAAACTCTGCTTCAAGCTTAAACTCTGCTTCAAGCTTAAACTCCACATTAACCCCAAACCCGATCGCCCCACACCCGATCGCCCCACACCCGATCGCCTATGAGCATTTGGCGCTCCATTTTGGGCTACAAGGGGCGGAGATGACACTTTCAGGAAAATGCCGAGAAGCGGAGGGACTCGAGGGCCTCGCCGCTGGGGTGGTGTTCTACGGCAACGGGCAACCGATGGTCATGTCCACTGGCGTCCCGATGCCAGCGGTCGAGTTGACCAAGCTCGTCGCCCCCTTTGGCAGTGAGCTGATCCCAGTCTCCGACAAGACCTCCGCGATGTTGCAGCTCCTATTGGCCCCCTAGCGAAAGGCGACGCTCCGTTTCGGAGCGAACTCCTAGCAGACAAGTTGCCGCCGAGCGGTTAGAATGCGATCCAATCGGCGGAATTTTGAAACGTTTCCAAACCTTCTTATGATAGAGACCCTGCTGTGAGCTTCGATCCCTTCGGCACCCGCGACCAATTTGACACCGGCCATGGCATGGCCACCCTTTACCGGCTCAGCAAACTCGAGGACGCAGGGCTTGGCCAAGTCAGCCGCCTACCGTTTTCGATACGCGTGCTGCTCGAAGCGGTACTTCGAAACTGCGACGGCTTTTCGGTAACCGAACAAGATGTCAAGAATTTGGCGGCCTGGAACGCAGCAGCTCCCGAGAAACAGGAGGTCCCGTTCAAACCCTACCGTGTGGTGTTGCAGGATTTCACGGGAGTGCCCGCGATCGTCGATCTGGCAGCAATGCGGTCGGCGATGGAGCGGATTGGTGGCGACCCGAAGAAGATCAATCCGCTAATCCCCGTCGATTTGGTCATCGATCACTCGGTCCAAGTCGATTTCTTCGGTACCGACACCTCGCTGCCGCAAAATGTTGCCATCGAATTCGAACGCAATCGCGAACGCTATGAGTTTTTACGGTGGGGACAAAAAGCATTTGACAATTTCCGAGTGGTCCCGCCCAATGTCGGAATCGTCCATCAAGTCAACCTCGAATACCTCGCTAAGGTCGTGGCCATTGTCGAAACCGAGGACGGCCCTGTCGCACTTCCCGATACACTCGTCGGCACCGACTCGCACACCACCATGATCAACGGCCTCGGCGTCTTGGGGTGGGGGGTTGGCGGAATCGAAGCGGAAGCCAACATGCTCGGCCAACCACTCTACATGCTGATGCCTGAAGTCGTTGGGTTTGAGTTGACTGGTGCGTTGCCACAAGGCGCCACCGCAACCGACATGGTTCTTCGTGTCGTCGAAATTTTACGACAAGAGGGCGTTGTTGGTAAATTTGTCGAGTTCTTTGGCAAAGGGATGAACAAAATGAGCGTCGCCGACCGAGCGACGATCGCCAACATGGCTCCCGAATATGGCGCAACGATGGGCTTCTTCCCCGTTGACGACATCACGCTCGAGTATATGCGGCAAACCGGACGAACCGAACAACAAGTCGACTTGGTCGAAAGGTACTGCAAAGAGCAAGGATTGTTCCGACTCGACGATGGTCCCGAACTCAACTACACCAAGCAGTTGTCTCTCGACTTGAGTACCGTCCAACCAAGTTTGGCTGGTCCGAAGCGTCCCCAAGACCGCATCGAACTGAAAGACATGAAAAAAGCGTTCGAGCATTCGCTCACCGCTCCGGTCGGCAAGACAGGATTCGGACTTAAAAATGACGATCTCGCTCGCACCGCAACGGTCCAAAACGATGGCAACTCGAGTGAAATCACCCACGGTGCCGTTGTCATCGCAGCAATCACCTCCTGTACCAATACCAGTAACCCGTCCGTCATGATTGGTGCCGGGTTGTTGGCCAAGAAAGCGGCCGAACGTGGCTTGAAAGTCGCTTCGCATGTCAAGACGAGCCTCGCTCCAGGGTCACGCGTTGTCACCGAGTACTTGGACAAGGCGGGTTTGACCGAAAGTCTCAACAAACTTGGTTTCAACACGGTGGGCTATGGATGCACGACTTGTATCGGTAACAGTGGCCCGCTTCCGGAGCCCGTTGCCAAAGCGATCAAAGCAGGCGATCTAGTCGCTTCAGCGGTACTGAGCGGCAACCGCAACTTTGAAGGGCGCGTCAATCCGTTGACCAAGGCGAACTATTTGGCTAGCCCTCCATTGGTCGTCGCCTATGCTCTTGCCGGAACGACGGATATCGACATGATCAACGAACCGCTTGGCCAAGATGACTCCGGCAACGACGTCTTCTTGAAAGATTTATGGCCAACCAACGAAGAGATTCGTGAAACGATGCTGCGTTCGATCGATCCGGAAATGTTCACTCGTCAATACGAAACATCCGTTTCCGGCAACGAACGTTGGAACGCGATTGACGTTGCCGATAGTGCGATTTATCCCTGGGACGACGACAGCACCTACATCCATCACCCACCGTTCCTCGACTCGGTCACTGGCGAAAAAGTGCCTTCGATCGGGCCGATCAAAGGAGCACGCGTGATGGCGTTACTTGGCGATTCGGTAACGACCGACCATATCTCACCCGCCGGAGCCATTGCCTCCGACGGACCCGCTGGCCAATTCTTGCAGAAATCAGGGGTCCCGATTCGCGAGTTCAACAGCTTCGGGTCGCGACGGGGTAACGACCGCGTCATGGTGCGAGGAACATTTGCCAACATTCGCATTCGCAACCAAATGGCACCGGGAACCGAAGGAGGCGTAACACGGCACCTACCCGACGGCGACGTGACGAGCATCTACGAAGCGTCGATGAAGTACCAGTCCGAAGGTGTCCCTCTTGTCGTCTTAGCAGGCACGGAATACGGAACCGGCAGCAGCCGTGACTGGGCCGCGAAGGGAACGATGCTGTTGGGCGTCAAGGCGGTGATCGCGGCTAGCTACGAGCGAATTCACCGCAGCAACCTGGTTGGCATGGGCGTTTTGCCACTTGAGTTCGCTGATGGTGCAACATGGCAATCACTCGGGCTGACAGGCGAAGAGATTATCGATATTCCGGATTTATCCGATTCCATGGAGCCTCGCTCGACGATCGTGGTTCACGCGACCGATGTGAACAACAACACCAAGACGTTCCCTTGCATCGTGCGAATTGACACGCCCGTTGAATTGAGCTACTTCCGTAACGGCGGCATCTTGCCGACGGTGCTAAGGAATTTGTCAGAGTCTAAATAGGAACCGATGACAGCCTCACAATTTGACGCTTTTAGCGACCCCGACGTGCCGAAGCGGAAATCGAGCGATTCGGCACGTTACCGGAGTCGTCCTTTTTTGGGCGTCGAGTTTGTCTGCTGTTCGTTCTACGGACGGATCTATCAAAATGCCGCTGGCACCGCCTACGTGGGCAATTGCCCACGTTGTGCCCGGCCGATCACCGTCAAGATCGGCCCTGGCGGCAGCAGCACAAGGTTCTTCCGGGCGTCGTGAGGTCGCTACTCCTTCACGCCAGCGAAGTCTCCGGCGATTGCTTCGACCAATTTGTCCGGATCGATGTACTTGCGAAGAGCCTCGTTGACCGATTCGACGGTGGCGTTACGGATTTGGTCCTCATGCTCCGCGTAGTACGCCATCGTTCGCTCGTTGAAAATGGTCGATAGCAGCTCACTTGCAAGCGACGCATCATCGGATCGGCTGACCCGATTCCGCTGCAGATACGCCTCCTTCGCCTTCGCCAACTCTTCTTTGCTAACGCCTTCGCGGAGCAGTCGATCGAGTTCTTCACGAATCACACGAAGGAGCTTTTCTCGGTTTTCAGGGTTGGTAATCGCGTAGATTATAAAATCGACGCGGTTGTCTCTCGCTCGAGCCGACAAACTGCTGCGGACTCCGTACGACAACCCTTCTTGTTGTCGCACACGGTCAGCCAAACGACTGCTGAGCCCTCCGCCACCGAGAATAAAATTACCCAACACCAACGCCGAATACTCGGGGCTCTCGTCACTCAATTCGAATTGCTCGCTGGCAAAGTAGAAAGCGTTCGCTTTATCAGGCGTCTCGATCACTTCCATGGACCCATCGATTCCGGGGTGCGGGTCGCGACCGACTCGCACATACGGTTCTTTAACGGTCCAATCTTCAAGTTGTTCTCTGCCAAGACTTTCCACTTGAGCAGGTTCAAAATCGCCGACGATCGCAATTTCGCCAGCCTGGTTTCCTAAGAAACGATTGTGCAAGTCACGGATTTCGTCGATCGAGACGTTGCGATACATGTCAATCTGTTCGTCGATCGATTGAACATAAAGCACGTGATCGGGACCGTAGGGGGCCAACCGTTTGCGAACGGAATTCGGAGCCAAGGCTTGTGGTTCGTTCGTACTTTGCTGTAATCCCGTAACCACCTGCCGCCGAATGACTTCAAGTTCCGATGCTTCGAGTCGAGGGTGTCGCAGCACTTGGCCGACCAAGGCGATCACTTCCGGCAAGAACTCTTTCTTCGTCTTGACCTTCAATTGCAGCAATCCAATCGTGCTGTTTATTGAGAATTCGGCGCGCAAGCGAGTGAGCTCGTCTCTGAATTCTTGGTAGTCCAAACGGGTGGTTCCACGTGCCATGAGCATACCCAACAACTCGACGGCACCAACTTTTCCTTTCAGCGAATCCTCGGTTCCAAAACGAAGGGTTACCAGCAGCGTCACGCTTTCACCTCGCGTTTTCTTCGGCAGGGCTGCGTACTTCATTCCACCCACAAAGTCACCTCGCAGTGTGCGTTGTTCGATCGCTACGGGTGAGGGATCAAATTGCTCACCTTCGGCAATCGCTTCACGTCCTTTGTAATCACTAAACAGCGCAACCAAGTCGGGTGATTCAGGGATATCGACTCGCTGCGCTTCATCGGACGGGATGAACAGACCTACGGTACGATTATTTGAAACAAAATATCGATTGGCTGCCGATTGAACGTCCTCCACCGTCAACGACTCGACGCGATCCCGGTAGAGCAAATACAAACGCCAATCCCCTTGTGCAGCCCAATCACTGAGCGCGACAGCGATCTGGTCGCTATCGGATGCCTGGAGCTCGCGTTCTTTAAGAATTTTCTGCTTTGCACGCTCGAGTTCCTGCTCGGTGATCGGATTTTCCCTGATCGAGGTTTCGATGACGTCGATCAACTTTTGCCTTGCTTGCTCGATCGAATGATCTTTAGACACCTCTGCAAACGCCATAAACAACCCCGGTTCTGCCAAACCGTATGCCAGCGCAAAGACATTACTAGCCAATTCCTCTTCGACCAACTCTTTGTAGAGCCGTCCGCTCGGTTCACTGCCCAAAATATGAACAAGTGCTTTCATCGCGACATAGTCGGCGTGGCTTCCCGATGGAATGTGGTAGGCTGCCCCCGCGTACTGGACATCGCCAACTCGCCGCAGCACGACCGTTCGTTCACCATCTTGGGCTGGTTCGACCGTATAGGTATCGTCGAGTGGCGTATCGGGATTTTTCAAATTCCCGAAGGTATCCGCAATTTGGCGAAGTGCATTTTCGGGTTTGAACTTGCCAGCGACAATGACCATTACATTATCGGGCCGGTAGTATTTGCGGTAGAATTTTCGCAGTTTGACGACAGGCACCCGTTCGATATCGCTGCGGTTGCCGATCGTCGATTGGCCATAATTGTGCCAATCGTAGGCAGCGGATTGCATTCGCTGCATCAAAACTCGAATGGGGGAATTCTCCCCCCGCTCAAACTCGTTTCGAACGACTGTCATTTCACTGGCCAAGTCCTCGCCACGAATGAAGCTGTTTTGCAAACGGTCGGACTCCAATTCCAGTGCAAACCGCAGATTTTCGTCGCTGGCGGGCAGCGTTTCGTAGTAATTGGTTCGGTCGAGCCAGGTCGTGCCGTTGAAGCGCGCACCACGATCTTGCAAAACCTTGGGGACTTCTGGAAAGGTTGGCGTCCCCTTGAAAAGCATGTGTTCAAGTAAATGAGCCATCCCCGCTTCGCCATAGCCTTCATGCCTTGAACCGACAAACACAGTCATGTTGACGGTAACCACCTCTTTGCTGGCGTCTGGAAACAACAGGACTCGGACGCCATTGTCCAAGAGGTATTCGGAAATGCCTTCGATTTCGGTAACTTTCATTGGGGGCTTGGCGTCGGAGGATGCGGAGGATTTCGGAGTTGAGAATTGCGTTGGAGAAGGAACCGAGGCATCGTCCGAATAACCAACGGTAAACAGACTACACGAGAACAGGATAGCGGAAAGCCAACCTGACGAACGTCGAAGATCCATGGCAATTTAACTCCTTGCTGGTAGTAATTGGAAACCATTCCCCAAGGCGACCGGTCTTGTTGAACGCAAAGCATTGTAACGTGGTCGGCGACCGTCTGATAATGGGCCGCCAGAGATTGCAGTTAAAAATCAACGCGAAATACAGACATGAAAGCCTCCCTAAGCTAAAATGCAGCGTGAAGCCCCTGCCTGTGTCCCTATCCTTGGGTAAACCAATGAGAATACGAACTGCCCTACCGTTCCTTTTATTGTCGACGTTGGTGTCACTGTCCTCATCGGAACTCTCTCATGCTGAAGTGGCTGTAGAGGATTTCGACAGCATCAAACTCTACACTCTTAAGAACCAATCGGGCATGACCGTCAAACTGACCAATTACGGTGCCACGATTACGTCGATCATCGTCCCCGATCGTGAAGGCAACATGGTGGATGTTGCGCTCGGTTACAACCGAGTGGAAGGCTATCTCAATGCGGTCGACAAACCCTATTTCGGTGCAATCGTGGGTCGCTACGCAAACCGCATCGCAGGCGGTCAATTTACACTTGACGGAAAAACCTACACGTTGGCAACCAACAATGGCGAAAACCATTTGCACGGCGGGATCACCGGATTCGACAAAGTGGTTTGGAACGCGAAGCCGATGGAAGGCGATGGATGGTCAGGGATCGAACTAAATTACAAAGCGAAAGACATGGAAGAAGGCTATCCCGGAAACTTGGACGTCAAAGTAACCTACCGTTTGACCAATGCGAACGAATTGGTGATCGACTACTTCGCGACCACCGATAAAAAAACACCTGTCAATTTGACCCAGCACACTTACTTCAACCTAAAAGGAGAGGGCGAAGACACGATTTTGGATCATGAGTTGATGATCAATGCAACGAAGTACACGCCTGTTGATCAAGGGCTAATCCCAACGGGTGAACTTCACGCTGTCGCTGGCACACCTTTTGATTTCACCTCGCCCAAACCAATTGGCAAAGAAATTGACCAAGAGAATCAACAGCTGCAATTTGGGTTAGGCTATGACCACAATTTCGTGCTTGACCGTAGCGAACAACAAGAAGGTGAGATTGCTTTGGCCGCGAAGGTGGTCGAACCGCAAAGCGGGCGTGTGCTCGAAGTTCGCACGACCGAACCGGGCGTTCAATTCTATAGCGGCAATTTCTTAAATGGCCGACTGAAAGGCAAATCGGGCAAAACGTACCAACACCGAGGTGGGTTTTGCTTAGAGACACAGCATTACCCCGATAGCCCGAACCAGCCGAGTTTCCCATCGACAATCTTGAATCCTGGTGAAGAATACCGATCGACGACGACGTTCAAGTTCACGACGCAGTAGCCTACGGTCCGCCGCTCGGCTTACGAGCGATTCTCAAATCCGAATTACGGATCTCGTCACCTTGTAACAGGGCCTGCAATTTCATCTCCGCAGGCTGCTCCTCGAGGCGTTCCATTCCTGGCGGGCTGCCCCAAGTGAAGCAGCGGTTACTGGTCATCGTCAATTCCAGTTGTGGAACTTCATCCGTCCGCGAATCGCCTCGCACACCAATGCTGCGAATCTGCAGCTGCTCTCGGTGCGTGGCCAACAGATCCGCCAGCTTTGCAGCCGCTTCGACTCGATAATCGCCGAACGGGCTTCCCAGCACACCCGTTGGATAGACACCTGGCACTTCGATGTGAATGTAATCGAGCGTTTCGGCTTCAGCAAAGTCCGTCGTCGTCGGCAAGAGGATTCCTGCCCCATCGATCGGAAAAAAGCCAACCTCCTGGTCGGGCTTGATCACAGGCACCATCGCAACCGGACGCCGATACTCCAAATGCACGTCGATGGCGCCGCCAGGCAATTTGCGGACGCTTATGACGCGGCTTATCCATGGATGCGTGGCAAATGCCGAGGCAATCTTTGCAGAAGCCTGTGAATCAAGGAGCGACAATTGGTCGAGAGCAAAGTCGCGAAACACGGTCGCAGCAATGTCCGTGCGAACGTGCTCGGGGGGTGGACTGATACGGATCTGCTCCAGCTCGACACCGTAATACTTCTTTCCAACATGCTCGGCACCCCAGCGATCCCAAGCCGCATAGCCGCCAATGATCAATAACACAGGCCAAATAAACGACAATGACGCCGGAGCAGTAATTAAACGCTTAAGCAAATCCCGGATGGGACGAGGCCGATCACGATCCGATACCATCGCCACGTTGGCTTTCCCTTCTGAATAGTAGCGGCGTCTCTCCGAGACGCCGAGTTCGGTTCGCGTCTCGGAGAGACGCGGCTACTGAAACCTACCAAATTTGCAGGTTCAATTGCAAGTCGACCCCAGTTTGAAGTAGCACTTGTTCACGCACTCGCTCGATTAAACGCAAACATTGGTCACTGGTCGCTTCATTATGGGCGATCAAGTAGTGCGGGTGTGCAGAATCGAGCGAGACATCCCCTTCACGAACACCTGCCAAACCACAACTTTGCAACAAATCTTTTGCTGGCATTCCATCGGGATCCACAAACGGCATAGCAATTCGGCGTTGCTCACTCGGACGCGACGAATTGCGTCCAATCCAAAGTTTTTGCATTCGTTTGGTCAATGCCGAAACATCCCGCGGCTCGAGCAAGAAGGTTGTTTTCAGGATACCCATGCCGACAAGCGTTGTCTTGCGATGAGAGAATCCGGCGTCTTCTTGGCTGATGACTCGAGTCGATCCGTCACTCTCGATAATCGTAATGCTTTCGACGACCGATCCGATATCCCGTCCGCCGTTAGAGGCATTACCGATTACGGCTCCGCCGACGGTGCCTGGAATTCCAACCAAATGCTCGAGTCCCCCCAGTCCCGCGCCCACCGATTTGATGACGGCGTGCGATAGCTTGGCACCGGCACCGGCGGTTAGCCGATTTCCATCAATAACCAGTTCGCTGGTCGCTGCGGCAGCCAGCGAGATGACCAGCCCATCAAAGCCTGCCTCTCGGACCAAAACGTTACTGCCGCCTCCGAGAATCCGTATCGCCATTCCCGCCTCATCGGCAGCTTTATAGACTTTCGACAATTCCTGTTCGTCCACCGGCTCAGCGAAATAGCGTGCAGGGCCGCCGATACCTAGCCAAACCAATGGCGCGAGCGGTTCGTCTGTGCGCACAAGATGATCCAATTCTTCGGGGAAACTCATGCTGTCGATACCTTTCTTTCGTAGCGGATCGTATCAAAGATCCTATTCTTTCGTAGTGGACCCTGTTAAAGATCCTATCTTTCGTAGTGGATCTTGTTAAAGATCCTTCCATTCGTAGTGGACCCTGTTAAAGATCCTATCTTTCGTAGTGGATCTTGTTAAAGATCCTTCCTTTCGTAATGGACCCTGTTAAAGATCCTTCCTTTCGTAGTGGATCTTGTTAAAGATCCTTCCTTTCGTAGTGGACCCTGTTAAAGATCCTATCTTTCGTAGTGGATCTTGTTAAAGATCCTTCCATTCGTAGTGGATCTTGTTAAAGATCCTTCCATTCGTAGTGGATCTTCAACAAGATCCAATACGGAACACGATATCATTCTCCCATAGAGTAACGAATCTTAGATAAAAGAGTAGCGAAGCATAAGCGATTTAGTCATTCGCTTCGGCAGCGTACTTTTTCCTTTTCCGGTCGAGCGTGCTTCGTTCGATGCCCAAGATCGCGGAGGCCCGGCTCTTATTCCCATCGGTGTACCGCAAAACTCGCTCAATATGCTGTTGTTCAAGCTTTGCGAGCGAGATTTCCAGGTCTAGTGGGTCGCCTTGGTTCGGTTTGCCTTTCGTGTCTGGCCGCCCCAATTCGGCGGGTGAAAGCACCAAGTCGTTTTCGTCGATTACCGTTTTCTGGTTCAGCACGACGGCTCGCTCGACCACGTTGCGGAGTTCGCGGATGTTGCCAGGCCAATGATATCCCAGCAATTTTTGCTGGGCTGATCGAGTGAACCCTTCGACGCGACGCCCCATTTGTCGGTTGAATTGATCGAGAAAAAACGTTGCCAGCAGCAGACAATCGTGCTGCCGAGCCCTCAGCGGCGGTACAAAAATCTCGACGACATGCAACCGATAATAAAGATCTTGGCGAAAGGTTCCCTCGCCAACCATCGCCTGCAGATCGCGATTCGTCGCAGCCACCACGCGGACATCAACCCGAATCGGCTCGTGCCCCCCCACCCGTTCGAACGGGTGCCCCTCCAGAACGCGAAGCAGTTTGGCTTGCAATTCTGAATTCATTTCACCGATCTCATCGAGCATCAATGTCCCACCGTCCGCCATTTCAAACTTGCCCCGTTTACGCTCTGTCGCTCCGGTAAACGCCCCTTTTTCATGGCCAAACAACTCACTTTCCAAGAGTGAATCACTCAGTGCGGCACAGTTCAGACAGACGAGCGGACCTTCGCTACGGTCGCTGGTGTGGTGCAGCGCAGCGGCGACCAACTCCTTGCCAACGCCTGATTCGCCACGAATGAGCACCGTTGCCCCCGTGGGTGCAGCCAGGGCGATTTTGCGGGTTACCTCTGCGATGGCGTCGCTTTTCCCAACAATCCGAACCTTATCGCTAAGCTGACGCTGCAACACATCCGCACGGTGACGGTTTCGCCGTAATGATTTAGCGAGCCGGTCATGATCGGCGAGCCGCGACAACGACTCCGCAAGAATTTCCGCAGCCGCCACGACCCATTGCAAATCCTCACTATCAAATGGGCGAATCCCGCCAGCAGTCGTCAAGTGGATCATTCCCAAAACACGATCTTGATGATCGCAAATCGGCGCCAAAATAATGCTCTCGACTTCAATTTCGCCTCGACTATTCTCAGCTGCCAATTGCTTGTCGCCAAGCACATTCCGGGCTAACAATGCCTTTCCACGTTCGTTTGCCACATTTTGGATCAACGTTTCGGGTGGACGACGATAACTTCGGACGCCACTCTGCCGCGTTCCCACCAATGGAATTTCGCCCATGCTCGCAATCGGTGCCGCATCCTCCAGCAAAGAAACGCTTTCCCCCAAATAGACGCCTGCGGTGTCGAGTTGCAATTGAGATTCCAAGGCATCCAGGACGGTCGCAACCGCATCCTCGAGGCGATTCAATTGAGCCAGAGCGAAAGCGAGTTTTAGCAGGCTACCGGTGACCGCTCGCTGCTGAGAACATCCTCGCAAGTAATCGCTGTAGCGACGCCGGTCGGTGATCGAATCGGCATCGATTTCCATCGTGATTTGGTCGGTCGCCTGATCTTGCCCGCGGTGGCTGCCCAGGTCGCTACCGGTGCTGCTGCCCAAGCCGCCACCGAGCCGATCGGTAAAGAATATCGCAAACCCAGCAATTTGGATTTTATCGCCGCTACGCAACCGTCGAGGATCTCGGACCACGCTGCCAGCAACGAAGGTTCCGTTTCGGCTCCCCAAATCCTCGATCATCCAACCGCTATTCGCCCAGAAGATGCGAGCATGTCGGCGGCTCGCTTGCTCGCTGCGAACGACGATTTGGTTCGATGAAGCCCGGCCAATGACGGCTTCACAGGGAGGCGAAAGGCGAAAGACGTCGCTCCAACGGCCTGCGGATTGAAGCACCAAATAGGCACCCTGCTGGTTTGCCGACGCGTGATTTTGCTGCTCGTTAGATACAGAATCGCTGGACACAGAATCAGTCAATTTGGGCGAATACGGGATGTGGGGCAGGATCATCGAACCATCCTATTATCTTACACACTCTTCCAGATCATGTTTGGCTGCGTTGCGAGAAGCCTGCCCGGCAGTTATTGTATGAAGTTGGTTCAAAAGCCAAAATAACACCAACACACAAAAACAACCAACCCAAGTCGGGTCGGATGAAATATTTCGCCTCACCGCTTCGCTCATACTTCGGAGACTACTTTGATGACATCGAGTCAATTTCACAGCTTACCCTTCGTGACATCAGTGGCCGCTGTGGTCTGTATCACAACGTCGCTACACGCCGGGATCGGCACCACAACGGGCCGGGCAGTTGGAGGTGTACTGATCAGCCCCGAGGGAATTGTTCGCAACGCAACAATCGAAGAGCAACGCGAATTGGCTAACGTTGCCCGTGCTGCCCATCAAGACCCCCAAGGCGATCTTACCAAGCCGACCGACATGCGAATGATCTCGCTGGCCGGAATTCAAGCCGAACTCAAAAAGAGTCACGACGCCGGCAAGCCCGTCCCAAGCGATGTTATCTACATGGCGGGGCTAACGCGGATTGAATACGTATTCGTCGACGCCGACAACAACGATATCATTTTGGCTGGGCCAGCCGAGCCGTGGCAGTTTCGCGAAGACGGCAGCGTCGTGGGAGCCGTTAGCGGCAAATCGACCATGCGGCTCGCCGACTTGATCGTCGCACTGCGCAGCGTCGAAACAGCACGCAAAGAAGCGATCAGTTGTTCCATCGAGCCGACCGCCGAAGGCCGACAAAATCTACGAAAAATGCTCAGCCGACTACGGCTTCAGCCCGGCCAGAATCCGGCTATCTTTGAAGCACAACTCAAGGAGGCGTTTGGCCCTCAAATGATCTTGCTCAGTGGCGTGCCGCAAGACAGCCGCTTTGCTCGCATCCTAGTCGCTTCCGATTATGACATGAAACGTGTTGCATTGGCGTTGACACCATCCAATGTACAAGGCCTGCCGAGCTACTTGGAAATGGCACAAAACAATCGGCAAAGCGCTACCCAGAACCCTCGCTGGTGGATGGCTTGCAATTACGAAGCACTCGTCAAAAGCAACGACGAATTGGCTTGGAAATTGTCAGGGCAAGGCGTCAAGACACTTACCGAGCAAGACATTGTTACCGAAGACGGACAAGTCGTAAGTGCGGGCAAGTCGGACCAAGTCGCACAAAAATGGGCCGATGCGATGACCGAAAATTATGCCGAACTCGCCAAGCAAATCCCTGTCTTTGGGGACCTGCAAAGCATCATGGATGTGACGGTCGTCGCAACGCTGATCACGCAAGAACGTCTCGACCAGAAAGCAGGCATCGACATGGCCGGACTGAAAGGACAAACCGATATCGTCGAATTGACGAGTTATGCGGTCCCCAAAGCGATTGCACCAGAGTGCAGCTTCGTTCGCGGACGCAGCGGATGGGTCGTGACAGCCTCCGGTGGCGTCGAAGTCAACGCCTTTGAAGTGGTCGAAAACCAAGAAGTCGACGAGCAAGTCAAAGAAACTCGCGGAGTCGCTCTTGCTGTTACCGACCGTGGTTGGTGGTGGAACAAATAGGCCTGCGATCCTTCCAGACGACGCAGTGACCCCTCCAGACGTACCTCAGCCTCCCCAAACCTGTATTGGGGAGGCCTCGCTTTGCGCCGCTCCCCGGCTTCACCGGATGGGTCAAGAAACGCCATCACGAAGCCTGACGTTGGTAAACCTTTCCTACGTTCGCGACCGTTACACCGCATCGGCCATAGCGGCCAATTGGACCGTCGATCGCCCTTTTTCCTTGACCAAATAGTCACGGCCAAACTTGACGTTGACATGGTCCCAAGGCAACTTGGACATCACTTCATAATCGTCATGCACCTGGCGTTCAACATCGATCCCAGCGTCTTCGAGCGCCTGCCACCAACGGCTCGGGTCAAGGTACTCGGTCCAACCATCCATTCGCGCTCCTCGCTCCCACGCCAAACGGATCGCTTGGCCGGTTCGACGATCACCACGGCTCAAAACGCCCTCGAGTAAACTGGTTTCGATATCATGGCACTTGACGGTGACGCTGCGGATTCGACAGCGACTCCGTAGGTACTTGTGCGCCCAACGAAAATACTCGCGGCGCTGCATCCCGTTCCATTGATACGGGGTGTGCGCCTTGGGTACGAAATTCGAGACACTGGCAGTCACGCGTGGGTAACGCCCCTTGACCTCTTTGCCAACCCGAGCAATGTCTTCCGCCAGATCGACAATACCGTCCAAATCGACGGGTCGCTCGCCCGGCAATCCACACATAAAGTAGAGCTTCACCGAATCAAAGTTGTTTTCAAAGGCAGCACGGCAACCTTCAATCAAATCGCTGTTCTTGATCTTTTTGCGAATCTGCGCCCGCATATCATCACGCGCGACCTCCGGTGCAAGCGTCAGCGAACTGCGGCGGTCGGTGCCAATCAATTGAGGCAGTGTTCGAAGTTGGTCGTTCACGCGCAGACTCGGCACACTGATGTTGACGTTTAGCGGCTTGAAGACTTCGTGCAACCGAATGACCAAGGGCTCGAAGTGCGGGTAATCGCTACTCGAGAGCGAAAGAATACTAATCTCGTTAAACCCTGTGTTTCGATAGCTTTCCATGGCTCCTTGAACGATCGTTTCGACTTCGCGAATTCGTAACGGGCGCTTAATCACAGTGCTTTGGCAGAACCGACAAAGGTGAGGACAACCACGCATAATTTCGACCGCGATTCGGTCGTGAACACATTCGATGTAGGGAACGATCGGCGATGTTGGAATCGGAATGCCGTCAAGGTCATTGATAACGCTCGGGGCGATCGTTTCAGGAACATCGTCGCGAGTGCGGACGAGAGCGGTAACGCGGTTGTCAGCGTATTGCGGCTCATAGAATCGGGGGACGTAGGCATAGGGCAGCTCCTTGGCAATTTCGGCCAATGCCTCGCTACGCTGCGATTTCCCTTCGTCACCGTCTGCGAAAGTACCGTCATCGCGGCGGTAGCGATCACGCTGCTGAAGCCAGAGATCACAAACGATCGGCAAGGACGGCTCGCCATCGCCCGTGATCATCACATCAAAATAGTCTGCCATGGGTTCCGGATTTTGGCAGCATGGACCTCCTGCCAACACGAGCGGGTCGGCCATCGTACGCTCCGTTGCAACGAGCGGGATCCCCCCCAGATCGATCATCGTCAAAACGTTGGGGGAACTGATCTCGTATTGCAGGCTTAGACCGACAACATCGAAATCAGAGAGCGCAGTAAACGTTTCCAAAGAGTAGAGCGGGATTTCGTGTTCGCGAAGCAGAGCTTCCATGTCCGGCCAAGGCATAAAAACTCGCTCGGCACACATATCATCGCGGCGATTGATTAGTGAGTACAATACCTGCAAACCATGATGGCTCATCCCGATGGTGTAAGCATCGGGAAAGCCCAAACAAATTTTGCCTCGAACCGATCGATGGTCTTTGACAACGATATTCCGTTCACCGCCCACATATTGGGCTGGTGTTTGCACGTGGGGCCAAACGCGAGATTCGAGTAGACGCCGGCGTGTTTGGTGGATCATCGTTTCGTAGACTTCCGAAGAGTAGAAAAACAGCGAAGAGTAGAAAACGGCGAAGAATCGCCAAGCCTTTCGCTTTGTGCTAAGCTCTTTCGTTTTAACGCCCACGGAGTGAGCGTCAACAAGAAGCGTCAAGAATTAAAGGAAAAAGAGTGAGTGAATTTGAATCGGTCGGGAATGTCAGCGATTTTGAGGATGGCCAAGGCTTGGCGGTTCCCTACGACGGACGTATGGTCGCTGTCTTCCGACAAGGCGATACATGGTATGCGATCGATGATCTCTGCCCTCACATGGGAGCATCCTTAGCCGAAGGCCATCTTGACCCTGAAAACCAACAGGTCACCTGCCCCTGGCACGCTTGGCGATTCTGTGTCCGAGACGGCACTTGGGAAGACAATCCGCGAATCAAAGTCGATTGCTTCGAAGTCAAAGTCGAAGGCGACGAAGTCTTCGTCCGCGAAAAGGATTAGCCCCCCGCGGGGTGGGCTCCCAGCCTGTGAGCGTTCCTAAGGGCGTCAAAACTCAAATGTCCCATTCACATCCAACACGACGGGCGTGGCTGACGTCTCACCCGTGACACGTTGAGCCCACTCCTCGGCATCCTGTTCAATTGGCGGCCACGTATTGTAGTGAGTCGGAAGTACGGTGACGGGCTCAATTAGCTTGATTGCACGCAAACTGTCATCGATTCCCATCGTAAAAACATCACCGATCGGAACGATGGCGACATCGACGGCGTGAGCATACAAACGCATATCCTTGAACAACGCGGTATCACAAGCAAAATAGATTCGCTTGTTGTCAATCGTCAGCAAGAAACCTGCGGGGTTGCCACCGTAAGCCCCATCTGGCATCTGGCTGCTGTGCAATGCCGGAATCATTTTGACGCTACCAAACGGAAAATCATAGCTGCCGCCAAGGTTCATTCCGAAAGTCGATTTAACATGCTGTGTTTCCGTAAACCAATTGGCAATTTCAAAATTCGTGATCACCGTCGCACCACTATGCTTGGCAATCGATGCAGCGTCAGCGACATGGTCCAAGTGTCCATGCGAAATCAAGATGAATTGAACATCTTTAAAATCTTTGGACGCCACCGTCGCAGTCGGGTTGTCTTTGAAAAAGGGGTCGAGCAGGATGCGGTGCGTTTCGGTTTCGATCAACCAACTGCTGTGGGATAGCCAAGTGATTTTCGTCATGATTGTCCTCGCCAAAAAGGTAGGCTTTGGGGGAAAGGAATGTCCATCACTTTCATTTTAGCGTGTTTGACGGTTGCGTGTTAGATCCGACAACGCACTCTCAACACGAATTGACCTACCGCTGACTACCAACTTTCGCCACGCAGGCGGGCGATCTCCATCGCGTCCTTGTCGCCACGCCCTGATAAACAAACCACGAGATGTTGATTGGCGGGCATGTCGGCGGCTAATGTGATTGCCCTGGCTACCGCATGGCTGGATTCCAATGCGGCGATGATTCCTTCGGTACGTGCCAAACGATCAAACGCTTGCATCGCAGCATCGTCGCCACATTCCAAGTAAGCGACTCGCCCCGTTGCCTTCCAATAACTGTGCTCGGGGCCGACCCCAGGATAGTCGAGTCCGGCGCTCATCGAATGGACGTCGCATGTTTGCCCATCCTCGTCTTGCATCACGTAGCTATAACTGCCGTGAAGTACGCCTGGGCTCCCGAAGGAGAGGGGGGATGCATGATCGCCAGGCTGGTTGCCTCGCCCCCCCGCTTCCACACCGACGAGTCGAACGCCGTCGTCTTCGACAAACGGATAAAACATCCCAGCGGCGTTGCTGCCACCGCCGACGCAGGCGACCACGCAATCGGGCAATCGCTCGAACGAATCACGACATTGTTCGCGAGTTTCGCGGCCGATAATTGCTTGAAAATCTCGCACCATCATCGGGAACGGATGCGGACCGATCACACTTCCGATAATGTAGTGCGTGTCCGCGACCGAAGACATCCAATCTCGCATCGCTTCATTCACCGCATCACGAAGCGTTTTTGAGCCTGATTCAACAGGACAAATCTCCGCCCCTAAAAGCTTCATGCTGAACACGTTTGGTTTTTGTCGGCGAATATCCTCGCTGCCCATGTAGACCGTACAAGGCAATCCGAAATGAGCACATGCCGTCGCGGTCGCCACCCCGTGTTGACCCGCCCCGGTTTCCGCAATCACACGGCCTTTGCCCATCCGTAGCGTTAAGAGCGCTTGCCCGACCGTGTTGTTGATTTTGTGAGCACCGGTATGGTTGAGGTCTTCACGTTTGAGCCAAATCTGGGCACCGCCGACCGAGTCCGACAAGCGTTTGGCATGATACAGCGGGCTGGGACGACCCACAAACGTTTTCAAGAGCCCCTCGAGCTCCCGCTGAAATTCAGGGTCTTTCTTGGCTCGTTCATACTCGTCAGACAATTCTTCGAGAGCACGCGTCAAGGTTTCAGGAACAAAACGGCCACCAAAATCACCGAAACGACCCTGCTGGTTCGGTACGTTCGCGAGTTGCTTCAAGTTCGTCTCAATCGTGCTCATCGGTTTCTCAAGTCAGATAGTGGTAGAACAGCAGCCAAAAGCGTGGCAATCGGTTTGGGACAAGTCTCTCTAAAGTAGTCGATCTGGTGAAAGATCCGTGCCCATCGTGGATCTTGTGAAAGATCTTTGCAGAATAAGGATCTTTCACAAGATCCACTACGGAAATCCTACACCCTCGTCGTCCCAAACCGGAACGCCTCAACGGGTAGCCGTTCCATTATAGTAAAGCCAACACCCTGTTCGTCAAACCACCTTCCATCGCCCAAGAAATTCTAAATAACTCAAACTTCATGCCTGAACTCCCTGAAGTCGAAACGATGCGGCGTGGCATTTTGCCAATCATCGGTTGCAAAATTGAATCGGTGGTTTGCCCCCGCTGTGAGCGAAAACCGATCCTGCTCTCCCCAGCTATCGAAGAGTTTGACAGGCGGCTTCGAGGAAAACAGGTCGTTGGGATCGGTCGCCGCGGAAAACGGGTACTCGTTGAAGTCGAAGAGGAGCAAGCAATCGTCATCGAGCCGAGAATGACAGGTTTGGTACTGCTAGCCGACCCGCCCACTCGGGAACATTTGCGGCTTCAAATCAACCTTAACAGCGGGCCCAACCAAAGCGTCTCCCACCCCAAACGACAGGGTGGACAACTATTGTTCTGGGACCGCCGTGGCTTGGGCACGGTTCGCCTGTTGACCCATAAAGAGATTCGCGAACAAATTGATATCAAACTGGGGACCGATGCACTCGAAATCACGGCTGACGGTTTGCGAGATCGGCTGAGAAAAAGTCAGCGGGCGATCAAAGTCGCGTTGCTCGACCAATCCGCCGTCGCTGGCGTTGGAAATTTATACGCTGCCGAGCTTCTATTTCGTGCAGGAATTGATCCCCGAACTCGCTGCGACCGGCTGAGTGGCCCTCAATGGAAACGGATCGTTTGCGCAATGCAACACGTACTCAACGAAGCGATCCTTTATGAAGGCAGCACGCTGAGCGATGGCACCTATCGGAATGCCATCAATGGCGAGGGCAGCTACCAAGCCCATCATTTGGTCTACGACCGAGCCCAAACACCTTGTCCTCGGTGTGAAGAGGGCACGATCCAACGAATCGTTCAAGCCCAGCGGAGCACGTTTTTCTGTCCCATTTGCCAGCGGAAGCGAGGATTGCACCCAACGCTGGCGTCCAGGCGTTAGCCGGCTTACTCGCCTTACCGAGTCCCCCAAGGACGGGACGCCAACGTTCTTTGCCAAACTCTCATTCGATCGCTAGAATAAACGCGTCGCAGTCCCCCCCCTCGAAAGAATCCACAATGAACCATTCTCTTTCTCGCCGTGATTGGCTTCGTCGTGCCGCTGTCTTATCGGTCGCAGGCGCGACTTGCGCATCCGCTCGAACGAGCGAGGCGGCGACTCGCAAAGCGAGCTGGAACGAATCGATCGAGAAAGGACTGCGCTGGCTAAGTCGCACACAATCGTCGCGAGGTCAATGGAACACACAAGCTTACCCCACCGCATTGGCCGCTCTTGCCGGGACCGCTCTGATCGCTAGCGGCAGCACCACCACGCAAGGTCCCTACGCGAAAGAGATTGGGCGGGCAACCGATTACTTAATTAGCAAGAGCCGAGACAACGGCTTGATCGGCGATCCTCAATCCGACCCCCGCTACACCTACGGACACGGTTTTTCCATGCTAATGCTTTCGCAAGTCCTCGGTGAAGAAGGGCTACTCGATCGCCGAGAAGAGTTGGTCGAGGTGCTGAGCAAAGCGGTCAAGTTTAGCGGCAGTGCCCAAACCGCAGCCGGCGGGTGGGGCTACGTCTCAGCTCGCGAAGGCAATGATTTTGATGAAGGATCAACCACCATCACTCAAGTCCAGGGCCTGCGTGGATGTCGCAACGCTGGGATAGCCGTCAGTGCAGAGGTGATCGAGAAAGCAAAAGAGTATATCTACGAGTGTAAAAATGCCGACGGTGGGATCAGCTATAGCAGTCGGCAACGCGGCAGCAGCCGTCCGGCGATCACCGCCGCTGCATTGGCCGCACTCTACAACGCGGGCGATTACGATAGCACGCACGTGCCGGAGATGTGGGCTTACGCCAAAGAGGCTCTACACGACATCAGCGATTCCGCTCGCGCGTTCGGCCATTGGCATTACACCTATCTCTACTACAGCCAAGTGGTGTATCGGCAAGGTGATGAAGTGTGGGCTAACTTCCGCAACCGCTTGTACGATCGGATCGCCAGCGAGCAGCGTCCCGACGGGTACTGGGAAGGCCAAATCCACCCCGTCTATATCACTGCTTGTAACCTTATCATGATGCAACTCGACAACGGCTACTTGCCGATTTATCAAAGGTGATCGTTGGAGTCGAGGCTTTAAGCCGAGCATCTCCATCGTCCGCTGCTGCACCAGCGGTTCGCGGAATCGAGAATGCCATCGAAGGGGGCTGACGCAGATCACCGACGCCGGGGAAACGCTTCCATCAGCCTCGTTTCGCGGCGTTTCCCGCTCGAACAGCAGAGCCAAATCCGCTATCGTTTCAGGTTAAGCAATTCGTCAATCAATTGTTGGCTCGTCGTGATCACGCGACTGTTTCCACGATACTGGGTACTGGCGAGTACCAAGGAGATCAAATCTTTGCCGATGTCGGTATTGCTGAGTTCTCGGGCTCCGCCAGCGACACTGCCGATACCATTTTCACCCGGGCCACCAATGACGGGCAACCCCGTGTTGACGCCTTGAGCATACAGGTTCAATCCGCGGGCCTCGAGTCCGACCGGGTTGGCAAAACGGGCCAATTGAACTTGACCGAGTGACCGCGAAACGCCGTTGCTGAACACTCCTCGTATTAGACCATCTTCACCGACAACATAACTATTCAAGACCCCCGGTTCACTACCGTCTTGTTGAGTCGCTGCCAACGAAGCACTCTCCGTTGCTAAACCTGATACACGATTGAAGTCGACCGTAAATTGCAGCGGCGAGACGCTCGGGACCCCGGTTCGATTGATGGCAATTTGGTCGTTGGTCGCAGCGATAAAATTTCCGTTACCGTCGAATTGAATCAATCCTGTGCCGACCGAGATATTGGTACCACTTGTTGTTTGGTTCTCGGGACTATCGGCATACCACCGATATACCGTTTGTTCATCCGTGCGACTCTCCAACGTGGCGGTCATCCGAACGTTGATGGGAACACCGAGTGAATCGTAGACGATAAAGTCGCTGACCGCGCTTTCCCCTACACCTTCTTGCAAGGTCCCGAAGCCGAGGTTGGGCGTCGTCACGTTGCCATCAAGCCCCTTGATTCGGAAAGCGGCAAGATCAATCTCCAAACCATTTGCTTCACCCGTATTACTGACAAAACGAATCGTTCCGTCCTGAATGTAGCCGCCTGGATAAATCGTTCCTGTTTGACCAGGGATGTTGTTTTCGGATGCTGGGATCGGATTAACCGCGTCGACTTGAACCGTTTGAATTCCAGACGAGTCTTCAACAAAATCAATGAAATCCTGCATCGTTGTCGTTTCAGTGATCTCAAAGTCTTTTGAGCCTAACGCACGATCGCCCTTACGCCCACTGTAGCTTAGCGTACCGAGTTGGAACGCTTTCTGGTAAGTCAAGCCGTCGCGTTTTAGCACGTCCGTCAGCAATGTGCTGGCATGAATCTGAGGACCATCCAAATCCAAGACTTGGTTGCCACTTATCGACAAATCAGCAATTTCGGCATCCGATCGCGAGTCGGTAAACGTACCACCGGGCGGGACCGTATCGACCAAGTAGAAATTGTTCTGGTCATTGGACAGGTTGCGATAAATGCGAATCTCGTCATACGCAGGAAACCCATCACCCGCCTCAGGGACCGGTGGTATAGGCAATCCGCTAAGCGATGTTCGTCCATTGACGACATTTTGCGGACCGATCAATACACTCGGACGCGATTCGACCTCGCCGTTGCGATAGTAGGTCACCATGTAAGTGTAGTTTCCTGTTAACAGGTCGGTATCAAGCGCATTGCCTGTTAACGCCGTTGAGCCATCGTCAACAAAATCACCTCCTGCCGCGACCGAACCGATCTGAAAAAAATCGTTCCCATTTGGTCCGGTTCGATAGATATTGACATTGGGGTAGTCACCACCGTTGGGGTCCACTGGTAGACTGCCGAGTTCCACACGACCGTTTGCACCGACGGTCGTGGTTATCGTGGCACTTGGTGCTGCTTCATTTCCATTGGAATCAACCAGGGCGACTCGATACTGGTAGTCGCCAGCCGCCAATGTGCCAACCCCGCTGTTGTTGACCGTAATGCCGACGTGGTCAGAGAGCGGAGCCGACGATAGACTGACGCCCGTTGCATCCGGTCTTGGTACCTCTGCCGTACCAAATTGCAAGCTCTGGATGATTTTGGCTTGCGTTGCTATTTCACCTTCCGGAGTCAGCGTCCCTTCAAACGTGACGTTCTCGGTCGCTTTGGCAACACTCTCGGTCCCCAGCGGAATCTCGATCGGTACCATACTCGATTCTTGCAATCGAAACTGTTCGTCCACACCATAGCCGAGGAGACGATGGCCGGTCGAGTTGACGAGTTCGGCATCGCTGTTGAGTTTAAAGATACCGTTGCGAGTATAGAGACGCTCCCCCTCGGCCCCCTCGACGATAAAGAACCCGTCTCCCTGAATGGCCAAGTCCGAAGCACTGCTACTGATTTCAATCGTGCCCTGTTCGTGATTCGCAGCGATCTCAGTGACCTGTACCCCCAAACCTACCTGCCGTGGATTCGTACCACCGCTATATTCGGTTGGAGCCCCCCCCAGTGAAAGTGTTTGCAAAAACTGCGATGCAAACACAGCCTCGGAAGACTTAAAGCCGACGGTTTGCGAATTGGCAAGGTTGTTACCAATCACGTCGATTTGAGTTTCGGCAGCCGAAAGGCCAGTAAGTGCAGTGTTCAGTGCGGAGGTCAAACCCATCGACTTGTTTCCTATCAGCGGGAACGCGGATAAGCAATCGTTAAAGCTTACCCATTCAGAATTTCACGAATGTTATTTAACTCCATCGTCTGATTACCCACGTGAACTTTGACAGAACGTGAATTTGTCTCACTGTTTGTTTCAACGGTTATGCGATCGACGACCCCGTCGACTTGGCTAGCATCATCGGCGAGCCCTGTCACACTACGGCCAATCAGTGAACTGGCCGTCACCAATTCTTGGCTCGAAGACAGATTCGAGAGGGTCGATGTCAACTTGTCGGTCGCGCCAATCTCACGAATCTGCCCAATCTGTTGGATCATCTCTGAGTTTTCGGTCGGATCGAGCGGGTCTTGGTTTTGCAGCTCGGTAAGCAATAACTTCATAAAGCTATCAATATCAACCCCTGCAAAGCCGTCGCTGGCAGTCGATGTCCCGGTCGTGTCCTGGGCCGTGTATTGAGTGGATCCAGTTTGTCCGATTTGTGACATCGTCGTCGACCTATCTCTAAAATGGGAAATGCGGTGGTAAGCGGTTCGATTGAGTCATACCGTTTTGCCGGCCGCGGTGGCGAGATCAATCTGACGTAGTCCAACAGGCGTGCACCCCAACAGGAGGTGGTTGGGTCAAGTCGTGTTCTCTCTACACGACGCTGTTCCGGCCTGCGTCCTACAACTGCACGTTCTACAACTGCACGTTCTACAACTGCACGTCGACTCCGCTCGTGACCAACGGGCGAGTGACCGGCAGGGATTTTGGTGCGTAGGTTGAGGTGGTCGCCTTGGAGGCGGAACGATGGTCGGCTTTCCTTGGATCTCGCGATCGGTTGGAGTTGCGTGGATCGTCTTGGGCGAACGATTCTCCGCCCGATTGGTCGTTGGAATGCGTTTCTGACTCAACTTCAACGCTCATCTTTTCCATTTGAATCCCTTGCGATTCGAGCCGCATCCGTAGCTCCGGCAGGTGCTCACGAAGAGCCGCAGCAGCAGCTTCCGTTTCCGCGATCACTCGCGTTTGCATCTTTCGATCTGACACCTGCATTTCCAACCGTACGGTGCCAAGCTCCGCCGGCGCGAGTCGAATTCGAATCTGCCCACCGTTGCTGCCCAAATGCTGGAACGCCTTTGAAACTCGCTGAATCAACTTGGCTCGTGAAATCAAATCGGTCGTCGATGGCTGGTCCCCCGAGTTTGTCGTTTTGCCCGCAGTGTCACTACCCAGGTTGGTGGCATTGGTTGGTATCGGCGTCGGTGATGCAGGGCTCGTTGCGCGAGTGATTCCGGCACGACGGACGGTGTTGGTCGAACTTGCCGTAGCCGCCGTTGCGGCGGTTCTGGTCGCAGCCGCCGCCGCGTCCACGGTGGCAGGATGGCCAATCGTCGGTTTCGTCGCACTCATGGTTTGAGAGGACGATTCCACCGACGCCGAAGCATCCGCCGACGCAGCCGACTGAGCAACTTTCATTGCTTTTTGCTCCGCCGAACGCTCTTGACCGACCGTGTTCTTTTCAGCCAACGATTGTTTCGCCCCTGCCGAATTCTCTCTTGAATCGCGCCGTTCACGCCGAGATTCACGATGATTTTGATCTCCTTCATCCGAATGAAACGACTCTTCTTCGACCTTAGGAACCGTGGCGTCTTCCATTTCGCTGGGCTGCGTTTTTGGATCACGAAGTGCCGGTTTGGTGTCCAACTTTTCCGCCACCGTTGATTTTTGCTGAGTCGCTTCCTCGCCGCTCGGATCGTTCGGTTGCGGAGCATTCGCTGGCAAATGCGTCACTGACGGTGTCGCTGATCCATTGGCCGCTGTTTCGACGGTGCTGTTGCCGATGTTGGAGTCCACCGGAGCCTTTGCTTGTGGATCGAGCTGCTGTTTACCACGGTTTGTCAAATCCGGTTCGGAACGAATCGTTTCCTGATTGCTCGATTCCACCGTTTGCTCTTCGCGGGACCGTTTGGCCAACGGCTCTTCCACAGCTACGTTGTCGGACGAAACCAGCACGGGCGTTGGCTCGGACGAGTTCCCTGGTTCGGACTCGGCGGCAGGTGCTTCGTCTTGTTTTTCGCTTGACTCGGTCGCCGGATTGGAGGCATCGTCGTTGAGGTCTGCAAACGATTTGCCATCCTCATTCGATGTGGGTGATGGAGCCAAAGCGGTCGCCCCCATTTGAGAAAACAGATCGGCGAACGCGTCCATGATGCTGAGCGAGGAACCACCCGCAGCCAAGTTGAATTGGTTGGTTGAGACACCACGCTCTGCTGCAATGGTCGCAGAATGGTTTCTCGAGAAAGAACTGGTTTGGATATCGCCCATTTTCACACGGCCCCCCCGAGCCTGTAAAACTGCTACTCAAACTTAGATATCGCCAGCCGCTTGCTTAATGAGTGCAGTGGTTGGATAACCTTCGCCGATGCGACGTAGGATTTCGGCTAATTTCTCTGCTTCGTCTGGTGCAGCAAACTCCGCCAGTATATCTTTTCGTTTATCGATTGGCATAGCTTGAATGATATTAACGACCTCATCAATTCTTTCATCGTCATAAATTCTCAAAAGTTGGTCTTTGGCTTGCGCCGCATCGAGAGATTGCAGGGTTCTTTGCACTTCTTGGATTCCTTTGTCGCGAGCCCCCTCTTCCATTTTTTTTAATTTTTCTTTGAATGCTTCCCGTCGCTCGTCAAAAAACTCTCGCTGATCTCGCAATTCGGCCGACATTCGACTCAAGTCATCGCGGTATTCGTTTTGGCTTCGCAGTCGCATGTCCATCTCCAAGCTCTCCATTTTGCGTGCCTGCAGAATCTCTTCAAAGTTGGGCTGTTCGCGATCTTCGCCCTGTTTCAAAATTTGCTGCAAGCGGTTGCCCGAGATATCGATTCCATTCATTAGTCCAATGATTTGAGCCATGGTGTCACCGTTGGCCGTTCCACGTGTCAAAACATATCCCAATAGGATGAGTTGAAACAAAACGGTAGCAACACAGAAAGCGACAAAGGCCGTTAGCAGTTTATTGAGCATATTTATCAATCTCGGTTCTTCGCATGAGTACGACGCGAGATGGCACCGCGACGGTTACTCATTTCATCGAGTTCCATTTGTTCTTGTCGATCCATTTCGTTTCGATAGCGATCCGAATCGATCTCCATCATCCGTTCAAATTTCTTGACTTCCGTCTCAGCTTGGCGAAGACGCACTTGTCGACGGTCGAGTTCGTCGGCCAGCTTTCCCAACGTCTCTCGAAGACCTTGAATATCGGCCTGCAACTGCAAGTCATAACGTCCTTTGGCTAGCAAACGATCGACGGAAATATCGCCGACGCGAGTCGTTTGCTCTTCAACCGATAGCATGCGTCGTTCTTCCTCGATCGTTTCGATCTGGCTTTGAACTTTTGCGATCGCCGCATTCGCTTCGCCCACCATGCCCCCGGCCTCATCGCGTTCACGGCGGCGAAGGTTCAAGATCGACAGAAATCTAAATTGGAAGTTTTTCATTGGTCATTGGTCATTGGTCATTGGTCATTGGTCATTGGTTCAACGTCGTAGCTGCGTCTCTCCGTGACGCGGCATTCGTGTCTCGGAGAGACACGGCTACTTTTTCCAAGCCTTCCAGAGCCGCTAAGGTTTGCTCCATTGGGGCGATTTCTTCAGCCCCCTGAGAGAGGAACAACTTCATCGGATCACGCATCGCAATGGCTGCGTCGACAACCGGGTCGCTACCGCCGCGGTAGGCTCCGATTGAAATCAAATCGGCGTTCTTCTTGTAAACACTCAAATGACCTCTGGCGGTCGACGCCGCTTTCAGTGTCGCAGGGCTTACCAAATGCGGTTGCAACCGACTTAGACTCTGCAAAACATCGATCGGTGGCCATTGTGCTTGGGCTGCCAAGTCGCGGCTAAGGACAATGTGACCGTCGAGTAGACCACGCAGGGTATCGGCAATCGGTTCGTTATTATCGTCACCTTCTACCAACACGGTATAAAAAGCCGTGATCGCCCCCTTTTCGGTCCTTCCCGCTCTTTCCACCACCTGTGGCAGCAGGTTGAACACGCTTGGCGGATAGCCACGCGTCGTCGGTGGCTCGCCAGCTGCCAAGCCAAGTTCCCGTTGCGCCATTGCCAATCGTGTCACCGAGTCAACCAGCAATAGAACGTTTTTCCCTTCATCCCGAAACGATTCAGCAATCGCTGTTGCCGTCCAAGTCGCGGCAATTCGTTGGGCCGCCGGTCGGTCGCTCGTCGCGACGACGACCACACTGCGGCGCAATCCCGCTTCGCCCAAACTACGTTGGATAAATTCTTGAACCTCGCGTCCCCGCTCGCCAACCATGCAAATCACGATCCGATCTGCACTCGATCCCCGCGCCAGCATACCCAGCAGCGTGCTTTTCCCCACGCCTGAACCAGCAAAAATCCCCAAACGTTGGCCATTGCCGCATGTCAACATCGAGTCGATGGCACGAACCCCCGTTTGCAACGGTGTATCGATCGGTGGGCGGTCGAGTGACTCAGGAGCTGCTCTTTGTGGATCAACGGGTGTCAGATCATCGGGCAATGGCATCCCATCAATCGGTCGACCAAATGCATCGATGACTCGACCACAAAGAGAAGGCCCGCTACGTAGACTCATGCCGCGGCTGACCAATCGAACACGATCACCGGCTGAGATCGCTGACATCGTTTCCATCGGTGCCAAAATCGGTCGGTTTCCATCAAAGCCGATCACTTTTGCCAAGCGACGATCCGCTGTGTCAGGATTGATTTCGCAAATCGACCCGATCGGTGCCGTCATCCCTTCAATCTCAATCGCTTCGCCACGTACGGCAGCGATACGACCAAAAATCTTGAAGCCGACCGATTCGCGAATCATCTTCGCAGTCGGTTCAGGCATCATGATTTTTGGCGGGTGACTTGTGTAACAAAATGGAGTAGCACTCACGACAACAGCTCCCGCAATTGATCGAGTTGATCCTCAAGTCCCGCACGAATCTCGCCTCCGGGTTGGCGGACAACGACCGAATCGATCGCAACCGATTCATCGGGTTCAACCATCGTTTGCTCGGGTAAATCGGGCGAGGCGAGTAAATCATCAAACGCTTGGCCTAAGTTGGCCAGCGTCTCAGGATGGACCGCCAACGTCAGTCGAGTGGCCGAGCGAGTGCTACGGACAGCCTCATCAGCCCAAGAAAGCAGGATCCCAGCATCTTTCCCCAACTTGCCCTTGATTACCTTCTCCGAAGCGCTAATAGCGATCGCCGAGAGCGAGTCACGGTACTCTTGCATCCATCGATCGTAGGTTTCGTGCAATTGCTTGACCGCCTCGTGAATCGTCGCCAAGGATTGACTGGCCAACATTTCGGCTTCCTGCTTGACTCGCTGGTCCGAATCACGAGCCGCTTTTTCGAGTCCCTCCGCATACCCTTTTTCGTGAGCCTGCTTGCGGATCAACTCTGCCTCCTTGCGTGCTTCGTCAAACCGATTTTGGATTTCCGCTTTGCATTGCTCTATTCGGATTCGACCTTGGTCAGCAAAGTCATCGAGATTAAAACCGGCCAAACCGCTCACTTTTCGGGAGGCTTCGGAAGGATCGATTGGTCGGTCGGACTTCAGTACGGTTGCCATTGGCTATCTTAATGGGATTCTCGGAAAGTTCTTGGTGGCCCAGACTTCTAGCCTGGGAGTTTTGCGATTCCCAGGCTGGGAGCCTAGGCTACTTTTTTCAAAACACTACGCTGCCATCTTGGTGGTTTCGCGGTTTTTATGCAGAGCATGGACGACGGCCGCTTTTGCCGCATCAATTTCGTGCAGTTGGATCGATGTTAGTGAATTCATTTGCGAACGCACCTGTTTCGCTTGGTTGCGAGGCAGAAACTTCATCGCTGCATCACAGACCGACTTCGGCAACCCACAGAGCGCCAGTAGTGCTTGATTGGTATCAACCAGCCCCAATCCCAAACACAGCTCTCTCGCCGAAAGCTTGGTCAAGTATTGATGGGTCGCGTCGGTAGAGTCCAATACCGACGGTGTTGTTCGAACCGAAGTCTTCGCAGCATGGACTTTCGGTTTTGGGTCAACCGATGTCCCTGGGGCAACCCGTAGCGAGTGGATTTCGGTGTGCCTCTTGGAATCGTCCACGTCAGAATGGTCCACCGACTCGCTCACAATTATGGGCAGTCGATTGACGGGTTGCGATGGTTTTTGCGACTCGGGTTGCTCTTTGGGCATTGCAGCCAAAATTGCGTTTAAGGCCCGCTGCCCTGAGGACCGTTTCTGCTGCTGCATCATCTGCTCGACTCGTGTCTTTAGATGCATCGCCAACTCTTCGACCGCCTCTTCGGGGACCTCTCCCAAGCGACCAATCCGTCCGAGAGCATCGCTTTGGATGGCTGCGTCGAGACGCGGAATGATACGAGCGGCTTGAGCAGGTGAGATCGATGCGAGAACCAATGCTGCGGCTTGAGGATGCTCTTCCGACAACAACTTGACTAACAAATCATCTTCTGCGTCGCCAAGGAAAGCGAGCGGTGAGTTGGCCACCGAATCGGAATTGTTTGAACTTGCGGTCGTCGACGGAGAGGATCGCTTGACCACGTGACTTTGCTGTGCCGATGCCGAGGCATTGCTGAACGAAACCTCGTCGATCGGATTCGCTTCGAAGGAGGACGATGCAGGATGTTCGACCATACCCTTAAACGAGGCCAAAGCACGCTGGCGTTCAAGCGGATCGACGTCCGACAACGTTGTCATCGCACGGCGAAGGAGTTTCTTGGTTTCAGCATCGATACTGCCAATCAAGTTAGCTGAGACGGATGGCGGTAAACTGCTCAGCACAATCGCAACACGTCGAAGATTGGCTTCCCGGTCGGCGGTTGCACTGTGACTTGCTGTGGGTGGTTGAGCGACATTCATAGCAGCAGCAAATTCCAAAACAGATATTTGTGTGGAAGGGATGCCTTCTATGTAAACGATAGACGTGAAAAAAAGAAAGAGCAGTCGCGGCGACTCTCCGAGACGGCGAGATAGTGGGTGCAAATCCAATCGGGTTTGGGAGACAATTCGCGTCTCGCAAAGACGCGGCTACTAGGCCGCATCAGCGACCCAGCTGCGAATAACGTTGGCAGCGACCTCGGGATTGTCTTCTACAATCTTGATCAATTCGTCTTTCAAACTGCCCCCTGTTATCTCCATCGTTTCCGTCTTCTCCGATTCCGGAACCCTATCCACAGGAGGTGACGGAAGTTCCAAACCAAAGCCTTCGTTGAATTCGCTCGGAACACTGTCTCCACCACTCTTGATCGCGGATCGAGCAACGAGAAGAGCAATCAGAGCCAAAAAGATCAACGCCATCGTTTGCCAATTTTGGGCCAACCACGTTAGCGCCAACTTGGCGGTCTCGGGTTCAGACACGTCGGCCAACGGTAGTGCGGGGTAATCCCAAACCTCCACAAGCTCAATCTTGCTCTCCCCCGCATTGACTTCCGGCAATAGAGGGATGACGGCCCGTTCGATTTTCGATTTCACTTCCTGTCGCATCTTTTCTAGATCCGCCGTTCGCATCGCAGGCACATCTGAAATATCCTTATCAGGATTGTCGCGGAGCCAGGCCTGGGGCCAGACATCGCTGTAATAGCTCTCTGGTAACCCAATCGAGGCACGCACTCGCTCGGTTCGCAGCGACGCGATACGAGAATTTTCGTATTGTTGGCCCGCCACCCCAACACTTTCTCGCTCATCCTCTTTCACTCGCGATGTTTGAACGGTTTGCGATGGATCATCGATACTAGCGGATCGGTTCCCTACTCCGTTCGGGGACGCACCGGGGACGCCTTGGTTCATGGGGCGTGAGCTCTGCTCTTCAACCTTTTTCGATTTATCCTGCAGAGTCGTTCGCTCACTGTCATACTTCAACACCGTCTTTTCTACATCCATCGTCGGATCGATCTCGGCATAAACCGATACGCTGAGGCCGGTTCCATAACCGATCAAGTGCTTACGGATTTTCTGTTCGTAAAACGCTTCCTCTTCCCGCCGCTTGGCCGCCAATGGGTCCGCGTCCTCGTTAAACAACGTCGAACCGTCGGAATTGGTGTCAATCACGGCGATATCATCATTACTCATCCCCGCATAAGAAGCTCGAATGAGATCCTTGATCTGCTCGATCCGTTGCTTCGATAGTGGCTGGGTTCCTTCGGGGGTGACCATCACACTAGCGGATTGTGGGCGTGCTCGGTTGAGACCAAACCGTTCCGCACGATCATACTCGACACTAGCGAATTTAATGTCGGGGAAGCGACTCAAATGGCCGCCAAGATCTTGCTCTTTGGCGTGCATCTCACGAGCAAGCCGCTGTTCACTCGATTCGAAAGGACTGGCGCTGTTGATCGCCGTTTGGGTGTTGGTGCGCAGCGAAAGCGGTAAAGATGCCGATTCTTCGATCGCCGCCAAATAGTCCGATCGCGATGCCTTTGGAATCCGGATACGGCGTCCTTCACGTTCCCAATCGTTCAAACCCGCATGGCTGAAGGCCAATTCGACCGCATCGATTTCGTTTTCACCAAGCACCCGTCCACCGAATAAAACCTCGTGACTGACCGAACCGTTACCGCGAACCAAGAAGCCAAGTCCGATCGCTATCGCCGCCACCAACATGATCGTAATGACCCGCGATTGCATCGGCATCGCTTTAAGCGTTTCGCGAATTTGTTCGGTTGTTTGATTAACGAAGTTCATCGATGAATCGTGAGTTGGTGTAAGGGTCGCTCAGCTCTCTGAACGGAGCGATATTGTTGCAATTTAGATTTGTATTTGTTGTACTTCTCGGTAGGCTTCAAGTAGCTTGTTGCGGACCTGCAACAACATACGAAACGCCAAATCGGCTTTCTGGACCGATGTCAGCACTTCGGCTTCATTCACATCGCCGCCCGTTAACAACGAATGAACCATCGAGTCGGCATTGGTTTGCATCGTGTTCACGTTCTTGACCTGATCCCCCATCAACTTGGCGAACGACCCCGCGTCGGAACTGAGAGCCGAAGCTCCGCCAGGTTTGATTGGCTGACCGTGAAGAAACGGATTGACGGGGCGCTGCGGCGGTTGGAAGGAAGGAATCGGTTTCATGAATCAAAGCGTCTTTTGTCCGAAAAGGATGCTAGCCGTCAAAAAAAGGGCCTCCATAAAAGGGTCAGCCTCCTTTTCAGATGGTTTTATGCCAAAATGGACAGGGTTTCTCTCCCTAAATTCTTGCTGATCTCCATCACTCCGACGTTCGCCTCGTACGCGCGAGTCGTTTCGAGTGCATCCACCATCTCCGTTGTCAAATCGATATTGGGGTATGCCACATAGCCTTTCCATTTCCCTTCTTCGATCGCCAGCGGATGGTTGGGTTGATAGCGGTAGAGTGGTTCCGAGTCATCGACCTTTATCTCGGACACCTTCACCCCCGAGGCTCCTGTTGTCGACAACGAATCATCGGTCTGAAAAACCACTTGCCGAGCTCGATAGGCACTAGGGTTTCCATCCTCGTCGGTCAGTGATGAGATGTTCGCGATATTGCCACTGATTGCGTTGAGGCGGGTTCGCTGTGCCACGAGAGCGGAGGTGCTGATGTCGAGAGAACTTAACATGTTTCTTATGCCCTTTCGGTGATTGCTGCGCGAAGCAAAGCAAATTGGCTTCGCATCGTCGTTATCGCTAAACTGTGCAGATGTTGGTTCTTTGAGATATTCATAATTTGGTTTTCCATCGAAACATCGTTCCCGTCATGGAACACCACCTGCTCGGTCGCCGCTCGTGGTCCCGCAAACAAATCGTCTCGAGTGACTGGCCCCACTCGGCCAGCTGCATTCGCGACTTTCGAATTGTGTACCGATTCGGCGAGCGCGTTTTGGAACTCATCAACATCCAAGTCTCGCGACCGATAACCAGGCGTATCCATATTCGCCAAATTGCCAGCGAGCAATTCGTGTCTTTTTTGTGCAAACGAGAGCGATTGTTCGAGAGCCGGAATCGTGCTCGATTGAAAGATGCCTAACATGTTTATGCCGCCATTCGTGATGCGCCTGCTTGAGGACGAAACGCGACCGTTGCGGCAACGCCTCCTTGAGGACAATTCTGCCAACGCACTTTCGCACCAAGGGCCGCCGCCGCGAACGGAATCGTTGTATGACGTTCCTCGAGCGCAGGGCCTGAATCAGCAATCTCCAATTCGACGCCGGTTGCCGAATCGACCGCCGTTATCATCAACTCTCCCCCCTTGCTCCCCATGTGCTCAATCGCTTGGCCAACCATGTTGCGAACCAGATCCGCGATTTTCTCGCCATCGCCGGGAACCGGCAGTTCGGGTTCAACGTCCACCTCAACGCAAATCGGTGACGAATGTTGGGTTAACAAGGCACACGACACCGTTTCTACAAGAATGGCTAAAGATTGACATGCTTTTGGGTCGATCCAATGATGTGACACGATAGGCTCCCGCGATCATCTTGTTTGCAGAGAAAAATTCAAACGCTGCTCCGCTGATAGCGAATAGAGAAGTCTCAACGCAATACGAGTTTGCCGCACCCTTGCAGGACGCAGCCCCCCCCCTTAAGGACGCTCCAGCATCCACCATTGGTTTCGAACCATTTCGTGCTGTTTTTTGCGTCAGCCCCGCGGTACAAACCATCCATTCGGACAAAAACGAAAAAACCCTGTGTTTTACTAGTAAAACACAGGGTTTTCGTTGATCGGGGCGACATGATTCGAACATGCGACCTCCTGGTCCCAAACCAGGCGCTCTAGCCAGGCTGAGCTACGCCCCGTTGGTGAGCATTTTTAATGCCCTCCATCCTCTTTGTCCGCACAGATTAACGGACGAATCGATTTTGCGAAAGGTTCACTTCGCATCCAAAAATGATATTTTTTCAAGATCTTTGGTTTTTCTGCCCGGTTTCTCCAACAGAACCGTAAAACGGTGGCGAACCGTGATACCGTTTCTCTTGTATGATCTTCATATCGTCTGGTCAAAGCCTTTTCCAGACTAATTTTTTTCCGCTTGTTCCTAATTGTTTGGTTTTTTAATGAATCGTCGGCTCTTTATTTGGTCCACCGTTTTTCCCCTGTTGTGTTCGGGGGCCCTCGGACTCTTTGACTCCCATTCGGCGGTTGCGATGCCGCAAGTGACCGAACAGCCACTAAAGATCGTCTCGCCAGCTGAGAACGAACAGCCACTAAAGATCGTTTCGCCAGCTGAGAACGATCCGAGTGATAACGCTGAACAGGACGATGATTTGCAAGGCGGGGATCTGGAGCAACCGATTGAGATCGAATCGCCGGCGATAGAGGAATCCGGGCAACCCGCTGCCCCCGCCATTTCTTCCGTTCCCACGACCGAAGAAGGCAAGGCGGCGAAGGCCGCTTTTGAAAATGCCGAAGTTCGACTTCGCAGTTCCGTGCTGAAGATGCGTGAAATTCATATTCGCTATATGAATGGAGAAGATCGAACACCGCAAGCTCTCGAGCAGTATCGGCAGGAAAGAATCAATGCTCGCCAATTGATGGAAGAGGTTTTTGAAGCGGCCTACAACCTGCTATTTTATGTCCCCGATTCAGATGCCGCCCAGTTCGTTTTGACAATGGTTCAACATGAGTACGATAAAACAAATTACTCCGAACGGACCATGCGTGCCGGTTCCTTGCTTCTTGACCTGAACTTCAATCAGGCGTTCTTGTTCCAAGCCGTTGCACGGTCATCGGTTTGTTGTGGCGACTTTGAGATAGCCAGAAAAATCTATGAGTACATGAACCCTGAAGCATTGGAGGATCTAGACAAACGCTTTCTCTATCAAATGGACATTCTTGAGAGTCAATGGAAAGAGGAACTCGAGCAACGCAAAATCGATGAACAAAGCGAACTGCCCCGCGTGCATATCAAAACAACCAAGGGTGACATCGTTGTCGAGTTGTTCCTGAATGAAGCGCCCTCGGCGGTCGCCAACTTCATCAAGTTGGTTGAAGAAGGCTATTACGACGGATTGGATTTCCATCAGGTACTGGACGATTTATTGGCGCTAACGGGTGACGAAACCGGTCAAGGTTCGGGCAACACGGGGCAATTCTTGGTCGACGAACACACTCGTGAAAACGCTCGCAATGCGTTCCGTGGATCGTTAGCGATGGCAAAAATGCCTATGGGGGATGGTGAGTTTGTTGAAAACAGTGCAAGTAGTCAATTTGCGATCTTCTTTACTCCCTTGCCTTTCGTGAGCGAAAATCAAACGGTCTTCGGCCGAGTGATTGAGGGAATGGATTTGCTTACAGAAATTCGCCGGGTCGATCCTTCGAAGGAGAAAAAGAAAGGCGAAATCATTATGCCACCCGACCGAATCATTGAAACAGAAGTCATCCGCAAACCTGATTCGATGCCTGAGCCCGTTTATGTTGAGACGGATAACGGAAAGTACTAAGGCGACCATCGCTGGAAAATATCATCAAACGACAAGGCAACGGCTCACGCCCCCCCGGATCGGCTAGGGCCGACACTCCAACATTCGTCTCGCCGCCAAGGTTGCCAATGCCTTGAGCGTCAACTGAGGGTTGATTTCACAGCCAGCAGGAAAGATCGATGAATCGGCGACCGTTAGATTGCTAATCAACTCACCACCATCCGTCTTCATCCGAAACGTTTCAGGATCGACGACATCGCCGAGCGAGGCACCGCCCTGTGGGTGTGTCGTTAACAAGTTGACAAACGCTGGACCACGGCGACGTATTTGAGCGAGTGCCCATTCGAAGTCGTCCATCGTTCGAATACAAGCTGGCCGGCCAAAACGCATTAAAATTGCTTTGGTCGGCAAATGCAAGGTAACCCCATCGTCCGGCTTGGCCGCCGCAAAATAGATCCTTGCGATCCGCCGCATGCCACGAAGCAGCATTTCGAATTCTTCACAATCAAATTCCAAATGAAAGTCGCCACAGCAATCCACATAGTTGGTTGGGCGAACCTTGGTTGGAACCACAATCCCCGACATCGACAAGTGGTTGAACTTTCGCATCACATTTGCGAACTCCGAAAACCATCCAGTCAACGCCAAGGCGACCGTCCCAGGAAAATGGAACCAATTCTCGAGCGCTGGCTCCTCCACCATTTTGCCATTCTCCATAATATTCCGGCGGTCCACCAAAAAGCACTGGGTCACTCCTGGCTCAGGTCGCTCGCTGTTTGATGGCCAAATCGGCTTGTCAAACATTGCATACATCGCCGTGCCGATATTCGCCGTCAAACGTTTCCCGAGGTGTTGATTGGAGAGTCCAACACGAGAAAGACTATGGCTTAGCAAGCGATTCGTTTCCCCGATCCCCGCTGCCACGACGAACTGATCCGCTTGGATTGTCGAATGCGTCGAGCAACCCGATTCTTCTTTCCGGCAAACCTCGACGCCAGCGACTTGAAGCGATCCCGCTTCGTCTCGAGTGATTTGCAAACGCCTGGCTTCGGTTCGGTAGGAAACATCAGCCGGCAGCGGTGCATTCATCGCGGCGGTCAAAAAGCTGTTGCTCTGGCCCGGTTGGTAGGGATGAATACCACCAATATGGTCACCGAAACTGTCGACCGAATTATCACTACCACAACCCGAGCATTCTCGCCGCATCGCGACGGGCAATGGTTGAACATGTTCGCCAAGAGCGTGGCAGCCTTCAGCGAATCGCATGCTGCGGTCGCTAATTTGCGATTCGGTGACCTCCGTGTTGACGCCAAGTTCGCAGCAAATCAGTTGCATCAACCCCGAAAACTCGGCATAAGAAACGCCGCTCGGTTGACGCTGATTCCATGATTGGTAGACCGACTCTAAGATCGGCAGGTGAATGGCATTGTTGACATACGGTCCGCCACCAAAAACCCTCGCTTGACAAACGTTGACCGTTTGCTTGGGAGGAATTTTCTTTCGCAGGGCTGGAATAGCGAGTTGAAGTTTCGAGCGAACCTTTCCAAGCCCGCCTGCAATTTGGCCAGCTCCGTCCTTGTAGAGTCGATACAAAACTTGATCGCTGCGGGGTGGTGAAAGACAAGTGGATCCGTCGGGCTGAGGCAGTTTTTGAATCAAACCATCGGGGCTGATGAAATCTCCAACATCAACAATCAGGACACGAAGCCCTGCGCGGGTAGCCCTCTCCGCTACCGTCGCTCCTCCGGCTCCGCTGCCAATAATACAGACATCGTAGTGATTCGATAGATCCGCCAACGGTGGCGCGGGCACCGAGACAAGCGAGGTGGAGGATTCGCATTGTTTCGACCATCCGCCACCAATCCATTCTCGAGCTGGCGTACGAGAATGGATGACCAATCGCCCGAGCATCGTGATACCGCTTATCGCAGTGTGTAGCAAATGATCTTCACACCACTCGATCCTCGGCAACGATCCACTTTGGCAATGCGTTTCACCTTGGTTGAGGACTTCACGAAGCCGACGGTGCGAAAGCTTGTGCAGTTGGTGTCCGGTGTGCTTGATACTGTAGACGTTTAGCCATAACAATGCGACGTTGATGCCTTGCTGCAACCTCTTGGGAAGATGATCAGCATAGATCAGGACCTCACGAGCAACCGTGCAGGCGTCGTCGCCTTGATGGCCGCACCACAATGAATCGATTTGCGCCGAGATGATCGCAACGAGTGTGGGGAAACGTTTGGTACGAACCTTTCCTAATGGGTCTTCCGCGATCTGTGTTTCAGACGCCCCGAGCCCGAAAGGCAAAAGTCCAGCAGCGGTGGCAGTCTTGAAGAAATCACGACGCGAAAAAGTTTCGAGTCCAGAGAAGTCCAGCATCCTTGCTCTATCCCGGGTTAAGGTGGCCTAGGCTTCTAGCCTGGGTATTCAAGTATTCCCAAGCTGGAAGCCTAGGCTACGTTTTCTGTGCGCAGCCGCCAAATCAGCGCTCCATCTCTATCGGCATCCTCCTGGTTTCCCGAAAATGAAAGCGTTGGTTTTTGAGCTTTGCAACCATTATCGCGGCGTCCGGTAACGAATGTAACGATTAGAGGGACTATCGGACGATCCTCCAACAGCGGTGGATGCGTCGGTTGCGAAAATCCTCTGGCACGGTTTGGCTCGAAATCTCATGGACCTGAGCAACGGGTAACACTTGAGGATCAAACTTGAATTGACGGAAATTGGTTGAGAAATAGATGACGCCTCCCTTTCGCACGAGTGGCAAAAGATCAAGCAACAGCAAGATCGCATCCTTTTGAACATCCCAATCGTTTTCGGTCCGTTTGCTGTTGGAAAATGTTGGCGGGTCAAAGACAACCAAATCATACTTTTCACCCGCTGGATGCTCACGGACAAACGTTTGAGCATCTTCCGAAACGTAGCGGTGCTCGTTACCAGAGAAACCGTTTAGCCGCATGTTCTGCCAGGCCCAATCAAGATAGTTCTTCGACAGATCCACACTGAGGGTTGTCTTTGCTCCACCAGCAGCGGCATATACCGAAAAGGCACCGGTGTAGGCAAACAGATTTAAAAAGTGTTTGCCCTCGGCTGCCTCGCGAACCATTTGACGAGTTGTCCGGTGATCCAAGAAGAGCCCGGTATCGACATAGTCCGACAAGTTAACGAGGAACTTTAAACCGCCTTCGCTGACTTCGATTAGCTCGTTGGTTTGATCGACTTTCTGATGCTGTGTTTTGCCACGTTGTCGACCTCGCCGTTTGAAATAGATGTTTTGCTTGGCAACGTCGAGAGTCTTACCAGCGGTCTCGGCCATCAGATCAAGCCAATTGGCATGTTCCGCAGGAGTGCGATCATGCGGTCGGTCGTATTCGGTGATATGTAGATTGTCTTCGTAGCGGTCCACCACCAAAGGAATCTCAGGAATGTCACGCTCGTATAGTCGAAAACAGGTAATTCCACGCCGCGTCGGCCAGCGTCGCAAGTGCTTGGCTCGCTTTTGTAAGCGGCGAGCAAACAAATCGGCTTGCTCGAGTCCCTTGTCCGATAGATGTCCAAAAGCAGGAATCCCCGATGCATGAACATACGGCTTCGCTTCCGTCTTTGCTGAGCGTGTCTCGGGCTCGGCCTCCCTCGATGCTTCGTTCAGAATCTCGGCTTCTACAACAGGCTCACTGCTAACAGGCTCACTGCTAACAGGCCCGTTAATAACCGGCTTAGGACCATGGAATTGATAGTAGGTACACTCGATACGTCCGTTGTACAACTTTCGTCGTCGGTCTGCCGAGCGACCGACGACTCGCTCGAAGTGTGGATAGGCCGTCAGGATGAAATGGGACCAAGTCGGCAACTTCCTCAGCACGTCGGGCATCGAGGCATAGACCGCGTCAAGTTCACGCTGCTCATGAACGTTTTCGCTGCCGATGCGAAGCCCATACGGCGGATTGGTGATCACACATCCAAATCGACGTTTGCTGGTCACTTCACTCATGGGCTGAGCATGAAAGTGAATATCGTTGGCGACGTCTGCTCGCTCTGCATTTTCGCGTGCGCTACGCAAAACCCGGTCGTCAATATCCGAGCCGATGATTCGTTCTTCGAGCGGCGGCAAGATCGCAGCTTCGGCCTTCGCACGCGTGTCTTGCCATAGCTCTGCTGAGAATTGTGGCCACGCCTGGCAAGAAAACTCGCGTCGAAGCCCAGGAGCAATATTGCGTGCTATCCGAGCGGCCTCGATCGGAATCGTACCACTACCACAAAACGGATCGATCATCGGTTTGCCCGCTTTGTAGTAGCTAAGCATGACCAATGCGGACGCCAACGTCTCTTTCAGGGGCGCTTGGGAGACGTGTGTCCGATAACCTCGGCGGTGCAAACTGCGCCCCGTCGTGTCGATCGTCAACGTCGCAGTGTCCTTCAAAATTGCCACATCGACTTTGAATTCGCAGCCCGTTTCCGGCAATTCCTGGCATTGATGGTCTCGCTTGAGTGCATCAACGATCGCCCGTTTCACCGTCCGTTGGCACGCCGGGACACTCGTCAGTGTCGACTTGACCGACCGGCCGGTCACGGGGAAAGCCGAATCGGCTGGAATGATTTTTGCCCACTCAATACTGCGAGTGGTTTCAAACAATGCATCAAAATCGGCGGCAGGAAAATCGGCAACACGAATCAAGATTCGGTCCGCGCATCGCAGCCATAAATTGGCTCGACAAATCGTTTCGAGCGAACCGGCAAAATGAACTCGCCCAGGTTCGCCGATTTTCGCTTCGATATCGAGTGCTTGTAGTTCGCGGCGAACAATCGCCTCGAGTCCGAATGCGCAAGCGGCAATCAAATCGTAGGAATCGCGATTGTTAGACGCAGCGTTTGGGGTCGAATCAGCCAACGGGACTCACAAAGAATACAATAGAAAACGGCAAAAGGTATTTAACCTAGATTACCATTGCCCGCCGAAATGGGATAGCAGAGAAACAGGCCAGAAGAGTGCTTTCAACTTGGCCAATCCAATGGTTCGGGTTCCTGTATTTTGACAATCAATCGCTGGTTCTGACCCAAACGAATAACGCAGCGAGTCACCTGGGTCTATCCCCACTGTGTCCGAGAACGCAGGCTTTGACCCGCTCAAAGACGATGTCAGCAGAGGCGGTTGCATCGATCGTTTTGACTATCCCCTTTTCTCCGTAGTACGCTAGCAGCGGAACGGTAACGGTAGAATAGATCTGCAGACGCGTGCTAATGGCAGAGAGATTGTCGTCGAGGCGATGTTCGACCTTTGCTCGATCGAGCAAACGAGAGACTAGCTCGTCACGATCCACTTCAAGATTGATGACCAGATCAATTTGACTATTCTGCGATGCTAGAATTTCATCGAACATCTCGGCTTGCCGCAGTGTTCTGGGGAAACCGTCAAACAAGCATGACTTGTTGTAATCGATCTCCGCCAAACGCGCGGTAACGATTTCCATGATCAATTCATCAGGAGCGAATCCGCCATCGTCGATGTACCCAGCGATCCGTCTACCAAGATCGCTGTGGCGGTCAACACTACGAAGCATGTCGCCCGTCGACAAATGAGCGGCATGAAGCAATTTTGCTAACCGCTTGCACTGCGTCCCTTTGCCCGCACCAGGCGGTCCGATGAATACGATTCGCATCCGGCAAGCGTCCTTTGCGAAAATAGGTGCGAAACAATCGGAAAGGACGAACTAGACAACGGGAGTCGTTCCGCCGCCTGCACCTTCCAAGAGTCCGCGATAGTTACGCATCACCAAGTGGGCGTCGATCTTTTGCACCAGGTCAAAGGCAACACTGACAGCAATAAGAAGCCCCGTGCCTCCGTAAAAACCGGCGATCGAATAAGGTACGCCGAGCGAACCGTAAACAATCGTTGGCACGATGGCGACGATTGACAAGAACGCTGCACCGACATACGTAATCCGAACCATTACCTTTTCCAGATAGTCGGTCGTTCGCTTTCCAGGTCGATAACCGGGAATAAACGTCCCACTGTCTCGCAGGTTGTCCGACATCTCTTTCGGATTGAACGTGATGGCGGTCCAGAAGAAACAGAAGAAGAAGATCAAAGCGACATACAAAAGGTTAAAGATGTAAGACGTCTGATCGCTCAACGTTAAACTCGACAAGTTCATAAAGTTGAACAAACCGCTGCCGCTCTCAAAACTCGAGGCTAAAAAGCCAAACATAACGCCGGGGATCATCAACAAACTGCTGGCAAAAATAATCGGCATGACGCCCGCCTGATTGATTCGTAGCGGCAAGTATTGTCGAGTTCCACCGTAGACCCGGCGACCACGCGTGAACTTAGCCGATTGCGTCGGGATTTTCCGCTGCCCCAGCGTGATAAACACAACCCCGAACACCACACCAACAAACAACAGCACAAGCAAAATCAGCGTTTCAATGCCAACCTGGCCCCTACTAAGCCCAGTCAGCTCCGTCTTCATGTTACGGATCAATTCGTACAAAGCTTTTGGCATCTGAGCCAAGATGCCTGCCATGATCAACAAGCTAATCCCGTTACCAATTCCGTACTCATCGATTTGCTCACCAAGCCACATCAAGAAGACCGTACCGCAAGTCATGACCAACACGGCGACGATTTGCCAACCGAAAAATAGTCCGGTCGCATCCGAGTTAAGGAAGTTGGGGTTGATGTTTCCGTAGCCGGTATTGCCACCCGACATCAACATGAACTTTAGATACATATAACTTTGCACGACACAAATCAAAACCGTTAAATAACGAGTGTATTCATTCAGTTTTTTGCGGCCTGCTTCGCCTTCCTTCTTCAATTCCTCAAGCGGCTTGTAAACGCTACCAAGCAATTGAAAAATAATCGATGCCGAGATATAAGGCATGATACCGAGTCCAAAGATGGTTGCTTGCCGCAAATCGCTCGCTGCAAACACACTCACCTTCTCGAAGAAATCCGCAGCTCCACCACCAACCGCTTCACCCATGTTGGTTGCAATCATCGGCAGTGGAATGTGGAATCCAATCCGATACACTGCCAACAAGCCAATGGTCAGCAAAACCTTCTTACGAAGCTCGGGAATCGAAAAAATGATTCGCAATTTCTCAAACATACGTCAAAATTATCTCGTGCTTAACTGTGCGATTGATGCCGGAAATGCCACAACAAACCGGTTCCCCAAGAGCGGAGTTTACCGTTTCGGTGGGTTTTGAGCGATAGGAATGTCGTCAATTCGCGGAGGGGTTTTCAATTTATTTTGCATTTAAAACAAAAAAGGGTGGATGTTGCCATCCACCCTGTGGTTTGTTGGAGTCTAGCCTTCAGCCGATTTAACGTAGCACTAGGTTTTTTAGCCTAGGCCTCTACGGCTACCCGGCTAGAAACGTAGGCTACGAATCGGGTGTGAGTAACTCCCAGGCTAGAAGCCTAGGCTACGAATTTGGTGTGTCTGACTCCCAGGCTAGAAGCCTAGGCTACGATCGGGTGTGTCTGATTCCCCCAGGCTAGAAGCCTAGGCTACGAATCGGGTGTGTCTGATTCCCCAGGCTAGAAGCCTAGGCTACGAACTTGTGTGACTGACTCCCAGGCTAGAAGCCTAGGCTACGGTTCACTATGCCTTGGCCGTCTTCAGCTTCGCAACTCGCTCGGCTGGCGTTTGCTTTGGTGCGAGCTTGTTAACCGTTCCACCAGCCGCAGTGATTTTCTGTTCAGCCGATTTACTGAAACGATGCGCTGAAACGGTTAGCTTCTTCGTCAATTCGCCGTCTCCGAGAATCTTGACCTCATCGAAGTTGCCCTTGGCCAAATCTTTTTCAGCAAGCAGTTCCAATGTGATTTCCGAACCGTCTTCGAACGTCTCGTTCAATTTGCCGACATTGACGGCAAACACATCCACCGACCATTTGTTGTTAAAACCACGCTTCGGGACACGGCGAAACATTGGCATCGCCCCACCTTGGAAGTTTGGTTTTCGGCTATAGCCGCTACGACTTTTGTGACCCTTGTGCCCACGACCCGATGTCTTACCGGTACCGCTACCGACACCACGGCCGATTCGTTTACGTTTGCGGTGCTTGGTTATCCCGCGATGGATGTCGTTAAGGTTCATGACAAAACCTGGATCAATTACGTTTGAGTTGTTTATTGTTTGTGTGTTGGATCATCAATCGGATCCACTACGTTTTTGGAGGGGATCTTGAACAAGATCCGCTACGCCTTCTTGAAACTACTTAGCCGTGGTCAGTTCTTCGACTTCTAAACCACGCAAAGCCGCGACTTGCTCGCGAGTACGTAGTTTTGACAATGCGTCGATCGTCGCCTTCACCAAAGTAACGGGATTATTGGTCCCGTAGGACTTGGTCAAAATATCGTGAACGCCACACGCTTCGCAAACGGCGCGAACGGCTTGACCAGCAATAATACCAGTACCGGCACCAGCGGGAATGAGCAAAACCTTGGCAGCACCAAAATGTCCCCAAACTTGATGGGGCAGCGTTCCTTCAACAAGTGGCACGTCGATCATCGAACGACTGGCTTGCTTCTGCGCTTTCTGAACACTTGGTGGGACTTCATTTGCTTTGCCGTAGCCCCAGCCAACCTTTCCATTGCCGTCGCCGACAACCACCATCGCTGCGAAACTAAACCGACGACCGCCCTTGACGACTGCGGCACAGCGTTTGATCTTGACGACGCGATCGAGCAAATCACCGAGCGAATTTTCTTCGCCCTTGTTTCGCTTGTTTCGTTGTGCGTTACTAATGATTCTGTCCTCGAATGAAAATGTTGTCTTCTCTGTTTCTCTTTGAGAGCAATCGCAGCTGCGAATGCCTACAATTCTAACCCAGCTTCGCGAGCGGCTTCGGCGAACGCTCTCACACGACCATGATAGCGATTATGACCTCGGTCAAGTTTGACCATCTTGATCCCAGCTGTCGTGGCACGCTCGGCAATAATCGCACCAAGCTTCGCCGCAGCATCACGGTTGCCACCATATCCAATCTCGTCGCGAACCCCCTTGTCTCGAGTGCTGGCACTCACCAGCGTCCGACCGGTTTGGTCATCCACCACTTGGCAAGCGAAGTGCTTGAGCGAACGATGCACGCATAAGCGCGGACGCTCCGAAGTGCCACGCAATTTATTGCGTACATGGTTGCGACGCCGAATGCGTTTGACTTGCAGCTTTTTGTTCTTATCCATCTTTTTATTATTCGCTTACTTCGTTGCCGACTTACCAGGCTTGATCTTGACTTGTTCACCCACATACCGAACGCCTTTGCCCTTGTAAGGCTCTGGCTTCCGCAATGCACGAATCTCGGCTGCAAATTGACCGACGGCTTGCTTGTCACAACCCTGAATCACCACGTGGGTTTGATCAGGACAGGTGACATTCAAATCAGCCGGGATCTTACGATGCAGTTCGTTAGCGTAACCAACACGTAGTTGCAACGTATCACCACTGATCGCCGCTAAATAACCAACGCCGACGACTTCCAGCTTCTTCTCGTATCCCGCCGTGACTCCCTCAATCATATTCTTCACGATCGAACGGGTAAGCCCGTGCAATTCGCGAGAAGTACGATCCTCACCGCTCCGGCTTACGATCACTTCCGACCCGTCTTCGCTCAAGGCAACCGAGATCTCGGGGCGATGTTCGAAACTTAGCTTCCCTTTAGGGCCTTCGACTTCGATCTTACAATCGCTCAGCGATACTTTCGCACCGCTTACGATAGCGACCGGCTTTTTTCCAATACGACTCATGACTTATCTTCGTTATTGCTTGCAGCAGACAGGTTAATTTTCACTCTGAATTTTCGACTACGAAACTTCGCAAAGCACTTCGCCGCCGACATTATCGCGACGAGCTTCACGATCGCTAATCACGCCATGGCTGCTGCTGATAATACTAATCCCCAGCCCGCCGAGCACCGGACGCAATTCATTGCTACGCGTATACAATCGACGACCTGGCTTACTAATCCGCTTGATCGTTTGGATCACGCGCTCGCCATTGGGGCCGTACTTCAATTCCAAACGAAGTGTTGCCGAAGGGTTTTCCTGGTCGACTTCTTTCCAGTCCCAAATAAAACCTTCTCGCTTGAGCACATCGGCCACGCCACGCTTCACCCGACTGCTTGGAATATCCACATAGGGTTTTTCCACACGAACCGCATTACGGATCCGAGTCAGCATGTCGGCAATTGGGTCAGTCATCATAGTTTGTGTTCTCCCCTTTCGGGCTCAATTACCAACTTGCCTTGCGAACGCCGGGGATCAACCCAATGTTCGCGTTTTCGCGAAAACAAATTCGGCACAGGCCAAATTTACGATAGACGCTGCGTGGTCTTCCACAGAACTTGCAGCGATTCTCTCGCCGAGTGCTAAACTTAGGCTTGCGTTCGGCCTTCGCGATCTTTGATTTACTTGCCACGGTCGATTGTTCCGTCGGTTTAATTCTGAGTTGCTTCGGGTTTCTTGCTTTGGCTAATACAACCAAAACGTTTCTATTTACTTACTAATCCGGGTTGTCACCGGAACTGCTGTTAAGCAGCGTCTTCTTTCTTTGGAATCTGCTTAAACGGCATTCCAAACATTTCCAACAAATCGCGAGCCTCGTCATTCGTCCGAGCCGAAGTCACGATCGTAATGTTCATGCCTTGCGGACGAGTGAACTTGTCGGGATTCAATTCTGGGAAAACCAACTGCTCGTTCAAGCCCAGCGTATAGTTTCCATTGCCATCGAACGCGTTGCGATTGATCCCACGAAAGTCACGGACGCGTGGCAAAACAATCGAAACCAGCCGATCCAAAAACTCATACATCCGCTGACGTCGCATCGTCACCATGCAACCAATCGGCATCCCTTCGCGAAGCCTAAAACCCGCGATCGATTTACGAGCAACCGTGATAACAGGCTTTTGGCCAGTAATCTGGGTCATCGCATCAACCGCCAAGTCAAGAATCTTCTTGTCGCCTGTCGCTGCCCCAACACCCATGTTCACCGTGATCTTCTCGATCCGTGGAACCTGGTGAGGATTCGCGTAGCTATGCTTTTCAACCAACGCCTGGCGTATGGTCTCATCATAGCGAGTTTGCATTCGTGTTTTTGAATCAGCCATTTTGGCTCAACTACATCTAAAAGTTTGGACTGTCAAATATGGCGTCTCGGAGAGACGCCGCTACTAAATCGTTATCTCTTTGGCGTCTCGGAGAGACGCCGCTACTAAATTCTTGTCTCTTTGGCGTCTCGGTGAGACACCGCTACTAAATTCTTATCTCTTTGACGTCTCGGAGAGACGCCGCTACTAAATTCTTGTCTCTTTGGCGTCTCGGAGAGACGCCGCTACTGGCTTTTGCGTCCCGGAGAGACGCCAAAACGAAATCATTTTACTGCGTGACGACTACGTGCCGGTGCGATCTTGTCAAGAGTTGTGCCTGACTTTTTCGCAAATCGTTCTTTACTTCCATCTTTCAAAAACCGTACACCAATACGCGTCGGCTTTCCGGTCGTGGGATCGACAAGCATTACGTTGCTGGCGGAGATCGGCATCTCCTTGTTCAACCGACCACCCTGTGGATTCTTTTGACTCTTGCGAACATGCTTCCAAACACGCCCGGCACCTTCGACGACCACCTTATTGTTCTTGCGGTCCACCTTCAAGATCTTGCCTTTATGGCCGATATCGGCTCCGGCAATCACTTGGACTTCATCATCGATTCGGAATTTCATGGTCGTCTATGCTTGTGTTCTAAATGTCTTGCTTAATCTGTCAGATCTTTTCTTGGTCTTGCGTAAACGCCTCAGCCTTAACGCTTTGAAAAATCAAACAACCTCGTTCGCCAAACTAACGATCTTCATAAAGTTACGATCGCGAAGCTCTCGAGCAACCGCACCAAAAATCCGCGTTCCCCGAGGAGTCTTGTCTTTGTCAATCAGCACAACCGCATTGGAATCAAACCGAATGTAACTACCGTCAGGACGTCGTGTCGGAGTCTTCGTACGAACGATAACCGCCCGCACAATCGACTTCTTCTTGACTTCACTACCAGGAATCACACTTTTCACACTGCACACGATCACGTCACCAACACTGGCGAACCGTCGACGCGATCCGCCGAGTACCTTGATGCACATGACTTGACGAGCACCGGTGTTGTCGGCAACCTCGAGTCGGGATTCTTGTTGGATCATGATTTACGTGGCCGCTGATGGCCAATGGTTAAAAGTTGAATTTGCTTTGTCGCGGATCTTGTCAAAGACCCCATTTCGTCGCGGATCTCGTCAAAGATCCCATCTCGTAATGGATCTTGTCAAAGACCCCATCTCGTAGTGGATCTTGTTAAAGATCCCATTCCGTAGTGGATCTTGTCAAAGATCCCATCTCGTAGTGGATCTCGTCAAAGATCCCATTCCGTAGTGGATCTTGTCAAAGATCCCATCTCGTAGTGGATCTTGTTAAAGATCCCATTCCGTAGTGGATCTCATCAAAGATCCCATCTCGTAGTGGATCTTGTCAAAGATCCATCCACTATGCTTGTTCAGTTTCGCCAGCGTGTGCTGCTTCAAGTGCTTCAGCTTCCGCAGCATCTTTCCGGGCCGCACGCAGAGCGGCAACATCGACCTCGGTACTCTTGACGAGCACTCGAACTAAACGCCAACGCTTAAGCTTGCTAACCGGTGGCGACTCAATCAATTCAACGCGGTCGCCCACGCCCGACTCATTGTTTTCGTCGTGCATGTGACAAACCGTACTACGTTTCACATACTTCTTATACTTCGGATGCTTAACGACACGATTGATTTCGACGCGACGAGTCTTGCTCATCTTGTCGCTAGTGACGACACCGGTTACGACACGCTTTGGCATAATTCTTTGGGCCCGCTCTAATGACGGGAAAAATGGGTATTACTAAGTAGTCGCAGGAACACGCTCGGTTTGGATCGTTTTGATCCGAGCAATCATGCGGCGATTTTTTCTAATCTCACTTGGCGTATTGAGCCGTTCGGACTGCGATTGAAAACGAAGTCGAAACAGGGTTTCGCCCGCTTCGTTCAATGTCGCTTGCAGTTGTTCATCGCTCATTTCGCGAAGTTCTGTGATCTTTGTCATGTTATTCGCTTCGAAATTCACTTCAGTTTTGGTGACATGTTATAGCCAATCTTAGGCGAGACGTAACTCGCTTAACCTTGACTTGCCGATTGATTTTGCTTTCTTTGGCCGGTTATAACACCAACGCTCGAAACCATCATTACGACATACTACTACGTCGCTCGACAAACCGAACCTTGACCGGCAATTTGCTCGCCAAACGGGCGAAACAAACCTTGGCCTGCTGTTCAGTTACACCACCAAGCTCGTATAAAACCGTTCCCGGCTTTACGACCGCGGCCCAGAAGTCTGGCTCACCCTTTCCCTTACCCATTCGAGTTTCCAACGGCGTGCTGGTAACTGACTTGTCAGGGAAAATCCGGATGTAAAGCTTTCCTTCACCGCGGACGTATTGCTGAGCAGCGATACGACCGGCTTCAATCGTCGTGGCTTTGATCCAACCCGCATCAAGCGATTGGATACCATAGTCACCGAAGACGACAGTGTTGCCGCGCGTCGCGCTACCTTTTATGCGACCTCTTTGGCTTTTTCGATGCTTGACCCGCTTGGGCATCAGCGCCATCGGATTCGTCTCCGTAAGTACCTTGATTTATCCAAACCTGAATCCCGATGTGCCCCTGTGGCGTCACCGCTTCAGTTGTTCCGTAATCGATCTTTGCTTGCAGGGTGCTCAACGGAATTGAACCCGCAATCTGTTTCTCTCGGCGAGCCATTTCAGCTCCACCTAAACGACCGGCCAATTGGATCTTGATGCCTTTAGCACCCGCATCCATTGTCTGTTCAAGCGATCGTTTCATCGTACGACGAAAACTCGACCGCTTAGCCAATTGTTGTGCGATATCTTCGGCGACCAACTGAGCCATTAGCTCAGGCCGTCCGACCTCTTCAACCTTCAAATTAATTCGTCGTCCGATCAAGTTCTGAAGCTCTGCTTGCAAGATCTCAATCTCTTGACCCTTTTTGCCGATGATCAAACCAGGCCGAGCGACAAACATCATCACGCGAACTTCGTCGCGAGTCCGCTCGATCTCAATGCGGTCGATCCCCGCGTTCTTGTACTGTGTCTTTTTCGGATGATTCTGGATAAAGTTTCGCAACTTGCGATCCTCCAGCAACAGATCCGCAAAGTCCTGCTTCGAAGCATACCACCGACTGGTCCAGCCGCGAGTAACGCCAGTTCGAAACGCAATCGGGTTTACTTTTTGACCCATAATTTAGGACTCGTTCTCTTCGTTTCTTTTGGGAATTTCATGTAGTGGAACTCGCTAAGAGTTCCGAATGACGGCCGAAAGTCCTAATGACCTCCGCTACGGTGCCTCGGTTTCTAGACGAAAGCCTTGACGACCTCCGCCACAATCTACCTACACTTCATCAATGGGTGTCAACCCAACGTGAATGTGACTACTACGCTTCTTAATCATGAATGCGGTACCGCGAGCACGGGGCCGAATTCGCTTCAACATAGGCCCGCCATCAATCCGAACGTCAGTCAAAACCAACTCTTCAACTCGGTGACTGCGACCATCGTTCTGGTCAGGATCCTGAGCATTTCCGATCGCACTCTTGATTACCTTCTCAAGCATCCGAGCACCACGCTGTGGCTGGAACTTCAGGGTATCAAGAGCCTCGTCGGCATACATGCCTCGAACCAAATTTGCCAACAACCGCACCTTTTGGGCGCTGATGCGAGCGTTTCGATAATGTGCGGTAAAATTGGACATAATTATTCTCGTGTTCGTTTACGCTTTCGTGGGATAGGCGTCTAACCCGTCTCGTGGGATAGGCTTTCGGCCTGTCGCTCCCAGATCATCACCTCAATCGCATTCCCTTCAATCACATCACCCAACAGGCTGGAAGCCTGTTCCACGGCAACTACTTCTTGCCGCCCTTGCCGCCGTGACCGCGAAAGGTCCGCGTCGGTGCAAACTCACCGAGCTTGTGACCGACCATATCTTCCGACACCAACACCTTCACGTGCTTGCGACCATCATGAACCATAAAGGTCATGTTCACAAATTCCGGAACGATCGTGCACGATCGCGCCCATGTCTTGATCGGTTCCTTGCGCCCACCCTCAAGTTGCTTCTGTACTTTGAAGTAAACTTTTGGATCGACAAACGGGCCTTTTTTACTACTGCGGCTCATAAATCAAACAATTCGGTTGGGGTGATTCGGTGTCTTACTTGTGCAATTTCAACTGACCATAACGACGACTCTTACGACGACGCACGATCGAACTATTACTTGGCTTACGCTTCTGGCGAGTTGCTCCGCCCTTGGCACTCTTGCCTTGCGGACTCACAGGGTGACGACCACCCTTGGTACGACCTTCACCACCACCGTGTGGGTGATCGATGGGGTTCATCGCAGTACCGCGAACATGAGGCCGACGACCAAGCCATCGCGAGCGGCCCGCTTTTCCTAGCCTTACCTTCATATGATCGCTATTGCCGACCTGGCCAATCGTCGCTCTGCAAACGCTTGGAATACGGCGAATTTCGCCACTCGGAAGCGAAATCTGGGCCCAATCCGCTTCACGTGCCATTAAAGTCGCCTGCGTCCCAGCCGAACGACAAAGCGTCGCACCACGACCCGCCCGCAACTCAATACAACAAACGCTGGTTCCAAGCGGAATATTCTTCAGTGGCAAACAGTTACCCAAAACAGGTGCTGCATCTGGTCCATTCTGAACCTTATCCCCCGCCTTCAACCCCGAAGGAGCGATCACATAAACCTTTTCGCCATCACTGTACTTCAACAACGCGATGCGAGCTGATCGATTCGGATCGTACTGAACCGAATCCACAATCGCATCGACACCATCTTTGGCTCGACGAAAATCAACCACGCGATACATCTGCTTATGCCCACCGCCTCGGTGGCGCGCGGTAATCTTGCCCTGGTTATTGCGACCACCCGTCTTTCGGTTCTTACGCAACAACCCCTTCTCTGGCTTGTAGCCAGGAGTCAGTTCGGCAAAGTCACTAACCGACGCATTACGCCGTCCAGCACTTGTCGGCTTGTAGACTCGGATTCCCATGATTCAGTTTTCGGTTAACAGTAACAGTTTTCAGTTTCAATACGACGACTCAACAACAAGCCAGCCCTAGAAGAAATCAATACGATGATCTTCACCCAGCTTGACAATCGCCTTCTTCCAATCGTTGGTCCGCCCACTACGATACCGGTACCGACGAATCTTACCCTTGCGGGTTTGCGTGCGAACCTTCTCAACTTTCACGTTGAACAATTCTTCAACCGCTGCCTTCACATCGGTCTTGGTCGCTTCACGATGAATCTCAAAAGCATACTGATTATTCCGAGACGCTCGATGAACACCCTTCTCGGTGACAAGCGGACGCAGAATTATCTGATGCGGCTCAAGCTTGATCGCATTCTCTGGCGGAGCAGGTGGTTGTATTCGGGCCATGTCTTCTATCGTTTCTTTAAAAAACCTTGCGTGACTTAAGCATCCGCGGTAAGCGGACCAGCAAAAGTGCCGTCTTTAATCTTGTCCAATGCCGCCTTCGTGACCAGCATATGCTTAGGCTGCAACACTTCCAGCGCGTTCAAATCTCGCACCGGGTGCACACTAACACCCTCAATATTGCGACCACTCTTGTACACGACAACGTCCCGATCGGCCGTTGCCACAAGCGTCGTCTTACCATCAAGCCCAAGCGCCTTGAGCACCGACACCATTCTATTCGTCTTTGGCTCATCAAAACCGAGCGATTCAATCACAACCACCTGGCCGTCATCAATCTTCGAGCGAATTGCCATCCGAGTGGCCAAACGAATCGCCTTTTTCGGCAACCGATAGCTGTAATCACGCGGCTTGACCGTGCGAGCAACACCACCACCACGACGAACGTTCGTCCGTTTGCTACCAGCACGTGCGTTACCAGTACCCTTCTGCCGATACATCTTCTTCGTCGTACCGGATACCTGGCCACGTGTCCGCGTGTTATGCGAACCCTGACGCCTGTTCGCCTGGTACATCACGACAACATCGTGCAGCAGCTGCTTACTAACGCGGTCAGCGATTTGCTCGGTATCAATGTCGTACGTACCGACCTCGCTACCCGACTCATTGTAAATTGTTAGCGTTGCCATTCGTCTCAACCAACCTTATTTGTTTCTTGAACCGAAACGAACCCACCGTTCGGCCCGGGCACTGCCCCACGAACGAGCAGCAAATTATTCTCGGCGTCCACTCGCACGACTTCCAAATTCCGGACAGTCGTTTTCGCATTTCCATATTGGCCAGCCATCTTCGTTCCTTTGAACACACGGCTTGGCGAAGCACTGCACCCAGTACCCCCTGCATAACGGTGACACTTTTTAACACCGTGCGTCGCACGTTGGCCTGCAAAGTTATGACGCTTCATAACACCCGAGAAACCGCGACCCTTGCTCGTCCCAGTGACATCAACCTTCTTGACCTCACTGAACTGATCCACCGTCACTGTCGTGCCGACTTCAACATCAGCCCCACTCCGGAACTCGCGAATAAATCGCTGCGGCTCACAACCCGCTTTAGCAACTAGCTCAACGCCTGCGGCGGAGCGTTCTTTCGATCGCTTACTCTCAAGCTTCGCGACATGACCTCGCTCACTGCGATCAGCGAGCCGGCGCGGCTTATCCTCGAATCCCAACTGCACGGCACGGTAGCCATCACGGACTTCACTACGAACTTGCAAAACATGACACGGGCCTGCCTGGATAACAGTAACCGGCACGGACGTGCCGTCTTCCAAGTAAATTTGTGTCATCCCGACTTTGCGGCCGAGAATGGATGGTGACATATCTTTCATCTCGCCCCGCGATTTCACGGGACGTCCGTCTTTCGTGTTGGAACCCAAGTTTGCCGAGGCGAACCTACAACGCCTCGCTTCCGTCCCTATGGAGGAAAACTTTGCTGCTGTGGTTATCGACCCGGCATCCGTTCATTCGGAAACCGTTGCTTCTTAGACTGAGTGCAATATGAGCCAGAATACTGCCCGACACCGAAACGACCCGACCAACGAGCCATTCCGAAACCCCGCTACAAGCGGACTGGACATGATGTTTTGGTACTTGACCAGTCGGCCTTATCGTGCTGACGCCTTAATCTTGATGTCAACACCAGCCGGAAGGCTTAACTTATTCAACGCTTCGATCGTCTTGGCTGTCGCCTGGACAATGTCTATCAAACGCTTGTGCGTCCGGATCTCGTACTGCTGACGAGCTTTTTTATTCACAAAAGGACTCGACAAAACAGTGTACCGCTCAATCCGAGTCGGCAACGGGATCGGCCCATGCACTTCGCTATGAGTTCGCTTCACGGTATCCACGATTTCCTGAGCACTCAGATCAAGCACGCTGTGGTCGTATGCTTCCATACGAATGCGAATAACTTCACTTGCACCGGCTGACACGATTCAGGACTCGTTGGGAAATATGATGGTGAATTGAACTTGCTCTAGACCGCCGGACCACCGCCCTAGCAAACCAAACACGGCCGCCAGTTGCTTGTAGTAGCCTTGTAGACTAGAACACACTTCTCCCCGAGCGACGTTTCGCCCAGGTGAGAGGCGGAGAATTTACGTCGTGTCCGCCCCTACGTCAACGGCTGTTGAACGATTCGTCAAAAAAGTTTTTGAATTTTGCGTGAGCATTGGCTTAATGAAGAACGAAACCACGCAAAGTAGGCAGTTTGGGAAGAGATTCGCGGCAATCGCTGTTGGTTTTGTGCCCTTGAGCCTGCTGATTACCGCCGGTCGCCTCAACCCAAGCCCGCTCGGACTCGGTACACACCAACAACTCGGCTTGCCGCCATGCACTTCTCGCGTTCTTTTCGGGGTGCGTTGCCCGTCGTGTGGAATGACGACGTCATGGTCCCTGTTTATGCATGGCAAGTGGATGGAGAGCATTTCGGTCAACGCAGGTGGGTTCTTATTGGCAATCGTCTCCTGCGTGATCGTCCTATTCGCAGTGGTTTGTCTATTCAAGCCAAGTATTCGTATCATGAATTTCCAAAAACCAGCGGCAATCGTAGCGATTGGGGTCACTGCGGTAACTTTGGTGGATTGGGGAATGCGGACGCTTTTTTGACAGTAGAATTGACGATGGCCGAAGGGACTTTGGCTGGCAACGTAGCGAAAATCGTGGAGAACCCCGGCCAGTGAGAACCCCGGCCAGTGAGAACCCCGGCCAGTGAGAGATCCGAAAGCCCCAACGGCTTGCGTTACAATACACCTCTTTTTCTGCAAAAAAAATACAAATGCTTTCTGTCGCAAGATTCACTCGATCGTTTGCCAGGGCACTCATCGGCTTGTCGCTCGCGACATCGCTAAGTCACGGCGAAGAACCTGCTCTCCCCGACCAACCCGCTCCTCGACTCGAGCCGATAGACCTATCGACACTGCCCGAATCGTCCGCGGAGATTGCGAAGTTGATTGAATCCGCACAGGTGCAGTTTGTCATTGGACCACGCCAAGATTCGGTGCGATCCGAACGATTTCGCACCTCAACGCTTCCCAATGGGCGTCCGGTCGCAGGGGTAACCGAGTATCGATTCGGCTACCACTTTCGCAGCTCCCATCGCTGGAAGACGAGCCGCGGTAGCAATCCAAAAATGAAGACGGTTACTGCCCGAGTCGAATATCGTGATCTGGGCGTGAGGTACGAGCACACGATATGGCTTGCCAAAAAGCCGAACCCTGACGACTTTTGGAGCGACCGCGTGCTACTTCACGAACTCGATCACGTTCGCTTGTCGAGTGACCCCATGCTGGAAAGACGATTCATTGAAAAAGTGCTAGAAAAAACGGTATTTACCATCCATCTCGAAGCGAATGCATCGCTCAAGGCCGCTCAGATTAACGAATTAGTCGACCGGCACGTAAAGGAATGCTTCGAGCAGATTGGTGAGCTAATCGCAGTCCGCTACAAGGAACTCGACCGGATTACCAATCATGGAATCTCGTCTTTTCCAAATGGATCGTCGCTCGAATCGTTATTGGAACGCTAAGCAACCCGACAGACTGCAAATATTGAAATTTGTGGACTTTGCTCCCGCTTTGAATAGAATCGAAGCCCCAAGCGGCAGTGACAAACCGACGCGATCGCCGGCGTCATGCTCTACGTCGTTCCAACAGCCACCTCTCTTCATCGATCAATCCATTCTCATGAAACAGTTTTCTACATTTTTCCTCTTGATCCTGTCGTGCTTCGTCGGATTTGCGTCGGCAGACTGGAAAGACGATATTGGTTTCACTCGTTTACAAACCGAACTCGGAGCGTCCACGCCGACTGGTGATGGCGTGGGTGTGTCGCAAGTGGAAGCAGGGTCGAACACCAACTACATGCCGGATACCACCAGCGGCCAGTTCACTGGCAAAGCCCTTGTCGACGCCACGGGCACGCAAGGTGCCAGCAGCTTTTCGCATGCGACGGGCGTGGCCAACGTTTTCTTTGGCAACACAGCCAGCATTGCCCCCGATGTCTCTTCGATTCGAAGCTATCAAGCGATCGATTGGTTGAACAACCAACTGGGATCCACAACTGGCACTGAGCCCGTTAGCCACACATTCTCGGATCTTGCCGAAACGATTCCACTGAAGGTTCAAAATCACAGTTGGGTAAGCCGACCGCCCGCGCGAGACGACTACGACAGCGATGCCGAATACGACGAGGCGGTGCTTAATGCCATCTCGGATTCAACCTTTATCTCGGAACGCGTTGATTTTTTGGTCAATCGTGACGACCTACTCGTCGTCGGAGGCACGGACAACGGCAGTTCGAGTCCGCTGCCCTATCTACTAGCCCCATCTTATAATTCGCTGATTGTGGGGCGAACCGATGGATCCCATGCGGCTGGAACCACCTCCTTTTACGGCAGCGAACGCTATCTGCCCCACATCGTCGCGTCAGGTGGTGTGACGAGCACTGCGACGCCGATGGTCGCGTCGACCGCAGCGATGCTGTACGAAGTTGCGGATGGATCCAACGCGGATCATGTCGAAACGATGCGCGCGGTCCTAATGGCCGGAGCGACGAAAGAAGAGTTTGTGACCTGGGATCGAACGACGACTCGACCGCTTGACGAACGCTACGGCGTTGGTGAAGTCAATGCTTATAACAGCTACCAGATCATCGCAACTGACGAAACCGATGGCTCGTCCACGACCCCCACCCTTGTCGGTGAATATGGATACGATTTCGTCGAGACTGGCGATCAGTCAATCGATTTTGATACGAATCCGATGCAGTATCAATTTGATGTGGAGTCCGGCTTCGAGATGGACGAATTGTCGATCTTTTTGAGCTGGAACATCAACGTGCAAAATACGGCCGTGAATCCTGGCGACCTGAACACACAGGTGGATTTTACACCAGGCACAGGCGATTTGGCTAACTTGGATATGAAGTTGTTCGATGCATCCAATATGCTGATCGATGAAAGCGTCAGTACGCTGTATAATTTCGAGCATCTCTATTTGACCGACTTGGTCGCGGGCTCGTACCGACTAGAGGTTTCGGGCGACCAGTTGGTGGATTATGGATTGGCGTGGCGATACTCGATCTCGGCAATCCCCGAACCCAACAGCTTCACAGCGTTAGCGGTCATCGGTTGCGGGCTATCCTTCCCCCGCCGCCGACACAGCTCGGTAAGAGGTCGTCAAACCCGCCGCAATCCTTAAGGAAAACGGCGTAGACAATGTCAGGGGCGTTCGATACCTTTGACCAAGCAGGCCCGCGACTATTTGCTTCGAGACACCTTCATGCCGATCGATCCGAAACAGACTTGCTATTACAAACGGGCTCGATTTACGACGCGTTTGCCAATAAACCGAATCTATGATCCAGGGCACTTTTGGCTCGAAGAGATCGAAAAAAATCTGTATCGTGTCGGTTTTACTAAATTTGCTACTCGTATGCTGGGTGATTTGGTAGAGATCAATTTTGATGTTACACAAAACGACGCGGTGTCGATTGGCCAGGTAATCGGAAGCATTGAAGGTTTCAAAGCGATTTCCGATATTTATAATAGCGTCGGCGGAGTGATCACCCAAACCAACGGTTCGCTCGATCGCGACCCCACACTTCTCGATCGTGACCCCTACGACGCGGGTTGGCTGTACATGGCCCGGGGGACGATTTCCTCAGCGAGTCTCGATTTGCAAGGGTACATCGCTCTGCTTGACACCACCGTTGACCAAATGCTTAACCATCCTTCGACTGAAGAGCAGAACCATTGTTAAAATCGCGTTACCTGATGATCGGCGGTTTTTTGGGCGCTGGTAAAACCACGTCGGTTGTACGACTCGGGAAAATGATCCACCAGCGGCAGCTTTCGGTGGGGCTAATCACAAATGATCAAAGTATCGGATTGGTCGATACGCGGCACCTCCGGTCGGAAGGTTTCGAGACCGAAGAGATCACCGGCGGCTGCTTTTGTTGCAAATTCAATTCCTTGGTCCAGGCATCCGACAAACTATCATCCGCGGATCGGCCCGATGTATTTATTGCCGAGCCAGTCGGTAGCTGTACCGATCTACAAGCCACCGTTAGCTATCCGCTACAGACGATGTTTGGCGACCAATTCGTCGTTGCGCCCTACAGCGTGCTACTCGATCCGCTGAGAACTCGGCGAGTTTTAAAACTTGATAGCGGCAAGACGTTTTCTGCCAAAGTTCTTTATATCTTCGAGAAACAGCTTGAAGAGGCGGAATTGCTGGTTATCAACAAATGTGATCGGATCGATCGTGAAAGGATTGACGAACTAGAATCCGCTTTACGACAAAGATTCCCCGAAAAACAGATTTTACGTGTGTCGGCCCGCAGCGGCGAAGGATTCGAGCAGTGGCTATCGCTGCTAATGGAAACCGAGGCGACAATGACCGATTCGATGGAGCTCGACTATGACGAGTACGCCGAAGGGGAAGCACTTCTGGGCTGGCTCAATCTGTCCGCAGAGATTGAATCGTCGGCAACCACCGATGGAGAATCGATTGATGGAAACAAGTTGGTTGTTCAACTAGCGACCAAAATCGCCCGTCGCTTGGAAGCGGACCAGATCGAGATCGCTCACCTGAAGATGACGTTGACTCCGGACAGCGGGAACGACTTAGCCGTCGGCAACCTGGTCCGAACGGATGGACTGTTCGAACTCTCGCACGAGTTGGTTGAACCGCTCGATGCGGGAGAATTACTGATCAACCTTCGCGCCGAGGCCGCCCCCGAGCGATTGCGAACGATTGTCGAAGAAGACCTCCAGACGCAGTGCCGTCGGTCGTCGATCGAATTCACGATCAACCATGCGGAAGCGTTTCAACCAGGCCGCCCCACCCCTACGTATCGCATGCCGGAGCCGAAATGAGCCCCCCCAATTCCCCAACGATTTTGTACTGCCACTGCGCCTATGCTAAAGTCATCCCAGAGGACGTCAAATCGGCGGTGCTAAAAGGACTAATCGATTCGGGTACCGATTTCGAATCCGTACCCGATCTGTGTGAGATGTCAGCCCGCCGAGACCCGGTAATGCAGCAATTGTCAGAGTTGCCGAACCTGCGAATCGCCGCCTGTTACAAACGAGCGGTAATGGGATTGTTCGAAGCGGCGGATTGTAGCCTTGCCAAGACTCCCTCTCCGCAGGGTGCGGAACCGCAGGTGGTCAACCTACGCGTCACCAACCAAGACGATGCGTTGCAGCAATTGCTCGCACCGCTCGATCAAGAGGGAGCCAACCAATGATTGCTGCAAATCAGGCGAAACCGTGGCTGACGATCGAGGGATCGCAGTATCGAAACGGGATAGACGGTGAGAAGGACGCTGAGCAGATGGCACAGCTCCTCAGAGCTCTGCTTGAACGCGGGTTCCCGGTGGCCGTGACTCGGACGGATCCGCAAGAAACCCCCGCGAACAGCCTACGGATCAAAAGCCCAACGTTCCTTGTCGAAGGCGCCGAGACGCCGGTTGATCAACTCGTCGAAGAGATCGAATCACGGACCCAAGAGCAACTGGGGGAGGTGACGACACGCAAGTGGAAACCTTGGTTTCCCGTCATCGACATGGACCGTTGCACGAACTGCATGCAATGCCTGAGTTTTTGTTTGTTCGACGTCTACTCCGTGACGGAGGACAAGAAAATCACGGTGCAAAACGAGGACAATTGTAAAACGGATTGTCCCGCCTGTTCGCGTGTTTGCCCCGAGGTGGCGATCATGTTTCCGAAATACAAGGCGGCGCCGATCAATGGTGATGAGGTGAGCAGCGACGACACTCGCCGAGAAGCGATGAAAGTCGATATCTCATCCCTGCTTGGCGGTGATATCTACGCCCTGCTAAGAGACCGTAGCGCGAAAGCCAAGTCGCGTTTTTCGGCCGAACGTGATGACGACCGCGCACTGCGAGAACGTCAGCGTTGTCTAAAAAAACTGCAAACAATGATGGAGGATCTCGATATCCCACCCGAGGTATTGAGCTCGCTGCCAAGTGATGAAATGATTCGCGCCAAAGCAGCTGCAGCGCAGCAAAAAGCAGCCAACACACCTGACCAATAACGCAACGTCGTACTCCTTCCCTTCATCGCTCCACCACTCAAAAAAACCTGCTTATGTCCGTCACTCTCAAGTTGGCTCGTCGAATGATTCAAGGCCGCGACATGCGGATCCTTTGGAAATTCGGCTGGAATTTCGGGTTTAAGGGCATGCGTTCTGTTCAAAAGTTTAAACGCAGGCTGAAGGACGGAATTCACTTTCCGCCATTCATTTTCATCTCGATGATCAACTCCTGCCAATTGCGGTGTACCGGTTGCTGGGTCGATGTTTCATCGAAGCGGCAAATGATCGAACTCGATGACATGAACCGCATCATTACGGACGCCAAGAAGCATGGGAACAGCTTTTTTGGTTTGCTTGGCGGTGAACCCTTTATGCACCCGAATCTATTGGAGGTGTTGGCTGCTCATCCTGATTGTTACTTTCAAATCTTCACGAACGGGCATTTGATCACGCCGGAAACCGCCAAGGAACTTCGTCGCCTTGGCAATGCGACGGTACTCATCAGTATCGAAGGATCAGAGATTGTCAGCAACCAGCGTCGCGGCGGTATGGACGTACTCAATAAGACCATGGAAGGACTCCAGAACGCCGTCCGTGAAAAACTGATCGTCGGTGTCGCAACGAGTGTCTGCCAAACGAACATTGACTTAGTCGACGAAAATTGGCTCCGCAAATTGATCGATATGGGGGTCATGTACGCTTGGTTTCATACCTACCGGGTGATCGGACCGTTGCCCGAACCGAAACTGGCGCTGACTCCCAAGCAAGTGCTGGACGTCCGTCGTTTTGTCGTGAATATGCGAAAAAAACTACCGATCGGCTTGGTCGACGCTTACTGGGACGACAAGGGGCAAGCTCTTTGCCCGATGGCAACCGGCGTCAGCCATCATATCGGTCCATCGGGAGCGATTGAACCTTGCCCAATCATCCAATTCGCCAAGGATTCGATCCACGATTCGGGTGGTTTGTACGAGACGATGACTCGGTCGGAGTTTTTGAGTGATTTTCGTACCGAAGCGGCCAAGGCGACACGCGGATGCATTATCCTAGAAAGGCCAGACATCGTAAGCGATCTCGTGACCAAGCACGGTGCGTCCGATACGACCCAGAGGCAAACGGCATTTGTTGAACTCGAGTCGTTGCTACCGAGATCGAGTCAGCACTTGCCTGGTGAAGAGATTCCGGAAGAACAGTGGATGTACCGTTTTGCCAAAAAACACTGGTTTTTCGGTTTCAATGCATACACTTAAGTCCTCCGAGTCGCAGACCGTGGGCAAACTTGCCGAGAATTTCGCGGCGAAAAACGCACGAGGATCGCAACTTAGAAGTTACGATCATCGACCCATTTTCGCCGCATGCGGTTGGATCTCGCCTTTCAGAAGTCTTGAATGAGTCTAACGTTCCCGATTATTTTCGCTCTAGGTGATTGATGTTTAAGTTGAATGTGATTGAACTACCGCGTGCCGTCCCGGTTCAGAAACAAAGAAAGCCGAAAGAGAATATCCCACAGACGCTCAGCGAACGGGAACGGATGCGAGTCGAAGTCGCTAGATTTGTCGCAGAGCGAAACCCCGTTCCGCCACTGGACCAATCGGAACTTCGCGGCTTGGCCGATGACTTCATGGCACAACACGCGTGGCCTGAAATCTATGCTGATTACGCTGGCGTCATAATCAACGGCGAAGTTTGGAAGGATACGTTGGCGTCGGTGCCGTTCAACCGGCGGTTGTTGCTGCTTCCTAAATGCTTGAGGATCGAGGACAAATGCCCAGCCCCGTTCGATGAATTTGGGCTGCTGTGCAAGCAATGCGGACTCTGTTCGATTCAAGACTTACAAGAGGAAGCCGAACGTTTGGGGTACGCGGTATTGGTCGCGGAAGGATCGGCGCTTGTGATGGCGATCATCGAGACGGGAAAGATCGAAGCGATCGTCGGTGTCAGTTGTTTGTCGGTTCTCGAAAAAGCATTCCCCTATGTGGAATCCGCGGCGATCCCCGGGTTGGCGATTCCACTGCTTCAAGACGATTGCAAAGACGTGACAGTCGATTTGGAATGGATTTGGGAGGTTATCCACCTGCATTCGGATGACCGAACCTACCGCTTGGATCTCGATGCTTTGCGTACCGATGTGCAAAGCTGGTTTAACGAGCCGACAATCACTCAAATGCTTGGGGATCCGATTTCGCAAGCGGACACGATAGCTCGGGATTGGTTGTCCAAAGACGGTAAACGATGGCGACCGTTCTTGGCCGCCTGTGCTTGGAAAGCGTTCCAGGGTGAATCACAAACGCCCCCCCCCGAGGATTTGAAACGGTTAGCGATCGCGGTCGAATGCTTCCACAAAGCCTCACTTATTCATGATGATATCGAGGATGATGACGCGCTGCGTTACGGTGAAGCGACGCTGCATGAGCAATGCGGGGTGCCGATGGCGCTTAACATCGGAGACCTTCTTATCGGGGAAGGGTATCGTTTGATCGGCGAATGTGACCTGCCGCCGGACCGTTTACGAGCGGTTTTGCGATCGGCGGCACAAGGGCATCGCATGTTGAGTATCGGGCAAGGCGAGGAATTGAGTTGGATGCGTTCACCACGACCGTTGTCTCAGCTAGAGGTGTTGGACATTTTCCGCCGCAAAACGTCTCCCGCATTCGAGGTCGCGTTGCAACTCGGAGCGATTCTCGGTGGCGCTGACGACGATGTTTTGGATCTGCTCACTCGGTATAGTGATTCGCTTGGCGTTGCCTATCAAATCCGAGACGATCTAGAGGACTTTGACAGCGAGCATTATTTAACCGACCTCCAAAGGATTCGGCCAAATTTGCCGTTGGCGCTGTTGTATGAGCGGACGATCGCAAAACCGGAACAACGGAAATTGGTCGAACGCGTTTGGAATCGCGAAAGCAGCCGCGAAGAACTACAAGCGGTGCGTGCAATGATGGACGAGTTCGGAATTCTCGAACGCTGCCAAGTTCTACAAGAATCATTCAAAGAACAATCGCTTCGGATTTTGGCGGAATTAACATCGCCGAGTTTGAAAGGTTTACTTCGCCGTGTCGTGGGCAAAATTTTCAGTTTGGAAGTAAAGGGTTGGTGCGGTGAATCTGAGACTCGAAATGGTTCAAGTAGCGAGACTCGCGCCACAGATCCTCGGCAACTCGACTCCCCTCGTGGTTGATTTCTTCGCCCAACAACGGCATCCCGATGGCGGCTTCCGCGATCGCGCAGGCAACAGTGATCTGTACTATAGCGTCTTTGGGATCGAGGGCTCCCTTGCACTTCAACAGACCCTTCCGGCCGATTGGTTGCTCTCCTACGTCCGCTCCTGCAGTCGCAATCTTGCTAGCTTGGACCTCGTCCATTTGTCTTGCCTGGCAAGATGCTGGAACGCTGCGGCGACCCATTCTCGAGGGGCCTGCCCGGTGGAGGAATTGGTCGACGAAGTTTTGAAATATCGCGGCGCCGACGGCGGCTATCGCCTTGGTCACGAAGGTGAAGCGTCGAGCCTTTACGGATGCTTCGTCGCCGTAGGTGCGTTCCAAGATCTCGGATACCCGATCCCTCATCTCGATTCATTGCTCGATTTTGTTACTTCACTACGAGACCCTCGTGGCGGATATTACAATTCACTCGACATGCCCATCTCGCTCGCTCCGCAAACCGCAGGAGCGGTCGGATTGATGAGATCCGTTGGCCGGCTTGAGTCGATGGAGCGGGCAGCCGAGTGGCTGCTGAGCTGCTTCCATCCCCAAGGAGGTTTTTGCGTCAGTGAATTGATGCCAATCCCTGATCTTCTTTCAACCGCAACGGTTCTTCATGCACTGGCGGCATTGAAAGTGGACGTCGACGTCGAAATCAGCGAATTATGCCTCGACTTTATCGACAGTCTCTGGACCAATCGCGGCGGTTTCTACGGACAATGGGAGGATACCCATGCCGATGTGGAATACACTTTTTACGCACTGCTTGCCCTCGGCCATCTCTCGGTAATGCCAACAGCAAGGATTCGGAACGAGGATTCGGAAGGATGATTGGTCGGAGTTTCGCAAACCAATCGCCGGAAAGCGAGACGAGGGTCGATGCAAATTCGTTTACCTCCGCGATCTACCAAACCCGGCGGTCGCTTGCCGAGCAAATCACAGCCGATGGCCACTGGGAAGGGCACCTGTCGTCAAGCGCGCTCGCGACCGCGACCGCCGTCATTGCACTCGAGCAATTTGTAAAACACTGTCAAGCATCGTTGACAGAGAGATCTTCCCGTAAGGCGTTTGCTGCAAAACAGCGAAAACGTTTCGACGATTCCACCGAGCAGAAGAAAAGGTTTGACGAGGATCGCCACGTTTGTAGCGAAGACGATTTAAAGGATTGTCGAGAACGATTGAATGCTGGACGTCGCTGGTTGATCGAGACTCAGAACGAGGATGGGGGATGGGGTGATTCGGTTCTTAGTTCAAGCAACATCAGTACAACCGCATTGGTTTGGGCTGCATTGGCGGATCACGATGCACCGCCGAAGGACGCAAGCCGGATCCGCGCCGCGGAAGCGAAATGCGAACGCTGGATCCAACGCATCGCGGGCTCACTTGAGCCCGACGAAATTGCCGAGGCGATTTCTCAACGCTACGGGCGTGACCGTACGTTTTCGGTCCCCATTCTGACCACGCTTGCAATCCGCGGACGATTGGGAAGAAAACAAGACGCCTGGCGGCAGATTGTCCAACTGCCCTTTGAAGTGGCTGCATTACCCCATCAATGCTTTGCGATCGCACGACTTCCCGTGGTTAGCTATGCGTTGCCAGCACTCATCGCGATGGGACAACTTCGGCACCAGCGTTTGCCATCCCGAAATCCCTTCGCACGGATCGCCCGAAAATTGGCCTGGAAAACGACTCAGCGAAAACTGGAAGAAATCCAGCCAACTGGCGGCGGCTTTCTGGAAGCGACACCCCTGACTAGCTTTGTCGTGATCGCATTGTTGGCGTGCGAAGCAACGCCTTGGCGAGTCATTCAAAATGGAATCCACTTTATCGTTGCATCGGCACGGCCCGATGGCTCTTGGCCAATCGACACAAACCTAGCGACCTGGACCACAACACTCGCTGTCAATGCACTGGCTGTCAATTCACTGGCGAAAGAGAATTCCACAGCTCCGCATGATCTGTATTGCTCCGAAACGGTCCGCCAATGGTTGCTCGCCCAGCAATACACGACCGAGCATCCGTTTACACACGCTGCGCCGGGCGGCTGGGCGTGGACCGACTTGGCCGGTGGCGTCCCCGATGCCGATGACACCTCGGGCGCGTTGTTAGCACTGAAAAAGCTCTCCGGCGAGAACGACTTATCGGCTGCCACCGCTGGACTTCAATGGTTGGCTCAACTTCAAAATCGAGACGGAGGCATGCCTACCTTTTGCCGAGGCTGGGGAACACTGCCATTCGATCGTAGCAGCTGTGATATTACCGCGCATGCAATCCGCGCATGGGTCGCCTGGATCGATCACGTTCCACCGAAACTCCAAAAAGTCCTGCGCAAAGGCATCCGCCGTGGCGAACGCTATCTGGCTTCCCAACAGAGCCAATCAGGATTCTGGTCTCCGCTTTGGTTTGGAAATCAACACGCCTCGCCCGAGGAAAATCGCGTCTATGGCACCTCTCGAGTCCTCCTGGCAATTGCGGATCTGCTCATGGACTCGACATCATCAAGGAGCAACTCTCCCGATGAAATCCTGTCGCGAACGAAGATCAATTGGCAGGCTGCGGTCGAATGGCTACGGTCGATTCAGAACGACGACGGTGGATGGGGTGCCGACCGGGCGATTCCCTCCTCGATCGAAGAAACCGGCTTGGCCGTCGAAGCGTTGGCGGCAATTTGGATGGTTATCGATCGTCAAACTCTCGGTCGCAGCACCATTGACCGAAACGAGATACGCGAGGCGGTCGAACGTGGCATCAACTTTTTGATCGATCGGACCGCTGGGGGGACGCAGTTTCCCGCTTCCCCGATCGGTTTTTATTTTGCCAAGCTTTGGTATTTCGAACGCTTGTATCCGGTCCTCTACACCCTTGCCGCTCTCGAAAAATCGTCTGTGATGCTGAATTCGCCATGAGTGCTTCCTATTTAGACCATTGTTCCACAACGCCGATCGACCCGAGAGTTCAACGCGAAGTCGTACGTTGCTTCCAAGAACTCTATGCCAATGCGTCGAGTCCGCATGAACTCGGACGCCACAGCAAAGAACAGGTGCATCGGTCACGAGACGTAATTGCAGCGGTCGTATCCGCCCGCAAACATGAAGTAATCTTCACCTCGGGGGCGACAGAAAGCAACAATTTGGCGATCCTCGGTTTGGCTCCCTATGCTCAGCAGACCAACAAGAAGCATATCGTCACAACGAGCATTGAGCACAAATCGGTACTCGAACCACTCCGCGAACTCGCTCGCCAAGGTTTTGAAATCACTCGAATCGACGCTGAACCAAGTGGTAGGATCCCGGTTCAAATGATCGTTGATGCAGTCCGTGAAGACACCATTCTTGTTTCACTGATGCACGTCAACAACGAAACGGGAGTGATCCAACCGGTCCACTCGTTAGCCGATGCCCTTTGCGAGCGTAAAGGCGTTTTTCTACATGTCGATGCAGCCCAAGGTTTCGCGAAAGAGGCTGAGCAAATCGATCACCCTCGAATCGACCTCTTGAGTGTCAGCAGCCACAAGCTTAACGGTCCGCTAGGCGTCGGAGCGTTGATCGCTCGCAAACGAGGTTCCGAAGTGATTCCATTATCGCCATTGATGTTTGGCGGTGGCCAGGAATTAGGGCTTCGACCAGGAACGTTGCCAGTCGCGTTGATCAGTGGTTTTGCGTTGGCGGTACAATTGGCTCAAGAAGAGCGAGAACGGCGGAGTGCTCATTGCCAGAAACTTCGAGAAATCGTTCTGGAAAAACTAGCCATTCTAAGACCGATCGTGCATGGCGCCCCCGAAACAACTTTGCCTCATGTTTTGTGTGCCTCGTTTGCCGGACTAGACGCCGAACGGGTGATCGATGAACTAAGCGATATCGCAGCTATCTCAACCGGGTCGGCCTGTACGTCCATCTGTGCGACGAGCAGTCACGTCTTGAATTCGATGGGGGTTCCCGCGTCAGACTCCGATTCCGCAGTGCGGATCTCGTGGAGTCATGTGACGGATCAAGCGGAGCTAATCGAAACACTTGATCGCATTGTGTTCAAGTTGAACCGTCTAAAATAAGGGGCTCTTCAGAAGGATTTGTGGGTTAAAAGGAAGTTGCGGAAGTTTTTTTGGGGGCATGGCAGTCCCGATACCCATTGCCACTCTTGCTCGAATCCCTCGATGCCTCGGAGCAAGAAGCGAGGCCGATCGAACATCACCTTGATGACCGGGAAGGGTGTTTCGCCGAAATCACGGCGGCGACGGTATGCGATCTTGGACTCTTCCTTCGGCCTCTTGGCTCGGTGCCCACGATGGGCCGATTTGTGAATGTCATCCATCACTTCTCGACCGACGTCGCATTGTTTTCAGGCCGGAGGCCGACATATCGATCGTAATGTGTCGCCCTCCGGGCTAGTGGTTCGATTTTCATCCATCCGGTGGCTCACGCCACCGGCAAGGATGTTTCGGCCTCCGGCCTGTGAGTGGATGGTGCAACGATCCACAGATCGAAGGGCTCACGCCACCGGCAAGGATGTTTCGGCCTCCGGCCTGTGAGTGGATGGTGCAACTATCCACAGATCGAAGGGCTCACGCCACCGGCAAGGATGTTTCGGCCTCCGGCCTGTGAGTGGATGGTGCAACGATCCACAGATCGAAGGGCTCACGCAACCGGCAGTGGATGTTGCGGCCTCCGGCCTGTGGGTCGATGGTGCAACTATCCACAGATCGAAGGGCTCACGCCACCGGCAAGGATGTTTCGGCCTCCGGCCTGTGAGTGGATGTTGCGGCCTCCGGCCTGGCTCTGCTGAGGGACAAATTACTTAGGGACAACTTTCTTAGGGACAACGGGGTCAGGGAGGGAAGGATGTCTCGCTTGGCCTTGATAAAACGGCTTGTTTTACCGAGGTTTATTTTTGAACGTCCGATTGCCGATGCACCGAAAGCATCCTTTTTGCCCTGCGGTGCCTGAAAAACCTACCCTTCGTTACTTGGGATGGATGAATCAAACCACGGATTCTTCGGTCGAGCCCGAAAAAACGGGGCGATATCGATTAGCTGTTAGCGGCGTCAGCAACTTCACTGGCCGCTTCACCGCTCTCGTCCTCGATGGCATCCCCCTCTTCGACGGGTCCCGCATAACCGCCTGCGGCTAGAACCTTGGTCTTGATCTCGTCGGCGATATCGGAGTTCTCGATCAAAAAATTGCGAGCCTTCTCTTTGCCTTGCCCTAAGTAGGTTTCACCGTACTTGAACCACGAACCGCTGCGTGAAACGATGTCGTGCGTGACGCCAAGGTCGAGCAAATCGCCTTCATAACTTATACCGTTGCTGTGCATCATGTCGAATTCAGCAATGCGGAACGGTGGTGCCACCTTGTTCTTAACGATTTTTGCCTTGACCCGCTGGCCGACTTGCTCTTCGCCATCCTTCAACGCTCCGATACGGCGAACATCGATACGGCATGAACAGTAAAACTTCAGTGCTCGACCGCCGGGAGTCGTTTCGGGACTGCCGAATGTGACTCCGATTTTTTCGCGAATCTGGTTAATAAAGATGACCGCGCATTTACTCTTGGAGATCGCTCCGGTCAATTTCCGCATCGACTGGCTCATCAACCTTGCTTGCAAACCAACATGCGAGTCACCGATTTCGCCCTCGAGTTCTTTTCGCGGCACCAGAGCGGCGACCGAGTCAACAATAATCACGTCGACCGCGTTACTCTTGACCAACATTTCACAGATCTGCATTGCTTCTTCACCACACCCTGGCTGGCTGACCAAAAGCGTATCGAGTTCGACACCAATCTTCTTTGCCCAACTGGGGTCGAAGGCGTGTTCGGCGTCAATGATCGCGGCAATGCCACCAAGCTTTTGAGCTTCCGCACCAATGTGCAAAGCCAGAGTTGTTTTACCACTCGATTCAGGGCCAAAAACCTCGATGATGCGTCCACGCGGGACGCCGTAACCGCCCAAAGCCATGTCGAGACCTAGACTGCCGGTCGGGATACCATCGATCTGAAATTTCTGGTTTCCGCCAAGTGGCATGATCGCCCCGTCCCCGAACGCTTTACCGATTTGGTCCAGGGTGGTTTTGAGACCAGGTTCAAGTGCCAAGACGGCCTTGAGTGCTGGATCAACCTTTGTTTTGCCCGTTGCTTTTGCTGCTTTCTTTGCCATCTGATGATTCCCTTTTGATTCAGAAATTTCCCGTGAATATCAATATCGTACTGGTGCCCATCCGTGATTGGAAGCACTTGGATCTTTGCTTGCTGTCACGTTGTCTCACCCACATGACTAGTATCCGCGGTCATTGTGACAAGTCTGGTCAATGGGTGCAGATAAAAACGACGAGTTTTTCTGGGGTTGGGAAAAGATTCGTTATCCGGCGTTAGTTTGGGCAATTTTGCTAGTGCTTTGTCACAACGAAGAGGGAGGGGAAGAATCATTTGTGGCTGTGGCTTCCCGCCGCAGCTCACGGAGCCAAGATGCCCAGCCACTCTTTTGCAAGCCGAAAATCAAGCGTTGACAAAGCATTCGCTGGTTTTGTTTGACCGATCCGACGGCTCTTCTAGAAACCTTCAAAAAAAACGGAAGAAGCGTCAAAGTTTACCTAACCGGTCGTCCGATACCTTACTTCGGACGAGGGCTTTGCCATTCACGTCGTTGTGATTCGGCAAAGTTTCGGAGGGGGGCTTCCACACTCGGCCCGTACGGGGACGCGCTTGTTGCAACGGCAACTCGTTTTGGCGCGTTTTACGTCGGCACCGCACCAGGAAGCCTAGAGCATGAATCGCTCCTTGTTTCGAATTGCTGCGTATCTCCAGCTAGGGATTGCGATCCTTTTTGCGACCGGGTGCGCTCCAACCCAACCGTTTTTTCTGAATGAGTCTCCGGACCTTCAGTTCTATCTCAACGAAGCCACTTCCATCGAGTACCCCGATGTCGAAGTCGATAGTTTGGCTGAGACGACCGAGGCACTTCCTCCGTTGACCGTGGGCAATCACGACTACCAATTCTGGGACTTGACGGTCGAAGAAGCGGTCTCGATCGCGCTACAAAATGCCAAGATTCTACCGACAACGAGTGGCAATGCTGAATTTCGCCAAAACATTGCAACCCAATTCACAAGCGGAAATGCCGACCAATTCGGTAGCATTTACGACGTCGCCGTCCAACAGTCGACGACCCAGTCCGTTCCGCTAACCGTCGATAGCGATGGCAACCGCGTTTTACCGCGGGGCGTTTTGCGAGCCAACCAAATCGGTGGCGTCGAAGATGCGTTGGCCGAATTCGATGCACAGGCGAGCGGATTTCTCAGCTACGCCAATACCGACCGACCTCGAAACGTTGGGGAAGCCAACACGGTCAACCCACAACTCTACCGTTCCTACGACGGCAGCCAACAATCGGCCATCAGCAAACGGTTAGCCACCGGCGGCGTCGCAACCCTCCGCCAACAGATTTTATACTCGCGTACCAATGCTGAGATTAGCCCGATTTCACGATCGGTCCCAAGTGACTGGACCGCTATCGTCGAAGCTCAAGTACAGCATCCGTTGATGCGTAATCGCGGTACGCTAATCAATCGTATCCCCGTCGTCCTAGCCAGCTTGAATGAAGACATTTCCTTGGCGGAATACGAAGCTCAAGTGCGAAACCTTGTTCGCGATGTCGAAGTCGCCTATTGGAATCTGTACGTATCGTACCGTAACGTATCGACAGCGATCATTGGTCGAAACAGTGCGATTGCCACGGCCCAGTTTGCTCGTTTGAATTTAGAAAACGGAACAGGTACACGCCAAGAGTTGGCTCAGGCGGTTGAACAGTACTATCAATTCCGCGGCATCTTGGAATCGGCGATTGCAGGTTCGAACTTGCCCGGATCAGACCGCTTCGGTGTCTACGGAAACGAACGAGTGCTTCGCGAATTGATGGGATTATCGCCCACCGATGGGCGACTGATTCGACCGATTCAAGAACCGTCGCTCGCTCGAATCGAATACGACTGGAACGAGTCGGTTGCACAAATGCTGTACCTTAGCCCTGAGCTTCGCCGTAACAAAACACGGCTGAAGCAAAACGAGCTTGAGCTAATGTCGGCAAAGAACCAACTACTTCCCGAAGTCAACCTGTCACTACTTTACCGCTGGGTCGGTGTCGGCGATACACTCGGACCATCACAACGTAACGGGCTGGATTTCCCTGCCGTGGGCAGTAGTGCTCTCGCTGAATTGACCGGAGGCAATTACCAAGAGGGTGCCGTTCGTTTGGAAATCACACCGCCGGCGTTTGGTGCTCGTCGTGAATTGACACGCATTCGAGGTGCTCAGTTGCGATTGGCCCGCGAAAAGGCTTTCTTGCAAGACCAAGAACGATTGCTGGTCAGCCAACTAAGTGACGCCGTAGCCAAAGTGGCAACCCATTATCAATTGGTGCAAACCAATGCTCAACGATGGCAAGCTGCGGAACAAGAAGTCGAAGCACGTCTGGCCGAGTTCAAGGGCGGACGAAGCCCAGTGAACGTGGTGCTGCAAAGTCAACAGCGTCGTGCTCAAGCCCAAATCGACTACTACCGCGCTCTTGGCGAGTACAACAAATCGATGAACTACACCGACTATTTGAAAGGCACGTTGCTGGCCAATAGTAACATCACGCTTCGTGAAGGACCATGGAACAAAAAAGCCTACTGGGATGCTCTCGAACGTGCTCGCGAACGAAGTGCTGGCAAACAAGGCCAATACGGTGTGTCGCGGCCAAGCGTCGTCCGAACCGGGCCTCTGCGTGATGCGAACTCAGCCGTCGGCATCATGAGCGGAGACATGGCAAACGATCCATTGAACCTGAACTTGTCGCCTTACCGCGATTCGATCGACATCGACGATACGCCGCTCCGTGAGATGGGCACACCTCAGCAAATGTTTGATTCGGGGCCAACCCTGGTGGAACCGCTACCGCCCGGAACCCCCGCGGCAACAATGCCTGAGATGAATCGTTTGCCGGACTCCAGTGACGATAACACGTTCGAGTCGCCGATCGGCAGCTCTGTCAAACCGATCAGCTATACCGACGACGTCGAAGTGGACTACACACCCCAACCGGTATCCAGGCGGGCACTCCCCTAGCAGTAACGAGCTGTGGCGTAAGCTTCCAGCTTGCGAGCACACGAACCGATTCATCCGTAGGGCGGAGGAATGCGAGGGTTGTCCCCAACACGCGCCGGGAACCACAACCCTTGTACACGAAAGCTTGAGCAGCGTCGCAAGACGCCTCAAGCTTTTCGTCGTTGCTTGGACTCCAACGCATCCAAGAGCTTGCCGTTTTCATTTTTCGGCGTTAGGATTTGCGGCATGACACCGATGATGAAACAATACCATGAAGCGAAAGAGGCGTGCGGCGACGCATTGCTATTTTTCCGCATGGGCGATTTTTATGAATTGTTCTTGGACGATGCCAAGGTTGCTGCCAAAATCCTTGGCTTAACGCTGACCAGCCGCGATAAGGACAGCGACAACCCGACCGCGATGGCTGGGTTCCCCCACCATCAACTCGATTCCTATTTGAACAAGTTGATCCGGGCTGGCTACCGAGCCGCCGTTTGCGAACAAGTCGAAGATCCGAAGCAAGCCAAAGGACTCGTCCGCCGTGAAATCACGCGTCTGGTTAGCGCGGGCACCCTCACCGACGATGGACTGCTCGATCCGCGCGAAGCGAACTACTTGGCAGCCGTCTATTTGGTCACTCCCAAAACCAAAGCAAAGTCGAACGCAAACAGCAAAGACGATGCCGAACCGCTCGCGGGAATCGCGTGGGCCGAACTGTCGAGCGGACGTTTCGAAGCAGGTGTCTTTCCAAAATCGAGAATCGAAGACGAACTCGCTCGCATCGGCCCAGCCGAAGTGATCTACCGTGAAGACGACGTACGATTCAGTCCCGATACGACCGCTCCATGGTCATGGACATCGCGTCCTGCGTGGTCATACGCCGAAGATTCGTCGCGTGATGCACTCTGCAAGCAGTTCGCCGTCCACAATCTCGAAGGCTTCGGTTTCGGAGATTCGGATGCCCCCGCCATCCGTGCCGCCGGCGCCGTGCTGACGTATCTGCAAGAGACTCAGCGAAGTGGTCTCGATCACTTCAAGGAGATCAGGGCACACCATCAATCGGGCGTCTTGCAAATCGATGCGTCGACGCGGCATAGCTTGGAGATTTCAAGAACCATCCGCAGCGGGTCTCGCGACGGATCCCTGCTCGGGGTAATCGATCGCACCTGTACGCCGATGGGCGCTCGTCTGCTGGCGGATTGGGTATCCGCTCCCTTGATCGATCGCGAACGAATCGAACATCGACTCGATGCGGTCGCTGAATTGGTCAAGGACTCGAAACTGCGCGGCGACGTTCGCGAAACGCTCAAACAAACCTTCGATCTGACTCGGCTGTTGGCCCGCATCGCCACGGGACGCACTGGGCCTCGTGATTTGCAACAAGTTGCTAGAACACTCTCGAGTTTGCCCGACTTGAAAGCCCGTTTGACGGATCGCAAAGCCGAGCGACTCGGCTTCGTCGAAGCCCATCTGCATCTGTGCCCTGAACTTCGCGCGCATCTGGAAAGTGCTCTTACCGACGAGTGCCCACTATCCGCATCGGACGGAAACTTCATTCGTGCTGGTTTCGACGAAGAACTCGATGCGATGCGGTCGCTTGCTAGTGGCGGCAAAGAGTGGATCGCGGCGTACCAGCAGAAACAGATGGAAGAGACCGGGATTGCCAACTTGAAAGTTGGCTACAACCGCGTCTTCGGGTACTTTCTCGAAGTCAACAATACACAACGTGACAAAATCCCAGGCGATTTCATTCGTAAACAAACGCTCAAGAATTGTGAACGTTACATCACGCCCGAACTGAAAGAGTACGAAGAGAAGGTTTTGTCGGCGGATGAAAAAGCATCGACGCGGGAACAGATGCTGTTCCAGAATCTGCGCACGCAAGCCCACCAGCATCTGAACGTACTGCAAGAGGTTGCCGCTGCGATTGCCGAGCTAGACGTACTCGCCTCGCTGGCGGAAATCGCTGCCGCTCGCCGTTGGATACGCCCAAAACTCGTCGACGAATCGATCCTAACCATCGAAGCCGGGCGACACCCCGTTTTAGATGTGACACTTCCGCAGGGTGAATTTGTGCCAAATGATTGCACCCATTCGCCTGACTCCGGCATGATTTTGTTGATTACCGGACCGAACATGTCTGGAAAGAGCACTTACATTCGACAGGTCGCACTGATCACACTGATGGCACAAGCTGGCTCGTTTGTCCCGGCGGAAAAAGCGACCATTGGAATCGCCGACCGCATCTTTGCTCGGGTCGGTGCCAGCGACGAGCTTAGCCGCGGCCAAAGTACGTTCATGGTCGAAATGGTCGAAACCGCTCGGATTTTGAACACCGCTACGGAGCGAAGTTTGGTGATCCTGGACGAGATCGGACGAGGAACGAGCACCTACGACGGGCTGTCACTCGCCTGGGCGATTTCCGAGCATTTGCATGAACACGTTGGCTGCCGCACGTTGTTCGCAACCCACTACCACGAATTGACTCAACTTGCCGAAACGTTGCCGCGTGTGGCTAACTTAAACGTTGCCGTCAAAGAATGGAACGACGAAGTCGTCTTCATGCACCGTATTGTCGCGGGCGGTGCCGATAAGAGTTACGGCATCCATGTCGCACGTTTGGCGGGCATCCCCCAATCGGTCAACGAGCGGGCTAAGGATGTGCTAGCACAACTCGAGATGAACCACCGCGACTCGTTGGACCGACCCAACTTATCGCCTCTGCCAACATCATCGAAACAGAATTATTACCAATTGAATCTGTTCGGCTTGGCCGACCACCCGTTAATCGAAGAAATCCAAAAGTTGGATGTCAACGCCATGACCCCAATGGACGCGCTCCAGTTTCTGCAATCGGCAAAGAACCAATTGAAGCCGTAGGAGCAGGTCGCAGGCGATCGATTGCAGTTAACTACAGTCGACTTAATAGCTCGGCTTTTTTCGCAGCGAATTCCTCATCACTTAGCAACCCCTTTTCTCGGAGTGTTCCCAGTCGTTCGATGGTTCCAAGAATGTCGTCTGCACTTGCAGGCTGGCCTTTCACATTCGCCGCCGCTTCAACCGAAACCGTTGTGGGGTCTTTATCGAAAGAGACCGGGGCGGAGTGACTCGGTGCGTCCACCTTGGTGTTGCCGCGGGCAACAAGCGGCAGAGTCGCCAAGTCGACGGTTCCGAATTGGCTACTAAAAGTGATCGAACCGCTACCGCCTTGCTGCTGGCCAAACCCGCCGATTTGATGGTTGAGCGTGTCGTACACCCATGGCTCACCACCGGTGGTAACGGCCAATCGATGTGCCTCGGGAAAGTAGGCGTACTTTGTACTGTTCTGCGAACCAACAGCACGAGGGGTTCCTAGATCTTGCGGCCACCATTGGTCATTCGGATCGGGGACGAACAGTTCATTCGTTGATCCAGGCATTCCGGCCATTTGCGATTGACAATGCGTCCCACCTTGGCTCTGCGATTGAAACGATCCCGTTGGCTGAGTCAGTTGGTGACTGGCCAACTCCGCAGCGATGTCAGAGCAAAGGTTATTAACTAAGTTCTTCAAATGATTATTGAACAGATCGCTAACCATCGTCATTCCACCCTGCATCCATTGGCCAGAACCGCCAAATTCGGGGTGGCTGAATTGTGCCATCGACCCATTTCCGTTGCTCACAGCAACCAACATATGAGTGACCGCATCGGCAGAAAGTCCATAGCGATTGGAAAGGTTTTGGACCACTTGAGTCCCAGCGGGAGAGAGATTGGGCAAGATGATGTTTCCTCGTATCCGCCAGAATAAGAATCAATGAATACCTGCGCACCTGTTTTTTGGGCACAATTTTTTTTGGGCACAAATTTTTTTGGGCACAAACTCTTTGGGCACAAACTCTTTGGGCACAAAGGAAGTCTACCCAGGGTTCCCAACCGCGCGCAGGGGTCGTCAGGTCCCAAGGAATCGAGGGCGGCTACGGGACCGACCATGCAACCCGAGTTTCTTTGCCCGATTTCGTTCGGCATTTGCCGCCGCCCAGCCGCCCAGCCCCAGCCCCAGCCCCAGCACCCAGAACACCAGCCTCTTTGCCCCGAAATTTGGTGAGCGCCACCCTATCGGGAGACACGGTAGAGGGAGGTGACAATCGCGAACGTCACTCCGACGCCTGTCGGGCTGACATATTTGCCGCCAGACGTGGTTATCTCAAAGCGGCGTCTCTGATATCTTGACCCATCATTTCTGAGCGTCCTCCAATACGGAGCGCACAGTGTGTTGAATCCGATCAGAGAGATTGAGCCGGAGAGCTAAAAATGTGGTATTGGTGGGTTATCTTCGTCGTTTGCGGTTTGCTGTTGGGCATTTTTGCTTATGACCTGTTTCAACGCAAACATGCCATCCTACGGAACTTCCCGATCATTGGGCATTTTCGCTATCTGCTAGAAATGATTGGCCCTGAACTGAGGCAGTATATCGTCACGGGAAACGACGAAGAGCGGCCATTCAGCCGTGATCAACGCCGATGGGTGTATACAACAGCGAAGCAGAAGAACAGCTATTTTGGGTTTGGATCCGACAATGAGATGGAGCAAACCGAAAACTACTTGATTCTAAAACACAGCGCTTTCCCTTTATCGTTGCCGCACGCTAGCGAACCAGGCTACGATCCAAACCACCCGATCCCTTGTGCAAAAACACTCGGTGCCAAACGTGGCCGAGCGAAGGCGTTTCGTCCAGCCTCGGTCGTCAATGTTTCGGCCATGAGTTTTGGCTCGTTGAGTGGTCCAGCAGTAGAGGCGATCAATCGTGGATGCAAGTTGGCTGGTTGCTTACACAATACCGGTGAAGGCGGCATCTCTAGTCATCATCTTCATGGTGGTGATCTGATTTGGCAAATTGGGACGGGGTACTTCGGTTGCCGCGATGCCGACGGCAAGTTCAGTCTCGAGCGATTCAAAGAAAATGTGGCTCGACACCCGATTCGCGCCATCGAAATCAAACTCAGCCAAGGAGCAAAAGCTGGCGTCGGCGGTATTGTCCCAGGAGCGAAAGTGACTCAAGAGGTCAGCCAGATCCGTGGGGTTCCGGTCGGAAAAGACTGCATTAGTCCAGCGACTCATTCTGCCTTTGACGGACCGGATGCCCTATTGGATTTTGTTGAACAACTGGCCGCCGAAACAGGACTTCCGGTAGGGATCAAATCGGCCGTGGGTCAGATGCCGTTTTGGTCTGAATTGACTCAACTGATGTCATCGACCAATCGAGCGGTTGACTTTATCAGTATCGATGGTGGTGAAGGCGGATCGGGTGCCGCTCCATTAGCGTTCTCCGATCATGTGGGCCTGCCATTCAAATGGGGGTTCAGCCGAGTGTACCGATTGTTTGCTGAATTGGGGTTGCATGAAGATGTCGTCTTTATCGGTGCCGCAAAACTAGGGTTTCCCGATTCAGCGATGTTCGCGTTTGCGCTTGGCTGCGACATGATTGCTGTGGCACGCGAGCCGATGATGGCAATCGGGTGCATTCAAGCGCAACGCTGCCACACCGGTCATTGCCCGACAGGCGTTGCGACGCAAAACCGTTGGCTCATTCACGGGCTCGATCCGACAGACAAGGCAGCTCGGATGGCGAACTACGTCGTGAATCTACGCAAAGAGATCTTGATGCTCAGTCGAACGATGGGTGTCGTCCATCCCGGCCTTGTCGGTGGGGATCACCTGGAAATACTGAACGGTCGATTTGGATCCAATACGCTGGCTGACCTATTTGATTACAGCAGCGGTTTTGGCTTGCCCAGTGTCGAGGATCAACAAGAGATCACCTCGTTGATGAAATGATGGCCTTTCGTCACACTCCAACGATCAAACGCCAAACGTGGGTGACAAAAAAGCAAACGATCACGCCCATGACTCGCGGTAGAAGAGTGGCGATTGCGGTCCACTTCCAACCGTTTCATTGGACCCACCGCAGCCGTTTGCCACGCAACGCTCTAGCTGCCCACCAAACGGTCGTACACGGCACGTGCTTCACCCGATTGATCGGTTCCCTCGATCACCGCTCGCCCATCTCGAAACAAGGTCAACCGCAAAGTCGCTAAAGTCAAGCGGACGAAGAAACGAGTTAACTGGACCTCTCCTTGACCTTGCCAACGGAGAGCCATTTGATTGAGGTCGACGGTTGCCATGGCTGAAGGGGTGATTTGCACCGCACTGCGTCCACACAACGTCATCGTTTCTCCCACGCCAACAGGATCCCCTTCAAGAAAATCGTATTGACGTTCACCGCAGGCGCGGCATGATTGACTTAGCGAAGAATCGATGGAAAGTTCACGAAATCGATTTGACCAAAAATCGAACGACCACACGCTTTCATGAATCGTATCGCGGTTACCCGATAGCCACTTGAGTGCTTCGAGTGCTTGCAGACTTGCGATCGCGTGCGTTGCCGCACCGACGACACCAGCGGTATCGCAGGTGGCGACCGATGATGCAGGTGGTAGATTGGGAACGAGGCAGCGGAAACAGGGTGCCCCGAGACCGCTGAACAATCGAACTTGGCCCGCCGCCCCGACACAGCCACCATGGACCCAAGCCGTCTTCGTTTTCAATGACCAATCGTTCAACAGAAAACGAATCGAAAAATTATCAGCGGCGTCGACGACAAGATCCGTCCCTCGCAAGTGCCGGTCGATGTTGTCGGCGGTAAGATCGGCGACAAAAGGCTCGGCTGTGATATCGCTATTGATCGACTGTAGCCGGTCGCAGGCGGCTTCCGATTTAGCTCGACCTTGTTTAGCATCGTTTTCATCAAACAGGGCTTGACGCTGTAGATTGGTCCATTCGACATAATCACGATCGATGATACGGAGCTGGCCGACGCCGCTTCGTGCTAGGATTTCAGCAATCACACTGCCCAACGCTCCACATCCCAGGATCGCGACAGTCGATTGGCTGATCAGACGCTGTCCATCGACCCCGATCGCATCGAACCGGACCTGACGTGCATATCGATTGTCGGATAAGTTGTGTGCATCAATTTCGTTCATGAATTCGCTTGTCCCGGTTATAAGTGGCCCAGGCTTCCAGCCTGGGTTTTATCGTGGCCCCAGGCTGGAAGTGGCCCAGGCTTCCAGCCTGGGTTTTATCGTGGTCCCAGGCTTCCAGCCTGGGTTTTTATCGTGGCCCCAGGCTGGAAGCCTAGGCTACGAGCCTGGGTTTTATCGTGGCCCCAGGCTGGAAGCCTAGGCTACGAGCCTGGGGTTTTATCGTGGTCCCAGGCTGGAAGCCTAGGCTACGAGCCTGGGTTTTTATCGTGGCCCCAGGCTGGAAGCCTAGGCTACGAGCCTGGGGTTTTATCGTGGTCCCAGGCTGGAAGCCTAGGCTACGAGCCTGGGGTTTTATCGTGGTCCCAGGCTGGAAGCCTAGGCTACGAGCCTGGGTTTTATCGTGGCCCCAGGCTGGAAGCCTAGGCTACGAGCCTGGGTTTTTACCGTGGTCCCAGGCTGGAAGCCTAGGCTACGAGCCTGGGTTTTATCGTGATCCCAGGCTGGAAGCCTAGGCTACGTCGTTGCGGCAAGTCACCTTCAAGAAATTTCAGACGATGAATCGAGTAAATTACCAGCAACCCGATCTGAGCCTGCTGCGTCAACGCGCTCGGCTACTTCACGACGTACGAGCGTACTTTGATGATCGTGGTTTCTACGAAGTACAGCCCCCATGCTTGGCATCCGATTGCATCGTCGATCCTTATATCGATCCGATCACAATCGACACGACACAATTATTGATGCCAAGCCGTGACTTGTCATCGCCGTTTTATTTGCAAACATCGCCGGAATTGTCGATGAAGCGAATGCTGGCCGCCGGTGCCCCCTCTATCTATAGCGTCGGACCGGTGTTTCGGGCAGGGGAGCGGGGAGACATGCATAACATTGAATTCACCATGCTGGAGTGGTACGACGTCGGCGCCGATATCGAATCTGGCATTCAGACACTTGGGGGACTGGTTTGTGAGACGCTAAAGCAACCTCACTTTGAGTGCATCACATATCGCGATCTGTTTGAAACCTTTCTGGGGTTTGATCCGATTTCGGTGCCATCCTCGACATTGGTGACAGAAGCCAGCCGGATCGATGGCCTATTGGCCGAGCGGATGTCGGAGGATCGTGATTCGCTACTCGATTTGCTGTTTTCGAGCGTGATCCAACCCTCCTTGGGGCTGGAAGCCCCCGTCATCATCAAAAACTACCCGCTAAGCCAAGCAGCATTAGCACGTTCTTGCCAAGACGATCCGGAGTGTGCCGCCCGCTTTGAGTTGTTTTTCGAGGGCGTTGAATTGGCCAACGGCTACGATGAATTGCTTGATGCGGACGTGCTCCTCGAACGATCACGCATCGCAAACCAGCGTCGGGCGATGAGTGGCAGGCCGTTGATCGAAATCGACAGCTCTTTGGTTTCCGCGCTAAGGCAGGGGATGCCTGCTTCAACGGGTGTCGCCATGGGCTTCGATCGCCTATTGATGGTTGCAACAAAAAGCGTGAACATTCATCAAGTGATCCCCTTCCCAATCGAACGAGCCTAGCCAACTTATTGGTCCCCTTTTCGAGCTGGGGCTGGTTTTGAAGGCACGATGGAGCGATAATGGGATAGAATATCGCGTTCACGCACGGCCTTCCCAAATCGACGCACCCTTTTTCCAAGAGATCGTCATGACCGAAAATTTCACCGCGACTCGCCGTTTAGCTGTTAACGCGGCATTTTTGAGGGATATCAAAGACGACAGCCACCATTTAAAGGTGCTACTAGAAAAAATTCGTCCGATGGTGTCTCACGAGAAAATCGCGAGTAACCACTGGACAGAAGTGCTCGAATTGTGGTCGGAACTTCGCGACCAATTGGCGCTACATTTCTCGCTGGAGGAAGCCTACGGCTACTTTGAAGAAGCGATCGACACCGCCCCGGAATTGAGCACGAAAGCAGAATCGCTGCGTGGTCAGCATTCGTCCTTGTTTGAATCGATCCGGCACTTGGTCGAGTCGGCTGGAGAAGTGTCCACTGACCAGGAAGAGAAGATCGCGAAAATGCTGCGCCGCTACGAAACATTTCTTCGGGCATTTCAAGTACACGAAGAAGCGGAATTACTGCTAATTCTTGAAGCACTCGATAGCGACTTGGGTGTCTGCGACTGATGCGGCCATGGGCTCTTGCCGACGCTCGGATTCTTCTTTTTCCAACGCAATTCGGCACCGTTTTGCGAGGGGGGCCAGCATGATAGGGACAGAAATCGCGGCAAACATCGCTGGTACGAATCCAAACAGAACCCCCATGCCAAAACCGGAAAACAACGCCGGGACTGCCACACAGGCATAGCCACTCACCGCACCCGAGATGCTTCCGAAGATGCGAATCGACGAGGGCGTCCACGATTTGCCCTTTTGCTCCGACGCAGAATACATCCACAAACAGGCCGGAACCATTGGAACGGCGGCAAATGCGGCGGTAACCATGCCGAAACCAAATGCGATGGCGGCAAAATAGAGTATTGAAAGGAGCGCTTCGAACAGACTTGGGTCCGTAAAACCTGCCGCCCGGAACAACAACTCAGATCCGAACACGAAACAGGCCAAAACCATACCAAAAAGTCCGCCTGAAAGGATCACGACGAAGATCGTATTAAAACCAACGGTATAGTTGGAAATGCGTACCGCATCCCGCCTAGGCTCGATCGCCTTCTCTTCCTCTTCGATGATAGCCGAGGGAGCATATGGATTGGGCTGCGGAGCGGATGGCATGAAATTTCCTAAGTCTCTGATATCGACCTGTCCCATGATCGCTGGTCAAACGCTATTGTAAAGCATTCTGAATACCTCGAACATCATTTTCCCCCAGTCCATGTCTGACCCGCAAAATAACTCTGATGAAGTCGATTCGATGCGAGCTCAGTACGAGGAACTCGCTGAATTGGCCGGTTCGTTGGCCCATGAGATCAAGAATCCACTATCCGTGATTCTGATGAATATCGATTTATTGAGCGAAGACTTGACCGAAATCGAGTCGCAGATCGGACGCCGATCAATCAACCGCATCGATATCGTGCGTCAACAATGTGAACGGATGCAGTCGCTGCTGAGAGATTTCCTGCGTTACGCTCGGCTCCGTGACATCGACTTGGTGCCCGGTAACTTGAACGACCAAATTGAAACGGTGTTGCGCGCCTATCAGGCGCAGGCGGATCAGGACGACGTCGATATCGAAAAGTACCTTGACCCTGATTTGCCAGCGATTTTGCTGCACAGCGATTCCTTGCAAGCGGCATTAATGAACTTGGTCAAAAACGCGCTCGAAGCGATGCAGCCCGGTGGCCAACTCTGGGCTCGCACGTATACCACACGGACAGGCGTCGCACTCGATTTGATCGACACCGGAAGCGGCGTGGACGACAACACGGTGCTGCACATGTTCGAACCGTTCTACAGCACAAAGGACGGAGGATCGGGATTGGGGTTGCCGACGGCTCGGAAAATCATCGAAGCACACGGAGGCCGCATTAGCGTCCAAAGTGAAACGGGGCGAGGAACCAAATTCGTACTCGAATTTCCCGTCCCCAAACGTTTGGCAACGTGATGCCTGAAGGTGACAGAGTCGCGAGGTTGCTAGGTCGCTCCGTGAATTTGCTCTCCGCTAGCATTTAGCCATAGTTTGGCTTGACAGTCGCTATCTAATTTTCCTAGCATCGAGCGGTAACAGCCTTTTTAGAAACGGAATCGATTCCGTTTTACCTGCCTCCCCCATGAAGGCGATCGCAAGGATGCCCCCCACTCAACCTCATTTCGCTCAACCTTCCTGCCTCTATGCCCTGACTCTCTCTTTCGTTGTGATGACGTTGGGGACTGCTGCCGCACAGCCACCGCCTGCTGCGCCCCACAATCAAGACGTCGCATCCACCGTTTCCTATGCCGTCCGGTTCAAATCGGCGAGTGACATTGAGACGGTTTTTGCTCCATTGGTGACCGATTCTCCACAAACTCAATTGCGAATTGACGAAGAACGCGACCGAGTCATCTTGCATGGCCCCCCTTGGGCTCACGAACTGATGGAGCAAATCCTCGATCGTATCGACCGCCCCACATCCGACCAAACCACACGTGGCGGTCCCGTTCGACTACCTCGACCCGAACGTCCCACTTCGCCCCTTACTCCTTCGCAATCAGCTACTTCAACTCCGCCACCCAAGAATCAAAGCATCGCCACGGCTCGGCGGTTGTTGCCGTTACCACCCGGTAGTGCCGCGTCGGTCCACCACGATGTTTTGCAGTTGCTTGGTGAACGGTTACAAATCGAACGAGCCGAGTCAGGCGAATTGGTCATCCGCACTCAGAAGGGGACGCTGCGAGTTGGAATCGACCTCGCCCGTGACGACGTGATGGTTGACGGCCCCGCAACGGTTGTGGAACAGTTCAGCCGCTTGATTTCAGTGTTGTCACAACGCTACTCAGGTGCGAGCACTCGATCGGGACAGCAAGTACAACATCGCGTATTGATGTTGCCGCGGAATGTTCAACCGAAAGTCCAGCAAATGATTCCGTCGGTTCCTGGCTCCAATGCCGGCCCGAACGCAGAGGGTGCCGCTACTGGCGGTCACCGAGCCAAAATGCTGTTTCGGCTGACCGGTATCGCGCAAGCCCAAACCGTCCAAGCCCAAACCGTCCAAGCCCAAACCGTCCAAGCCCAAACAGCACAAGCCAATACAGCCTCAAACGGCGTAACAGCGACCGAAGAGTTACCAGCCCCCAGCAACAATCCTCCGCAACCGACACCGACCGAGACGGTCCCATCGCTACCACAACTGGAAGGGGTGGAGGTTGAAACGTTGCCAGACCTTGATGCAATAATCTTGCGAGGACGCGACCAAGATCTGGATCAACTGGCCGAGATCATTCGCGAGTTGGAGCAGTTAAGCCAGAAAACTCAGCCGGCGATCGAGATCGTTGAATTGCAATTCACGAACTCACAAAAGGTAGCCGATTTGATTGAACGGACTCAGGAGAGCCTAATTGGAAATCGTCAAGGGCGAGCCACGGTCACGCCGCTTGGCAAGCCAAACGCGCTACTGCTACTCGGTTGGGGGGACGCCGTCACCGCCTTAAAGGAATTGATTGCCAAAGTCGATCAACCGACGAACCCTGAGACACAATTCAATTTGTATCGTCTGCGTTATGCAACCGCAGCGGTGTTGCAAAACACAATCGAGAACTTCTTTGCAAACCGTGATGGAGAATTGACGCCGGCAATTGAATTAACGGTCGATCAGCGCACCAATTCGTTGATCGTTCATGCGGCACCTCGCGATATACTGGAAATCACGCGGCTTGTCGAGCGGCTCGACACCGTAAAAGGCGAAGTCGTCCTGCGGACTCGCGTCTTTCCGATACGAAATAGCTTGGCCACCGACATTGCCGACACCCTTCGTGAAACCATCAATGCCCCCGATTCGTCGGCTCGTTCGGCTGCAATGGAACTGATTCTTGATGGATATTCCGAACCGCTGCGGATTGTGTCTGGCATTTTGGATAACGTACAGATCACGGTGGACGCCCGCAAAAACAACTTAATCATTTCGGCACCGGCCGAAAACTTCGAAGTGATCGAGGCATTGATTCGGGAATTAGATGGCCCCGGGATGGTGGCAAAGATCAAGATTTTCCCCATCCAAAATGGCGATGCCGCTAGTCTGGTTGAAACGTTGCGATCCCTCCTGCCTAGCCAAGCGGGCGCGGACCCGGTCTCATCGGCCCAACTTTCGAGTTCGCCCGGTGAATCCTCGCTTGCACCACTACGTTTTACGGTGGATGTGCGTAGTAACAGCATCATTGGAACCGGATCGGCGGGCGACCTCAAAATCGTGGATGCCTTAGTGACTCGGTTGGATGAAGCCGATGCGATGCAACGACAAAACACGGTCTATCAACTCAAGAACTCGCCTGCGGTCGACGTGGCCCTCGCGGTGAATGAGTTTTTGCGAAATACTCGCCGCGTCGAAAACGCATCTCCTGGCTCAATCAATCCGTACGCCCAATTGGAAAAGGAAGTCGTTGTCGTTCCTGAGCCTGTGTCAAACAAATTGATTGTTAGCGCGACGCCACGCTATTTCGATGAAGTCAGACGAATGATCGAAAAACTTGATGAACAACCGCCTCAGGTGATGATCCAAGCGTTGATCGCCGAAGTCACACTCGGCGATGCGGCCGAGTTTGGCGTCGAGCTAGGGATTCAGGATTCGGTGTTGTTCGACCGAAGTTTGCTTGGGGACCTACTAACCGTCACTAGCAGCACACAAAATTCGACTGCCGGTGGTGTGACGACCAACACGCAAGACGTCGTCGTCGCGGCATCGAATGAACCTGGATTCAATTTCAACAACACGAACTCACTTGGAAATAGTGCATCGGCAACTGCCTTGTCAAACGCCGCTGCCGTTGGTGGACAAGGGATCTCGAATTTCGCGGTTGGACGCGGCAATGACGAATTGGGGTTCGGAGGCTTGGTATTATCGGCCAGCAGCCAAAATGTCAGCGTTCTGCTACGGGCGTTAAAAGAAACGAGACGATTGGAAGTATTGAGCCGACCTCAAGTACTCACCCTCGATAATCAACCCGCCTTTATCCAAGTGGGCCAGAGAGTACCACGAATCACAGGATCGACGATTTCTCAAGTCGGTCAACAAAACACCATCGAACTCGAGAACGTCGGCTTGATTCTTGGGGTCACCCCGCGAATCAGCCCCGAAGGAAACGTAACGATGGAAATCGATGCCGAGAAATCAGAAGTCGGTCCCGAATCGGAAGGGATTCCCGTTTCGGTCAGTACGGATGGCACGGTCGTGCGAAGCCCGCGGGTCGACGTCGCTAGCGCTCAAGCGACCGTGAGTGCAGCGGATGGTGAGACAATTATTCTCGGTGGTTTGATCTCGAACAACAAAAAACAGGTGCATCGAAAAGTGCCATGGCTCGGCGATTTGCCGCTCGTCAAACATCTCTTCCGCTTTGATTCGGTGTCGAATCGTCGCTCCGAGTTGTTGATCATCCTGACGCCGCACGTGATTCGTTCCTCCGCCGATATGGATCGACTCAAGCAAACCGAGATGGCACGGATGAGTTGGTGTGCTTGCGATGTGTTCGATCTGCATGGCGAAATCATTGCCGATCCCCACGGAGGAACATTGTTTTCCGATTCACTCGATAGCTGTGAAACCGAGATTATCTATCCGCACATCGATCCGCGCGGGCAAAGCGCAATCGCTCCGGTGTTAGCGGCCCCTAATCTTGATAATCCAATGAATTCATCGGAAGTGATCGAGATGCCCCCGCCTTCGTTCCAAGTCGAGCCGATGAACGATCCGCAATCGGAACCGATGGGTTCCGGCTTAACCCCTATTCCCCAACCTAACTCTATCCCCACCGATAGTTTTCCCCCTTCTCTCCAGGAAGGACGTTTGTGATGCTGCTACGCGATCGTCGCATAAACGTTTTGCTTTTTTTGGTTCTTACCGTCTTTGGCATCGGTTGCCAATTGGTTCCCGATAAGCTGAAGAACGGAAAAGATCTTTTTACGGGAAAAGAAAACGATGAGTTACCGAGCCGAATGATGGTGATTTGGACCGACACGGTTCTACATCAACCGCAACAACCCGGTATTCGAGGTTTCGGTGGAAGAATCTATTTCTATGCCGAAGATGATTCCGAACCGATTGAAGTCGATGGTGGCTTGGCCGTCTATGCATTCGACGCCGACTCGATCGATCCCGAAAGCGTCAAACCCGAACGCAAATTCGTCTTCACGGCGGAGCAGTTTGCCGAACACATGAGCCAGACATCAATGGGCTCGTCGTACAGCGTTTGGATTCCGTGGGACGAAGTGGGTGGGTATAGCAAAAAGCTAAGCCTCATCGTGCGGTTCGAAGGTACCGGGGGCGGTGTGGTGATTTCCGACCCAACCATCAAACTACTTCCAGGACTCGATCGGCCCGAAATCCAAACGCCATCCCTGGCTCGCTCGAACGTTTCCCAAGCAAACAATGTGCAACAGGACGCTGGGATAGACCCATCCTCGACTCGTTTAGCTGGATTTGAGGAAGCACAACCGAAGAATAAGGTAGGACGACGTCAGACGGAAACGATTGATCTGCCACCTAGCTTCTATCGACACCTTCACGTCACCAACCAACCAGTCGAAACTCAGGACGTGGATACGACACCTAGTGGTGCGGAGTCGGGCTCTGCGCCAGTGAATGCATTGAATGGCGCATCGCAATCGAACGACGACAGCGACAGACAGGATGATGCACCAGAGAACGAATCGGCACAGCAGACGATGCCGCGCAGCACAAAATGGGCCCGGTATCCTTTCCGGACGCTTGGTGAGGGTCGTCCGACGATAGAAGGACTAAATCGAAATCAGACGCTTCAAGCGGGATGGATGGAGCCGTTACCACGGACGCCAAGATACAGCTATCCCAACGGTGTGGATCTATCGGTCGACCACGAATAACTGGTCCTCGATCTCGTCGACATGTGGCTCGAATGAGGCAATAATTCGCAACTTTTCGGCGACTTGTTCCGAGGACACCGTGCCACGCAAAATCGTTCGGTCTCCTGCCCGATACACTTCGATGTTCGATCTCGCTGTTTTGCTTAATCGTCCCTCGAGCCGCGCATCGCGTTCATTGATTAACTCCGTTTCCATCACGCCTCCCTTCCAATCCGAAGCGTCTAAGGTCAAACGTGGGTAGTACATTTGATTGGGGCGCAGCGGTGGGAAAGGACGATTGATCCGCGAACTTCGATCGGCTGGTGGTTGCATCGTTTCGGTTGACGCTGGAACTCGCCCCGCTCCAATCGCCTGTTCACTGCCGACAAACCCCTCCAGCGATTGACGATTGTTTCCAACATAGTCATTGCGTGACCTATTTTCTCGCAAAAACCGCTCGTCACCCTCGACCACACCCGACGACTCCATCGTCACGTCAGCCGCAGTGGTACCGGTACGCCGCCCTTCAAACGGCTGGCCGAGCGTGCGTGCCCCAAACATTTGGGCATCCGCCGTGACCGCCACCAAAATCAGTGACAAAAATAATCCGCAGCGTCGCAGTAAGTCGGTAAGTTGCATGACAGATGGTGTGGTTTGAGTAATAACGTTTTACCGCGTGGGCATCGTCCCGTGAGTTAGCATCGTCCCGTGAGTTAGCATCGTACAACACGACGCCCGCTGGGCACCCCGCTTAACGCCTACAACGCCATTTCCAATCTCAACAGAGCGAAAACGTGAATTTGTTTTCACGATGCACATCATTCCAATTGTAATTCAAACGCCTGAGCAATCCCAGTCTTCCCCCCTGCCTTCCATTCGCATGCCACAACGTAGAGCTTCCTTTGACACGGGATAGAGGAAATCGTCGAAACTTTTCAATGCGTTCGATCGTCAAAAGCAGGCGTGTGTCCATTTGGAGTGTGATCTTCGCTTCCGCACAGTCGGGAAAAAAGTGCAAGGCAAAAAAATGGCTTCCATGGTTATAGGATGCATTTTTTCCTTAGGGCGTCACGTCACTTGGCGAAGACGGCGATTCTTCCGCCTTGGCGGCAACCGAATCAACGACCGTTGGCGATTGTGACTCACCCAACACGGACGCAAGCGTTTGTCCCAAAGAGATCCAGCACCGGAAATCATTCACCGTCAACTCCACACGGCCCTCATCGAACGAGACCACTTTGACGGTGTGCAAAGGAATATCGAGCGTTCCGCCCGTGCCGATGATTTGTGTTTTTGGTGGCGATCCGACTGCAAACCATGCCTCTAATATACCGAAACGGTTCTCGGTGATCGCATTGAGGCGAACTTGACCAAGCGATTTCGAGAACCCTTTTGCAAATAGATTACGATTCACAAACTCGTTATACACAGGACGCAAAGGGAAACCATCATTGCTGCGAACCAGCGGCGACAATCCACCTTCTCGCTCCGTCGCCTCCATCGAAAATGTCTCAATCGCTAGCGACAAATCCAATTGATTTCCATTGACCAATGGCGAAAGTGAAAAGCTACGGATCTTATGCAGTTGAGCGGAGCGGTGAAAGTCGTACAAGAAATCCGTCAGCTTGTTCAGCGTCGTGCGGGCATGCAAATTGAACCCGATCCGGTGACCAACCAACCGACTTTTCCGTCGAGAAATTCGCGAACGAATTTCGACCGGACGCGGCGTATTCGCGTCAACCGATGCCGATTCCATTTCGTGTTGTTCCACTAACTTCAACAGCCAATCCTGATAACTCGACCGCGCGAGCGCCGGGTCATACGGCAGCGCCCGAGCGGCATATTCGTCTAACTGAATCGCCAACCGGCGGCCGGTAATTTGAGACGTGTTCGCATCGGATATTTTGGATTCGATCGATTTCAACTCGCCTTCATAGCGCTGTGTCGGTTTTTCAATAAACGATCGATAACCGCTATCAAAAAGATACAAGATGAATACAGCAGCGGCAGCGCCGGCGAGCAACAAGGTTCTTTGGTTCATTCCGACACCTCCGTTTCCGCGTCCATGCCGACAGACTCATCCATCGCCTTGCCGGACTCGTCCGCCTGATCGGTAGGCAACACAAACGTCGATTCGCGTTCATCGAGAGGCAGGATTGCGAATGCGATTCTTGCTTCAAACTGCCATGGATACTCGGTATTATTGGCTTGCTCGCTAATTCGTTTGCTGGTGATCGAAAAACCAGCGTCACGAAGTCGGTTCTCCAGTTCAGCCACTCGGCTGGGGTCATTCACCTGAATCGACAAATCGAACACGCCTGTACTGCCATCCACCGCAGCGGACAAACGCCGAACGTTGGCCAATTGGCCCTCGGGGAATAAGGATGACAGACGTTGCAGTTGGCTGAGCCAGTCGACTTGATCGGCAAGCCACTGCTCCACAAACCGCGTCTCGTCCGCCTTCTCCTGGACCTTGTTTGCAACACTCTCGACCTCGACCAACTCTTGCTGCTTTTCCGAAACCTTCGTTGCCAAATCCCGCACGTCCGCATACAACGTGTAAGCAACCAATGCAATACTCGCTGCCGCGAACCCTCCGATCGCTCCCCATCGCAGCATCGGATTGGGCGGCACGGGTGGTAATTTGGGGTTTGTCAAATCGACCGACAAACGATCAAGTAAGAACGCGTTGGCAGCGCCGATTAGCACCGGATCCGGTGCCGGCATCGCGTCTTGACCACGATCGACCATTCCCGGTTCCATCGAGATCGTGAGCGACACCGATCGCGCATCAAGAGCCTCACACAGCGACATCGCGTCGTCGTCTTCGCTCGCAGCGTGATCAAGCGGACTGCGAGTCAGTAGCAACCATTCCGGCGACTCACCCGGAGTCACAAAGTCCATCAACGACATACTACGTTGGACTTCAAGCTGGATTTGTTCGGTTAGCGAACTGATCTCGTGACTGCCGGCCCGAAACGTTCGCAGCGACGCCAACCGGCTGCCCCGGAGGAACGACAATTCGACTTCGCCTTCGTAAACAACAATCAATACCGACAACGGAGCACGAAATACACGTTGTTGTCCAAGCGGCAGCAGCGGAGCGGTTTGACGCGATGTCAATGCGGTAAGCGGTAACCCCAGTTCTGTCGCGGCTGCTTCCCACGCTTCCAATTCGCTATGTTCCATTGAAAACGCAACAGCGGAATGAGAACGCAGTCGTTCCCCCAGCGCGTCGTCGCTCTGCTCCGCAATCGTGTCCGTATCCCCCACTTGTGGGAGCGGTGCCGGCGTGGCCCCCTCAAGCAATCGATAATCGACAACCAATTCGTGGTCACCGTCGCCAATCAATTGTTCCACTTCGGCTCGCACCAGCGCCGCAACTTCGGCATCCTCGGCGGGCGGCACCTCAACGGTGGTCATTTCCAAATCCGTTCGCGGCAACAATAGCAGCAACCGAGCGACATGGATCTTATGCTCGTCGAGATATTCTTTTAGCAGGGCAAGCGGTGGACGTTCTGAATCACGCTGGACGGTTCCCCAAGCGGTCGCTGTCAACGAATCCTTGCGTTCCTTGACAACTAGAAAATAGACGTTTGCTTGATCCCACGACGTGACCATCATCGGGCCTCGTTTCGATGGTCCGGCGATCGACCCGATGAAGGGCAAACGTTCTAGGTAGGCGGGAAATTGCATTTCTACTTTATGGTGTCCGTTCGGCACTTAAATCATCAATCGAAAATCCGCTGCCCCATGCGTCCCAGGATCGAAAGTTTCGGATCGTTACATCGGATGTTCGAGCGTCGAGCGTCGCGGTACAACGAAACATGGGCGTCTGCCGGTCACGAAAGGAAACAATCTGGGCGTGGTAACAATCGCCTCCGACAGTGATCCAAGGTTGCAATTGTTTGAAGGTGGGCAAGTCGACGACGTTTTCAATCAATAACCAAGCAATCGTATCACGCGACGCATCCGTACCAGTTGCCGACGAACGGCGCTCGATAATTTGTGCGACCGCCTCGGGCGTCATCCACGGCACTCCGAGCAAAACTTCTCGAGGGGCCTCGTTTACGTCCACTTGGCCGTCAATGACTCGTTCGGGGCGAACGGTGACGTCATCCACTAGTGCTCTAAGATAATCACTGCGATCGCCAAAGTCATCGGAGAAAGGGCTACGGATTCGTAAAACCTTATTCTCGGGTTGTGGTATCGCCACCGTAGCTCCGACCAATTCGAGGCTACTGGAAATCCACACACCAGCGGGCACCGAAAAATCAGGCGGCCACTCCGCAGCAGAAATCGTCGTGATATTGCTGCCCGCAGATCCGCTCGTTGTGCCACCGTACTGGCGATAAGCAATCACAAAGTTGGCTTGATCTGCCGTCCATACGGCCATCAAGTCCTGATGTAGTTTTTGCAAATCGTTGCCATTCAAGAAAACCCGCGGTGAACCCGTAAGGGTCTCGTTTCGCTGTCCGCTGTCGAACGTCACAAAGTCTCGCCAAGCAACGGGAGCGATTGGCGACAACGCTTGACGAGAACCGGATGAGTAACGAGGCAAGTCATCATACGCGTCAAACCCATTCGCCGACAGCGATGCACTTTGCAGCGCAAGCTCTAGCGAATCGAGTTGATAATTGTGATCCCAATCGCCGCCTGTCCAATGCCAAGCCCAACTGCGTGCCAGCCCGTTTGCCGAGTTGTCGCTTGAGCGAAGTGAATTGCCGCTCCCGGCGGCTCCCTCGGTCGCAAACGCCCCAATCCGATCACTTAACCGCCGATCGCTCGCTTTGCCGGTGTCTTTTATCCGGTACGCCCGCATGATCGCATCGGCCATCGACGCTTCCATCTCCGGCAGATTCATTAGCGATTTCCTCGCTTGGCCAGGAACCGCTTTCTCCCATTCATTCAATACCGCCAAATTCAATTTTGCCGATTCATTGCTGAGCCCAAACCGCCACGTTTTGGCTTGTTCGATCGAGGTTGGATCGGTTTGTGTGCTAGATGCCCCCGATACAGAGAACGGTGAAATCACCGAGAATGACCAAACCGAAGTGGAATCATCGGTGTCGGCCCATTCGCCCTCTTCGATCTCAATACCGGCAAAGGATTCGGGGCTGTTATGATGCCATCCGATACGCCCGCCGCGAGGTTGTTGGATCGACACCCTCAATGCATCGATGGCGCTCATGGCAGTCAGGCGGGCCTGAGTCCGTTCGATTTGCCGTTGGCTGATTCGATACGCATCCGTCATTTGCTGATTAAACCCGTACGCGGCTAACGACACGAGCATCACGATTACCATCACGACCAGCAACGCCATGCCACGTCTTTTCATTTGAAGGCGTCGCCGCTTCATCGTAATTCTCCGCATGACAAACACGCTGCACTTCCAGACACAAAAACGACGATTCGGACATCTCGCTGCAACGCATCGCCGTCCGCCGACACCGTTGCGGTGGACTCTAACGAAGCGACATCTTGCGTCACCGAAGGATCGTCCCATTGACCATCTAGCGAAATATCCTCGACGGAACTCTCCGCCGGCGGATCGATGCGATAGGGATTCGATGCACTTGGAAAATCGAAACAAAACTCAATCGCACGCGGCAATTGCCCCTTTAACTGGCTATCCCATTGATCGGTCCACTCATTTCCATCGCTATAGCGAAACCGAGCTGCAACCAAATTGCGAATACGGCTGGTCCGCGTGGCGGAGGAACGGTTGGTGATGACGTCTTCTTCATCTCCCATCCGGTACAGGTCGGCGGTTGACAAGATGCGATCCACATCCAACGTCTGTGTTGCATCATTCCATCGGTCGATCGGACTCAAACGACGCTGCAATTGAAACACTTCTTCATCGTCATCGCTGGATTTATCGGCAATGATTTCGTAGGTCAAATGATGAATCGTTAACGGATCGAGCGCGGTCGACAGGCTATGGTTTTCCAGGTTCATCGCATCAGTCGTTGACGTTATTGGTTCTGCCCCGCGAGTCATTTCATCGAGCCATGGCAACGGATCGAATGGTGGTAGGATGTCGACGGAAAAACCGTTTGCGTCTCCTTTGAACAATCGAAACTCACCCGAGATTGGTTCGCCATCGAGAGCGCTCGGCGGTTGATACGGCTGAGCCAAACATGCCGCGTCCGATTCGAGTTGGCTGCGAGTCACCCGGATCATCGACATTTGATAAGCTTGATTCCACCCCCGTTGCTCTGCCACTCGGTAGGACCCCAGAATGGACCAAGCCACCATCATCAACGTGCCAAGTAGTGCCAGTGAAATCATCAGTTCCAAAATGGTGTACCCCGAAAACTGCCGATGCCGAATCATGGTAACGCCTCCGTCATCGGTGAAACGGTCGCTCGATCCGACCCCAGACTGGAGACTTCGGAATCCGCTGACATCTCATCGATCAATTCCGATTCACTTGGCGTCATTGCCCACCGTACCAAACGCACGATCGCGGCGTCTTCCGACTGCATATCCTGTACTCCGACGCGCATGATCGAAACAACGATCCGTTTCAGCCTTGATTGCTCAGGCGATGTCATGCTGGCGTTATCGGTGGTGATCGCCGATTCTTCGATGACGTAAGACCATCGTGGGTCGGCCTCGAAGGTGCCTTCCAAGTTACCGTCGGAGTTGCATCCACCAGCCAAAAATTCATCCATCGTGGATTCTGCAAATTGCAAGGCAACCGTTCGTTCTTCCGCGATCCGAGCGAATCGACTGGCTTGGCCGACGAGTGCAAACAGAGCCGCGCCACTTCCGGCCAAAACGGCGGTGGCGATGATCAATTCCATCAGCGAAAACCCATGGCGAGCATTCATGGCACAAACCCTTCATCGGAGGGTGCCATTTCGACCGAATCAGCATCGACTTCCGCCGGTGGATCCAGCGACGCTTGTTCCGTTCGACTCGTTGATGATCCTGGCTCGACGGAGGCAAGACGTGATGTACGCATCATCCCGGTAGTAGCATCAAGCTGCAATGCAATTCGGCTGCCGGTGGCGATATCACGCAGCACAATCACGGCATCGCGACTTTGCCCATTGGGCAAAAAAGGCAGATACCACCGCTTCGATTCGGTGTCAGCCAACGTTGACGAGTCGGGTTCGAAATCCATCGACCCAAGCGAATCACCGGATTCGAATGACGTTTCATTGTCGAGCGATGTGGCGATGGGCGGTCCATTCGAATCGCTTTGCGGAGCATCGATTTGACTATCCAGTTTGACTTCATCGACCACAATATCCACTGGAAACGTCATCGATTGCAGAGTCGTATTTTCGATCTCGCCCGCATCGGATACTGCTTCGACCGAACTTGACGAAATGAGTTGCTCGGCGATCAATTCGTTCCATGCACCCCATGGGACCGACGTCTGTCCAGACTCGAAACGCATTAAAAGTGGTTGTCCCTCTATCGCTGCCGATTGTCGGCAGATCGCGATTTGTTCGCGCAGTCCTCCAGCGGCTTGCTGGAGGGCAGAGTCCGCGATTGGGCGGCGCAAACTTGGCCACGCAACCGCCACCACCGCGACCATGATCGAGAGGACGACCAATAGCTCGAGCAACGAAAACGCGGTACGGGTCGGTTTCAATGGTTGCACCCTACGTGACGACTATAATGTTGTCGTTTCCGTATCCATGATGTCAGACTCTTCTTCGCCGTCGGCGGGACGGTTGGCGATATCGTCGTCGGTCCCGGCTTGGCTGTCGGGACCCGCAGACGAAATCCGTGGAAAATCAGGTCGTTCGCTATCACTGCTACCTTCGGCAACATCATACTCGTATTGGAATTCATTGCCCCACGGGTCGATCGGCAATTTCGTACCGTCGATGTAGGGTCCGGCCCATTTACGAGCTAACCGTTCATCGTCGGGCGCTTGGAGAAGTGCCTCGAGTCCATCTTCGGTCGCTGGAAAAACCTTCATGTCGACCACGTACATTTTCAGTGCCGACGCCAGGTTTCCGATTTGGACCTCCGCCGTGCGAATGTCCGCTTTTTGTTGCGATCCCAACAAGCGTGGTCCGACCATAGCGATCAAGCCAACCAAAATAATCAACACAATCATTAACTCGAGCAGCGTAAAGCCACTACGACGGTTTCTTCGTTTGCGATTCATTCTCTTTCATCCTTTTCTTAGAGCCTATCCGAAAAGAGGTCTGACTCTCTCCGGCGAGGCCGAAAAAACTAGTTAACATTTGACTCGATTTAAAAGGGTCAGCCCCCTTTTTGGATAGTTCTTAGTTTACCGTTGCATTTAAATCAAAGACCGGCAAGAGCACACCCACGATCACAAACATGACCATGCCGCCGATCAGTACCAACATCAATGGTTCAATCATGCGGACCATCACCTCCAATTGCCGTTCGACTTTATTGTCAATGCGGTCTGCGATCTTCACCAACACATCGTCAAGTGAATTGGATTCTTCAGCGATTCGGATCATCGCCATAATTTGTGGTGGAATCAAACCGCTGGCCGCGAGTGGTTTGGCAAGGGTGTCGCCGGTGGTTACGTTCTCAGCCGACTTCATCATCACTTCCTGCAGCACTCGGTTTCCCGTCGATTCGCTGCTAATTTTCAGCGATTTCAATAGGGGCACCCCGTTTCGCAGCAGCGTCCCCAGGACTCGGCATGCTCGTGACACGGCGGCATCATGAAAGATGTTCCCCATCACTGGAATCTTCAATTTCCATGTATCCCAGTGCAATCGCCCGCTGTCCGTAGCAATGAATTTTTTCACCGCAAATACGATCACGACAACGGGTATCGGCAGCAGTAGGCCGTAATTCATCAACCCGTGACTGACGGCCAACAACAATATCGTGATCATTGGCAACCCCGATCCGGTCGCTTCCAATCGATCGAAGAACGGTTGAAACTTGGGCACGAGGAAGACCATCATCAAAGATGTAATCAGCGTACCGACGAATCCCAAAATGAGCGGATACGTTAACGCACCGATGATCTTAGCCCGCATTTCATCTTGTTTGTTTAGAAACACGCTGGTTCGTTGCAACGATTCTTCCAGGAACGCCCCTTCTTGTCCGGCGCGGACCATGCTGAGCGTCAACTCCGAAAAGATCGCTGGCTCCGCTGCCATCGCTTGATCGAGTGTCGATCCTTCAGCGACCGAATCATGGATTCGTCGCATTGCCGCTTGCAAGCGAGGATGGATCGTGACATCGGCTAGAATCGAAAGCGACTCAAGCATCGGCACACCGTTGTTGAGCAGGTCAGCCAACTGAGTGCAAAGGTCAGCAATCTGCTCTTTCTTGATTCGCTGGGGAAGTTCAAAGCCAGCGCCAGATCCAAGCATCGGCTTGACATCGGAAACGGAGACAGGGTAGAGCATTTGCTGGCGAAGTCGCTGCATCGCAGCCCGTTTGGTTTGGGCAGCAATCGTTCCCTCGCGGCGTTCACCGGTCGCGGTCTTAGCCACATACGCAAAATCGGGCATGGTCAATCCGCCTTGGTAACGCGGAGCACCTCTTCGATGGTCGTCATCCCGCTGATCGCCTTATTCCACCCATCCTCTCGTAGCGTCTCCATGCCAGCCCGCATCGCTGCGGCTTTGATCCTATTCGAAGCACCACGCTGAGTCGCCAATTCGCGAATCTCGTCGTTGGTCACCAGCAACTCATAGATCCCCATTCGTCCTTTGTATCCGGTTCCTCGACATTGTTCACAGCCGCGCGGCAAGTACAACGGACCATCGAGTTTTTCAAACGGAAAATCGTCCGCCATGTCGCATTTTCGTGGCTCATACGATTCACGGCAATTCGGACACAGCCGCCGCACCAATCGCTGGGCCATCACGCCTTCGACCGTGCTGGCGACCAAGAACGGTTCGACACCCATGTCACACAAACGCATGAACGATCCGGCGGCATCGTTGGTATGCAGCGTGCTGAATACCATGTGGCCGGTTAATGAGGCCTGCGTCGCATTTTCGGCTGTTTCCAAGTCGCGGATTTCACCAATCAAAACCACATCAGGATCATGACGCAAAATCGCCCGCAAGCAAGCCGCAAAACTCAAACCAACCTTCTGCTGGACCTGAATCTGATTGATACCATCAAGTTGGTATTCAATCGGGTCTTCCGTCGTAATGATCTTTGTATCTTCGGATTTGATCTCATTGAGTGAACTATAAAGCGTCGTTGTCTTACCTGAACCCGTTGGCCCCGTGACCAACACGATCCCGTGCGGCATCCGAATCAGCTTTTGATACTTTTGGTAGGTGTCCTCCGGCATCCCAATTTGCCGTAGACTCAAACTCAAGTTCGACTTGTCCAAAACACGCATCACGACCCCTTCGCCGTGGAGCATGGGAATAATCGAAACACGCAAATCGACTTCTCGCCCCGCCACTCGTAGCTTGATTCGTCCGTCCTGTGGAACTCGCTTCTCGGCGATGTTCATCTTGGACATAATCTTCAACCGACTGACAATCGCCGCTTGAAACTGATTCATCTCCGACGGAATACTTTGCGGCTGCAACACACCGTCAATTCGGTATCGCAGCTTTAAACGATGCTCTTGTGCTTCGATGTGTATGTCGCTGGCTCGCGCTTCGACCGCTTCGCTTAGGATTTCGTTGACCAATCGCACAACCGATGCTTGAGTCGCGGCTTCGGCGTCCTCCGATCCGTCCAAGTGCAACTCTTCGAGCATTTGTACGTCGCCGGATTGTTGCTTTTGCATCGCAATCAAACCGTCAATCGTTTCGGCACCCACGCCAAGATGCTGCTTGATCAATTGACGTACGGTCTCAGGAGTCGCCACGACCGGCCGAACTTCTAATGACAACGCGGTCGCAATGGTATCAAACGCGCTGAATGCGAACGGGTTGCTGACGGCCAACCGAATCCAGCCGTCCGCTTTCTCGATCGGGAAGACTTCGTAACGATGGACCATCTTTAGCGGGAACCCGTCGAGCGCCGATGGATCGACCTCCGCTTCTTCGGCATCGAGCCATTCCAGTCCGAGAACGCGAGCGGTTTCCGCCAATAGTGACACACCACTCTCGAAATCCCATTGGATCGCCAAGGCACCGAGGTCCGAACGCCCAAGTTCTGAACGATCCCTCAGGGAATCGGCAACTTGCCTAAGTTGCAGAGCAGTGAGGGCTGGGGCGATGTTTTTTGACTGTGTAATCATCGTTTCGTCGCCTGTTTGATAGCCAATGCCAGAATCTTTTCCAGAATCTTTACAAAAATCGACGACCGAACGACAAACTGCCGTTCAAGATTCGGTCATCAATAGGACATTTACGGCTAGGTTCAAGGTGGGATCGGAGAGTTTCGCAGCTACCATGCCGCTCGCCTTCCCCGATTTACTACGGAAGGTCCTTACGTCTTATATTGTAGCAAACCTGCCAGATCGCGTCAAAGTGACACCGGGACGTCACCGCCGCCCACCCCGACCGCCGTCGTTCTGGCCCCTCATCAATTGCAGTGCCCGCTCGATCTGACCAGCATTTGTTTGTTGCAATTGAATGATTCGCATTCTACCGGTGCGGTTCGTATCCGCTTGTCTGTCGACTTGTTCAATGAACGTACGAATTTCGGAGGAAAGCTCGGGTGGAGCGCGCATGACGATGGAATTACTGATTTCGTCGACACTGAGTGTCAACAGCGGCCCCGATGCCTCGGCGTTGATCTGTTCCAACATCGAGGCGACCTCTTGCGAAACCCCTTCGGGAATCGAAATTTGAGGCCGTTTGCTGCCTTGCGACAATTGGCTGCTGTAGACCGTCCGCAACAGCTCCTCGACCCGCTCGGCGGCGGTATGTCGAATCGGGATCAATTGAGGCGTTGCAAGTTGCAATGCATCAACGAATTCCGATGAATCGAGCACGGCCAACAAGTCCTCGATCACGCCTCGATCGGCCCGCGATCCCTGCACAATCAATGCGTTGATTCGCGTGTCGGCCACAATCCGAGTCTCTGAACTCGTCGACGAGAAACGACTATTACTGCCGCGATTTTGGCGAAACAAATTTTCGAGGATACTTTCAAGATCGTCCGCGTTGCCATGCTGAAGCACATAGATCGACAAATTCCCGCTCTCGGCTACTGGCATCATCGGCGGCGAAACAGCGACCTCCATCAACTTCGTTAGCATCTCCAATGCTTCGGAATCCTCCGACGCGATCACCCACCGCCCATCGCGTGGCAGAATCAAGACAGCGGGTGGCTCTATCTCGGATGAGAAAGGAGGGTCCTCGCTAGCCGGTTCCGCAACCAGTGTCACGTTGGGCTGGCCATCAAGGCCGGCACCGCGGTTCAACACGCCATCGGTGCGTCGCGGTGGTATATCCGGCGCATCCGAGTTTTCCGAACGAATCACTCGCAGCGGATTCTTGCGGAGACTCGGCCATACTTTTTGTAGCTGTTCAAGCAGCGATTTCGAATCACGACCGACCACGATCGTTCGTACTCGAGCGTTCGATGGAACTCGCGGCGATGCCGCCATCCCAGGTTCTTGAATCGTCTCGCCCAATCGCCCCAGCAGATCGCGAATCTCTTCCATCTGCTGCGCTGTTCCGCGAATCAGCAATTGTTGACGATCCTCGTCAATCGTAATCGTCGGGGTGTCCTTGCTGGGCAAATCGGCAAACAAGGCGTCGACCGCATCACGAACTGAATTCGGATCGTTTTCCTGCAAAGGAAATATCGCTAATTCGCGGTCAGGTGGTTCAAACTGTGCAAGCGTTTCCTCCACCGTCTGCAACTGTTCAGCATTGCCGATCACCACCAATTGGTCATTGTAAAAATCGTACCGTACTTCCACTTCCGGACGTGCATTGATGAACAGACTTTGGACCGCGTCGGCGACTTCCTCACCATCGATTCCCGAGAGTGCGAAAGCTTTCAACCGGCGGTCACGTGTCAACGGATCGACTCGGTCCATCTGCTCGATCACCTGCTTGGCAATCTCTTGTTGTTTCGGCAATCCGACGACGAACACGGTCCCGCTTTCTTCATCAGCACTGACACCGACTCCGGCCCCTCGACCAAACGCTTGTTGCAGTGCCGCGACGACCGCTTGCGGGCTCGCCTTTGCCAACGAATAAGCCTGCATTGCCTCGGACCGGCCCGGTGCTGAATTGATTTGATCCACCAACGTCGCGATTTCAGCATGTTCTTCTGCTGTCGCGGATACGATCAAACTATTATTCGCCCTATCGGCCCCAATCGACGCCTGGGGAAATGTCGATTGCAGCGCCAACCGCATTGCATTCGGATCACCGTTTTCGAGCACGTAGCTTTCGGTCGTGCGTTTGGCACCACTGTTCAGTTCTTCGACAAAGGCAGCAATCTTGATTTGGTCTTCCGCCGTAGCGGAGGCGATAAGACGGTTACCAACGTTGTCCGCCGAGATCGTTGCCTTGGGAAAGCTCGCTGCAACGGCGGAACGAATCGATGCCGCACTGCCACTTTCAATCGCGTAGCCCTTGGTTGTCTTTAGACCATCCGAATTGATCGATTGGATCAGTTCAGCGATTTGAGCATGTTCCTCTTCGGTTCCCGAGACAATCAGGCAATTGTTAACTCTATCGGCCCCAATCGATGCCTGAGGAAATGTCGATTGCAATGTCAACCGCATCGCATTCGCGTCACCGTTTTCAAGTACATAACTTTCGGTCGTGCGTTTCGCACCGCTGTTCAGGTCTTCGACAAAGGCAGCGATTTTGGTTTGGTCCTCCACCGTAGCCGAGGCGATAAGACGGTTACCAACGTTGTCCGCCGAGATCGTTGCCTTGGGAAAGCTCGCTGCAACGGCGGAACGAATCGATGCCGCACTGCCACTTTCAATCGCGTAGCCCTTGGTTGTCTTTAGACCATCCGAATTGATCGATTGGATCAGTTCAGCGATTTGAGCATGCTCCTCTTCGGTCCCCGAGACAATCAGACAATTGTTAACTCTATCGGCCCCAATCGATGCCTGAGGAAATGTCGATTGCAATGTCAACCGCATCGCATTCGCGTCACCGTTTTCAAGTACATAACTTTCGGTCGTGCGTTTCGCACCACTGTTCAGGTCCTCGATAAAGGCGGCGATTTTGGTTTGGTCCTCCACCGTAGCCGAGGCGATAAGACGGTTACCAACGTTGTCTGCCGAGATCGTTGCCTTGGGAAAGCTCGCTGCAACGGCGGAACGAATCGATGCGGCACTGCCACTTTCAATCGCGTAGCCTTTGGTGGTCTTAAGACCATCCGAATTGATCGATTGGATCAGTTCAGCGATTTGAGCATGCTCCTCTTCGGTCCCCGAGACAATCAGACAATTGTTAACTCTATCGGCCCCAATCGATGCCTGAGGAAATGTCGATTGCAATGTCAACCGCATCGCATTCGCGTCACCGTTTTCAAGTACATAACTTTCGGTCGTGCGTTTCGCACCACTGTTCAGGTCTTCGACAAAGGCAGCGATTTTGGTTTGGTCCTCCACCGTAGCCGAGGCGATAAGACGGTTACTAACATTGTCTGCCGAGATCGTTGCCTTGGGAAAACTCGCTGCCACGGCGGAACGCATCGATGCGGCACTGCCGCTTTCAATCGCGTAGCCTTTGGTTGTCTTTAGACCATCCAAATTGATCGTTTGGATCAATTCAGCGATTTGAGTCTGCTCCTCTTCGGTCCCCGAGACGATCAGACAATTACTCGCGGAATCGGCACCAATGGAGGTTTTTGGAAAACTAGCCAACACCGCCGATCGCATGGCGTAGGCGTTTCCCGATTCAAGTTGGTAACTTCTTGTCACTCGCCTACCGCCCGAATTCATCGAATCGACCAGCTTGGCGATCTCCTCCTGCTCTTCGTCGGTCGCCGAAACGATCAACGAGTTGCTGGTATTGTCAGCGGCGATGGTTGCCCGTGGGTACGACGTTTGAAGTGCGGCCCTGAGCGAATTTGCGTTACTGCCTTCCAGCTCATAGTTCTTTGTCGTCTTGCGTTTGCTAGGATCGGACTCCATGCTCTCAATCGCTCTGGTCACCCTTTCCAGAATGTCCTTGGGAGCCGTAACGACCAATCGATTGCTGACTCGGTCCGGCGTCACCCGAGCGGTCGGTGCCATTTGCATCACGGCCTGTGACATTGAGGTGGCATTGACATCACCGAGTTGGAACACCTTTGTTTCCGCGTCATCCATTTGTCGATCGTCGTATTGCTGAACAAAAGCCTTGATCGTTTCGTGGTCTTCCTCGGTCGCGGTTGCCGCGATTGACTTGCCCAACTTATCAGCGGCAAACACCACTTTTGGCAGCAGTGTTTGCAGGACACGAACCGCGCCAGTGGGGTCACCATAGTCCAGCGGATAAACTTCCGATGTCGTTTCCGTTGGCTCCGGGACTTGCTCTTGCAGCTGCAGCAGCCATTTTTCGTATTTCGCGTGTTCGACAGGGGATGCAAGCAGTACGATTCGTTCGGGGTCGTGACTGGGCATCAAACGAGCCCTGGGCACCACGGATTTCACCCCCGCAACCGCTTGCTGTGTCAAATCCTTGCGGATTTGATAGACTCGCAAATCTTGTTGCCCAGCCTTTGCGAACGCGTTTTCAAGTTCTTCGATCGTCTCTTGGATTGCCGCATGATCGTCTTTGCTCGTTGCGATGACGAACCGATTCGTCCTCGCTCCACTGAGGACTTTCGCGTTGGGATGCCTTTCGCTTAACATCGTCGAAAACGCGATTGGGTCGGATTCATTCAACTCGTACGCTTGGACAATCACATCAGCGGCTGGGCCCGTTTCCTCGGACAACTTAGTCAATAAAGTCGCCACTCGTTCGTGATCATCTGGTGAAGCCAAGATCATGATTTTGTTTGGATCGTTCGATCCTGTCGTGACAACGGTCGCGCGGGGAACCGTTGTTTTTAGCACCGATGTGAACGCCGTTCGTATCGATTCGAATGCCTCATACAACCGCGGCTCTAACCTTGATCCTGCTTCGCTCGCACGCTTAGTCTTTTCAAGCAATTCGGAAATTTTCAACTGTATGTCGCTTGATGCCAACACCGTCAACTGACCCGTGGCTGCGTCCGCACCGACGGTTGCCGTTGGGAACAATGAGATCACAACACTGCGAATGATCGCTGCACGTTCGGGCGGCACCTCAAAGATCTCGATCTCGCGTCGACCTTCGGCGGTTTCACTCAACTGTTCGATCGCCGCCGCAATCCGGGTGTGCTGCTCGTCATTGGCCCACACGACGATCGCACGATTGACCGTATCGCTGCTAATGACCGCTTGCGGAGCGATTTGGCTAAGCACCGTTGGCAAAGTTCGCAAGTCACCCATCGGCACGTCATAGGTTTCAACATGCATCGCTTCGCCCGAGGGAGCCATGTTTAGCCGCTCGATCGACATTTTGAGCGATTCGTGGTCATCGGCGTTTCCGGATGCAACGATTCGATTGCTGGGCACATCGGCTGACAATTTCATCTGCGGCCACATCGACTGTAGCGTCCGTAAGATCGTATTCGCCTTCAAATCCAATAATTCATAAGCCCGAATTTCTTCGCTTGCGAACTTGGATCCAGGACGATCCATCTCGCTGATCAGCGTCTTGATTCGACCATGCTGAGCTAAAGTCGCTGTCACGACCAACTGATTACGCCGATCATCGGCAACGACCGTTACACCTTCAACCGTTCGATCGATCAACGTTTTGACGTCCGCTGCAACAGCTTCTTCGAGACGGTACGCCAATAAAATCAGTTCCTGTTCAGGTGGCGTCGGCTTACCGAGTTCTTGCACAAATTCCTCAATCCGCTCATGCGCTTCTTCCGTTGCCATGATCATCAATCGCCGGGCGGCATCATCGATGGTCATTGTCCCGACCGGCTTGAACTTGCCACGGCTCTGTGTCGCCGCGATGGATGCTAGCACTGGAGAGAGCAGTTTTTGCAGTTCGCCGGGCGTGCGGCCTTCGAGCCGATAGGTCTTGAGTATTAAATCTGGCACGGTTGGCAGTTCGTCTGTGACTTGAGCCAATAACTCAGCGACGTGGCCGTGAGTCTCTTGTTCAGCCCATACCGTCAATCGATTGGACGCCGCGTCGATGGTCACACGAATACCGGGGAACCTGGTTTGCAGTAGTTCGCTAAACAACGCAGGATCACGTTTTCCAAAATCGTAAATTTTGGGCCATTTCAACTTGGTTTCCGGCGTTGTTTGTTTGACTTGTTCCAAAGCCTCGGCAACCTCAGCCTGATTCTCTGCGGTCCCCCACACCAGCATTTCCGCTGAGCCATCTTCGCCCTTTTTACGAATAATCGGGCGAATGCTCGGAAACTTCTCTGCCAACACCGGTTGCAACTGAGTCCATCGTTCCAGCTCGCTAGCCGTTAACGAATAGGTTTTCAGCAGCCGATCGGGCGGCGATGGAAGCGCCGTCAACAATTGCGGCAGCATCGTCTCGAGCCGCGTTTTCTCTTCCGCCGTCCCGAGCAAGATCAACTGTTTCGCGTCCGCATCAAGCCAGATTTTGGCTTGCGGCACAATTTTGGCGACCGTCGAAAGCCACGCGGCAGTTCCCGTTCTCGGTAACTTAAACGCATGCAGCGTTGAACCGCTTTCCACGCCGGTTCCCCGCCAACGGTCAATCACTTGTTCCGCCAGTGCAATCTCTTGGTCACTACCACGAACGACCAAGGTGCCGAGCGACCTGTTGCCGACCACTTGCGCCGAGGGAATCATATTTTGGAGCGCCGCAGAAATCGTGGGCGCTTGAGCCGGTTCGACTTGAAACGCTTTGACCGCGACTTGTTCGTCAATCGACGCAATCCCCATCGCCTTGAATGCCTCGGCGATTCGCTGTTGATCCGCTGGCGGGGCCGTGATAAAAACTCGTGATGCCTTTTTATCGACACTGACGATTGCTCGTGGCGCAATGGCGGTGACTTGTTCGCGAATTTGCTTTTCATCGCCGCTACGAAGCGGGTAGCCTACCGAGACAGATGCCGGTGCCACTGACAAGCTCTCTCGCATTTTCTCGATCGCCGATTGGATCGCAGTCTGTTGGCCTGGCTCAACATAGGCGGTCAGCAACCGCGTCTTTGCATCGACGGCAACCCGTTTACTGCCGACCAATTCCTTTACGGTTTCGAGCACCACTTGCGGGTCCAAGTCACCGAGAGCATACGCCGCGAACACGGGCGCCGGCGATTCTTTTCGTCCCACCGGTTTTTCGGCAGCCTTCGGTTCGGGTACGGTGTTGATCAAGACATTGATCGTATCCATTTTCCCTGCCGTTTCGATCACCAATAACTGCTTACTCTGAGGCAATGGTATGGCGCGGCCAAACGACCCTAAATAGGGCTGGACCTCTTTCATCACCGCATCAACAGGCCGATTGCCCAGTGAAAACAACACGCTAATCAATTCAAACCGACCACGACTCGGTAGTTCTTCAAGCTGCACCCGCGGGACCAATTCAATCGGTATGGAATTAGACAGTTGAAAGACGGTCAGCATCTTCTCGCGACGCACCAACGTGTAACCGTGAGTCAGCAGCACGCTGTTGAGCAAATCGATCGCTTCCGCGGCCGAGTAGGATCGCGTGTCGGTGTACGTGAACGTGCCTGGCGGAACTTGGTTCATCACCAAGGTCAATCCTTCTTGGCTAGCGAACCACTGCAAAACGTCTCCCCACGGCTGCTCGCGAAACTGGAATCGCAGCTTCATGCTTGGGGTTTGATTGGACCACGCCTCGACTTGGGCATCGGTGAGCACGTTCCGAATTTGTTGATTGAGATCGTCAATCTTCGCGGACCTGGCGTTCTCCGCTGTTTCGTCTCCAGCTTCGTCTGAAACCATCCATTCGGTACGCTCGGCCAGCAGCGATTGAATCGCAGCACGCTGTTGGTCGCTAAGCCCCAATTCATCAGCTACCTGTGGATGAATCAGTCGATTGTAGTCGCCCGTCGGCGGTGCAACCTTTTCAGCGTTTGAATTGGAAGTCGCAGGCTGCGGCGGCTGTCCTAAAGCCATCTTGGCCAGAAAAAGGCTTGATGGCTGAAGAAGTAGCGGCAAAAACACCAGACGGAGCAGGTTTTTGAAGGCAAACATTCGTTTGGAATCCAGGCGGGAGTTTCGCAAATCGCGAAACGGGTTTGTGAGAGGTGATTCGCTGTCCAAAGCGTCACCCCCCTACTCTAACTGCTCCCGCCCATCGGTCAAGCAAACATGCTGACAACGCGATTCAAACGAAACCAGAGCCCGAAGCCAGAGCCGTTCACGCATGGATACCACCGCCACGCTTCGCCCTTAAAATCAATCAGAAAAGGGCGAAAGCTTAAACAAGACGGTTTGCCTGAGGATTTAGGCTTGCTGGAGTGCTGCCTGAGCGGCAGCGAGCCGAGCGATTGGCACGCGGAACGGGCTGCAACTGACATAATTCAACCCGACCTTATTGCAGAATGCGATCGAAGCGGGGTCACCACCATGCTCACCGCAAATGCCAACCTTCAATTGTGGCTTCGTGCTGCGGCCTTTTTGGAAGCCCATTTCGACCAATTGGCCCACACCGCTGGTGTCGAGCGATTGAAATGGGTCGACTTCCAAAACGTCTTGAGACAGGTAGTCAGGCAAGAACGTGTTGACATCGTCACGGCTGTAGCCGAACGTCATTTGGGTCAAGTCGTTCGTACCGAAGCTGAAGAAATCGGCATACTTTGCGATCTCGTCGGCTGTCAAAGCAGCACGTGGAATTTCGATCATCGTACCGATCAAAATATCGAGCTTGCCCTCGAACTTCTTAGCCTTCTTCGTGGCCTCGATCGTGTCTTCGACTTTGCCGCGAAGAAGTTCCAACTCGTTGGCCGTACCGACCAGCGGAATCATGATCTCAGGCTGTGCCTTGATCTTCTTCTTCGCACAATTGATAGCTGCTTCCACGATCGCTTGAACTTGCATTTCAAGGATTTCAGGGAACGTCACAGACAATCGACATCCACGGTGACCGAGCATTGGGTTCGCTTCATGCAACGCTTCGACGCGTCGCTTGACGTCCTTCGGTTTCAGCCCCATCTGTTTGGCAACCGTACCTTGACCGGCTGTATCGTGAGGCACGAATTCATGAAGCGGTGGGTCAAGCAGCCGAACCGTGACAGGAAGTCCGTTCATCGCTTTGAAGATTCCTTCGAAATCTTTGCGTTGATGAGGCAACAACTTCTTAAGAGCCGCACGGCGGCTGTCCTCATCGTCCGAAAGAATCATTTCACGCATATCGGTGATTCGATCGCCTTCGAAGAACATGTGCTCGGTACGGCACAACCCGATGCCTTCGGCCCCGAAGTCGCGAGCTCGTTTGCTGTCAGCGGGGGAATCCGCGTTGGTGCGAATCGCCATCGTACGGTATTCGTCGGCCCACTTCATCAACCTGCTGAAGTCCCCCGAAAGTTTTGGCTCTTGCGTTTCCACTTCGCCCGACATCACTTCGCCTGTCGTTCCGTCAAGGCTGATGACATCATTGACACCAAACGTTCGTCCAGCAACCTTGATTTTCTTGCCTTTGGCGTCGATATCGATTTCACCCGCGCCTGCGACACAGCACTTACCCCAACCGCGTGCGACGACGGCCGCGTGAGAGGTCATCCCGCCAGTACTCGTCAAAATACCTGCGGCGGCGTTCATGCCGTCGACATCCTCAGGACTGGTTTCTTTTCGAACCAAAATGACTCGGTTCCCGGCATCCGCTTCCTTGCGGGCGTCTTCGGCGGTGAAAGCCAATTTGCCGACGGCAGCACCAGGCGAGGCAGGCAATCCGCGACACAAAACGTCAGCCGCGTTACGAGCCGTTGGCTTGAAGCTCGGCAGAAGTAGCTGAGTCAAATCGTTCGCGGGAACTCGCAAAACAGCCGTCTTTTGGTCGATCAGCTTTTCTTTGACCATATCGCAAGCAATCTTGACTGCCGCAACACCCGTTCGTTTGCCCGTACGCGTTTGCAGCATATAGAGCGTGCCACGTTCGATCGTGAACTCGATATCTTGCATTTCGGCATAATGATCCTCGAGCGTTTTTTTGATCGCAATGAGCTCTTTGTGAACGGCTCGGTTCCACTTCGGCATTTCGGCAACCGGTTGAGGAGTCCGAATACCGGCGACAACGTCTTCGCCTTGAGCATTGATAAGGAACTCGCCGAAGAACTTGTTCTCGCCCGTGTTGGGGTTGCGAGTAAAGGCGACTCCGGTGCCCGAATCGTCGCCCATGTTTCCATAAACCATCGATTGAACGTTGACCGCAGTACCGAGCAATCCGCGAATGTTTTCAATTTCACGATAACGGACGGCGCGACTTGTGTTCCACGAACCAAAGACGGCCATGATCGATTTTTCGAGCTGGACCATTGGGTCTTGTGGGAATTCTTCGCCAGTGTGCTTTTTGTATACCGCCTTATAGTCTTCACAAAGTTGCTTGAGACCTTCGGCGGGGACATCGGTGTCTTCGTTGACTTTGTACTTTTTCTTGACCGCATCGAAAGCGGTTTCGAAAACATGGTGATCCATACCAACAACAACGTCGCCGAACATGTTGATCAGGCGGCGATAGGCATCGTAGGCGAAACGTTCGTTTTTGGTCGCTTTGGCCAAGCCCTCGGTCGCAACGTCGTTAAGACCCAAGTTCAAAATCGTGTTCATCATCCCAGGCATGCTGACGGCAGCACCACTGCGGACACTAACCAAGAGCGGATCGGAATCGTCACCGAACTTTTTGCTCGTCTCTTTTTCCAGGGTTTTGACAGCGGCATTGATCTCGTCGCTAAGCCCCGCAGGCAATTTTTCGCCAGCCTTGTAATAGAGATCGCAAACTTCGGTGGTGATCGTGAAACCAGGAGGGACGGGCAGTCCGATGGAAGTCATTTCGGCTAGGTTGAGACCTTTTCCACCGAGAAGTGATTTTTCAGCACCTTTGCCTTCGGTCTTGGTTTTGCCGAAGTAGTACACCATTTTTGGAACGGATTTTCCGTTCTTCGCTTTTTTTGCCATGACTGATTCTCTGTATTTCTTTACTATTCTCTAGGGTGATTCGCGAGGAATCGAAGATTGAAAGGAAGAAGGGTATTGGGGTTTCGGAGCGGTCGATCGATGTGAGAAGACTCAAAAGACGCCTGTTAGCCGTCAAACTTTATTTGTAAATCCAGATCGGGTCAATGAGTGCAACCAAAAAGCCCCGTTTCGTTGGCCCCGCTCTGGGGTGCTCTCTGCCACCAGGACCCGATCCGCACGCGGTTAACCGAAAGCCAGCAAATTAGATGAGCCAAAGGACGGTTCGACCCGGCGAAGGCTTCATTGTTTACGATTTGACCCTATAATATCCCGGTACCCAATAATATCCCGGTACCCAATCCCGATACTCTGCTTCTCAAAGTATCCTTCAACACTTGCTCTCAACAAAAACAAACAAAAGTCACCAGCGCGATGCGTACTGAACTCAACGAAAGCGGTGAACGGACACGGTCACAATGGCATCGGCGCCTCCGGCCATTTGTTTTTCTTCTTTTCCTAGCGGGGTTATTCACTCCTCTTCCCGCCGCGGCGGCGGATCAGGATACAAACGAAGAGTCCACGCGGGTTAAAGAGGGCTATTTGCTCGACATCCCGAACCCTTTGACATCGGGTTCCGTCGCCGACCTCCTCGCGCGGCTTGGCCGGTTGTCTGAATCAGCCGACGAGAATGCCCGCGTCACGGTGGTACTTCGCTACCCGATCGATAGCGACTCGGGAGGAACGATCCACTTCGAAGATGCACTGCGATTGGCTCGGGCAATGACCCAACCAGAGTTGCGGCGGATTCGCGTCGTGTCTTGGGTTCAAGGAACGGTGGAGGGCCATTTGACTCTGCCAATCCTTGCATCGGATCTATTGGTCGTTTCTCCCTCGGCCGTGATTGCCGATGCAACGAAAGACGAATCGTCGGCGGATGAGACGATTGAGGCGAGTTATCAAACGATCGCGGCTCGACGTGGCTTGTTTCCACTACCCGTTGTCACCGCCCTGGTCGATTCGGGAGCCGAATTGGCGATGGTTTCGAAAGCCGATGGCAACGAGGTGTTTGCCTCGGGCGACGAACTCGACCGTTTACGATCGAGTGGCCAAGTCGTTCGTGAAACGATTTGGTCGTCCGCCAATGCTCCCCTGCGAATGGACGCAAACCGGCTGCGTTCGGCCAGGATTGCGGCGGGCATTGTTGAATCCCCAGAGGCCTTGGCGGAACTGCTCGATCTGGCCGCGCTCAACTCACTCGATCGCAGCACGTCATCCGGCGATCCCAAGGGGATGCTGCTAGAGATCGTTGGCTCTATCAACGATAGCCGTTCTCGGCGCTGGCAGAGCAATTTGTCGTCAACTTTGGAATCAGGCGATATCAATACGTGGATTATCTCGATCGATTCGCCAGGAGGAAACCTGAACCAAAGCGCGACCTTAGCGGGTTGGTTCTCGGATCCGGAACCTCCGCTACAAACGGTTGCCGGTTTTGTGCAAGCCGAAGCGCGTGGCGATGCCGCGTTGATTGCGGTGTCGTGCCGACCGTTGTACATGCGTGAAAGCGCTCGACTCGGTGGCCCAGGCGCTCAAGCGATCGACGCCACCGATGTACGGCGAAATGATGAACTGATCGAACAAATTGCTCGGACCACCAAGCGGCCCTCCGCACTGATTCGCGGTCTCCTCGATCCATCGCTCGAGGTTTATCGTTATACGAACCGCAAAACGGGACGCATTCGCTATGCAACGGCAGAGGATTTGCGAGCAGAGGAAGTGCTCCGAGGGGGCGACGAACTTGCTGGAGGCGATGAAGCCAACCAAGATCGCTGGCAGCGCGGCGAACGGATCGAATTGGGCAACGGATTGTCCGCCTCCGAAGCGATCTCACTCGGGTTGGCCGATGCCGAGTCCGCGTCACTTGACGATGTTTCGCGGCGAGTCGGGTTAGCAGAAAAGCCGCCGTTGGTCTCCGATCGAGGCCTCGTCCGCTGGGTCGAACGATTGGGACGCAACCAGGGCTTGGCGTTCCTGCTGTTGTTCATCGGGTTTGCGGCCTTGTCGACGGAAGCGAACGCGCCTGGACTCGGGTTCCCCGGGTTTATCGCAGCGGTCTGTTTCGCGATCTACGTTTGGATCAAGTTTTTGGCAGGCACGGCGGAATGGCTCGAATTGCTGGCCTTTGCACTCGGGTTGACCTTCATTGCGATCGAGATTTTTGTCATACCCGGCTTTGGCGTTTTTGGTGTTGGCGGGTTGGCGATGACGATCTTGGGGATCGTCTTAATGAGCCAAACGTTTGTGCTGCCACGAAATGTGTATCAGGTTGAGGTTTTGACGCACAGCATTTGGGTGGCGCTCGGTGCCGCCATTGGAACCGTGGCCGGTTTCTTTGTGATCCGCATGATGATGCCACACATTCCTGTACTGAGTGGATTGGCCATGGAACCGCCCGATTCGCAGAAGGTCAACGAAGCGGAAAAACTTGGCGACTACGCTTATCTTTTAGGTCAAAACGGCATGACGACGACTCCGCTGCGGCCATCGGGAAAGGCCAAGTTTGGGGAGGCGACGGTTCAAGTGATTAGCGACGGAAGTTCCATCGGTACGGGTGAACCGGTCCGAGTCTTCGAAGTGCATGGGACCCGCGTTTTAGTCGAAGCGGTCGAAGAGACTCCGGCCGAGCAAGTGAGTCGCGAAGAGGCCTCGGACGTCTGATGCCACTCTACTACGCCTACGCTTTACTTGCGGTCTTCTACGCCTTGCTTGTTCTCGAGTTCATGATCCCCAGCGGTGGGCTAGTGGGCATCGCGGCGGTGGTCATCGTCGTCGCTGCATTGGCAGTGGCATTTACCCACAGCACGACCGCTGGCGTGACGCTACTGATGCTTGTCGCGGCTACGACGCCGCTCGTCTTTATTGGCGTCATTCATGTCTGGCCCCATACCCCCATTGGCCGACGGATCTTGAATCGGCGACCGGGCCAGACGTATGACGGTCGTTCGCAAAGAAAACTTGCGGACGGCACGCCCCTCGACGAACTGGTCAATCAAAGAGGCGTTGCGAAGACCAATATGCTGCCGAGCGGCCTGATTCTGATTGATTCGAGACGGGTCGATGCCGTCAGTGAAGGCATGGCGATCGACGCAGGAACTCAAATCGTCGTCACAAAAATTGAGGCAGGAAAAATTCACGTGCGCCCGCTGAGCGTCGAGGAGATCTCGGTCGTGGAAGAACCCCAACAGCCCAGGTCGCCCGACAGCCTCGAAAACCCTCCAGAAAACTTTGATTTTGACGCCCTCGCTTGACATCGTAGTCTCTTGCCGGGACATTAGAGGGTGGCCGAACCACGTATTCCTAGAACGCTGCCTGGGAACACCATGGCTGGAGGCTCCCCGTTACAAGGCGGGAGCCGTGTAGCGAGTCGTTGCGCAACAACGAAAAGACGGTCCCCTCTGACATTTCGAGTCTCTTGCCGGGACACATTCAACACTGATGGAACTGCGATCCGATGTTACAACATGCACCTGCACTCGATGACGCTGGCCTGAGCATTGGCTTGTTTGGGCAACAACTCCCCGACGCGACGATGCCTCTGCTCGTGGGCGCTTTAATTGTCTTCGGTTTTCTGTTGGTCATGTTCTTTATCTTTGCAAGCTATTTTGGGTTGTGGATTCAGTCCCAATTAACAGGTGCCAAGGTATCCTTTTTCAATTTGCTGGGGATGACCTTTCGAAAGGTCAATGCTCGCTCGATCGTCCGCAGCAAAATCATGGCGACGCAAGCAGGTTTGGATGATCCAGAGATCACCAGTGAATCACTTGAAGCTCACTACCTCGCCGGGGGCAACGTCCAACAAGTGATTCGGGCGCTTGTCGCAGCCAAGAAAGCGAAAACGATTTCACTGACGTTCCGAGAAGCCACCGCCATCGACTTGGCAGGCCGAGACGTCCTCGAATCAGTGCAAACGAGCGTCTATCCCAAAGTCATCGATTGCCCGCCAAGAGGTGCCGTCAAACCGTCGCTCGATGCCGTTGCCAAAGATGGAATCCAACTCAAGGTAAAGGCACGCGTGACCGTCCGAGCGAATCTGCAACAATTGATCGGCGGTGCTACCGAAGAAACGATTATCGCTCGCGTGGGTGAAGGGATTGTCAGTGCAATTGGTAGTGCAGCCAATCACAAAGCCGTTTTGGAAAACCCCGATGTGATCAGCAAGGCGGTCTTGGCAAAACGACTCGATTCACAAACTGCCTTTGAAATTGTATCGATCGACATTGCGGATATCGATGTCGGTGCGAATATCGGAGCCCGCCTCCAGGCCGATCAAGCCGAAGCAGACACGCAGGTCGCTCGAGCGAGAGCCGAAGGAAAACGCGCGTCAGCGGTTGCGGAAGAACAAGAGATGCAGGCCAAGATTGAAGAGAGCCGAGCAACGTTGGTACTGGCACAAGCCTCCGTGCCCGAAGCAATGGCGGAAGCCTTTCGAAGCGGCAATCTACACATTTTGGATTACTACAAGCTGCAAAATGTCAGTGCCGATACCGAAATGCGAAAATCGATTGCGGGCAGTAGCCGCGGTGCCGTCGAAACCAACTACGACAAACCGTAGCAGTGAAGCGGTAAATCGCTTTAGGGTAGTGGATCTTGTTAAAAACCCTCATGCACAGGGATCTTTAACAAGATCCACTACCGAAACACTTCAAACCACCAACGAATTGATCCGACATGGCAGGTGACCTCGAAGACTTCTTACGCCGAGCGGCACAGCGGCGGCAAGCGAAAGCGGGCGGTGGCAACGCGCCGGCCGGCGGTCGAACTCAGCAACCCCAACGACCGCAATCGCAACAACCCCAACGACAAACACCCCAACGACAAACACCCCAACGACAGAAGCCCCAACGACAGAAGCCCCAACGACAGAAGCCTCAGTACAGCAACAGTCGAACCGAACGTGTCGCTCGACCGGTTGATGAAGAGATTGTCGTTGCCGAGGTGGTCGAAGATGTCGATAGCCAGTGGAATCAGCGCCGCCGCAAGATCGAGGATGCGAAAAGGGCTGCGAAGCAGGCAGAACAAGAAGCCGCTCAAGCGTTTTCAAAGTTGAAAAGCCCAGCGGGCACTCAAGCGTTGCCTGCTTCGAAAAACGAGAACTCAAAGGTTACTGGGTTCACCATCGAAGACCTGGTTCAAGTGCTTCATCGGCCCGGGGGGATGCAACAAGCGGTCCTGCTCCGCGAAATCCTTGACCGCCCCGAGCACCGCTGGTAGGCGGGCTAGCTATTCATCGTTTTCCATCTGCTCCTGACGCAGCCTTTCTCTGGCCTCATAGTCTGCGATTTGAGTATCGTCCATCTCGACCACCGTGGGATCACTACTGCCCCCGCAACCGGTGAAGTTGGACACGACGAACAAGGAAACCATCGAAACCAAAACAAGATATTTCATCAAACGTATTCCAGCAATTGTGTGAAGTGATGCGTATTCGACATGGCGACTTTTCGCAAGTGCGCCGGGACGGGCGCGAATGCCCGTCCTCATTGTTAAACGAGGGGAACGCTCTGATAAGAGAACGAACGACTAGAATTCCTCGCTGATAACTTCCTTCGAGGACCTGGTTCCAAGAGCCCCCCACAATCCGTAAGGACTCCGCGAACCGGGTGCTGTCGCATTTGAGCCACCCAACCAGACGTTACCGCTGCTCGACGACCCCGCTTCGATCGAGTCGGTCACAAACCTGACCGCCCCGTCGCCCATCAGAACGTGGCAGCCACCCGGGTGTTGACTCGACATGGTTCCCGTGATCGTCAAACCGATCGGATTATTCGCGCTGCATATTTCCGAATTGGGAGGCAAAATCGTCAGGCAGCCACTAAAAATGGTAGTAGCATCCGCCCAGCGATATCCTCGACCTCCGTCCGGTTGATCAGCGGCATCCGTTGCCCAAAATTGAGGCCGGCTGGGATCGAGAGACTCACGGCACACAGTCGGATTGTCGCGTATTGCCTCGATAGAGGCATTATTGTTGCCAAGATCCACATTTCGCACCGCCCCTCGAGAATCAGTATCCCCCATATAGGTGATAACTTCTCCCATCGCAATCGTATTGGACAAGCCATCCATGCAGTCTCGGAACTGTGTCTTCTGGAAAAGCTTGAAGACACCACGAAGTGATGCCGCGGTTTGCGAGGCGGCCTTATCCGCACTGTTGAATAAACTCGTATGCCGATACATCGACGTACCCCACGACGAATCACCTAAGCAGGCAGCATAGTTGGTCCTTCCCAACGCGGGGCGTCCTTTGCCCGGATCGCTGGGACAACGGTACCCAGGCATTTCGGTGACCCAAGGGTCGTAACTTGCATTTTCAGGAGTTGGCCCCATCGCAGGAAACGCGTTTCCGTTGTAGGGATTTGAAATCGTTTCCCAAATCGCCTGCTGCTCCACAAACGGTAAAATCCCCACCAGCATGCTCAGTCGAGAATTGTTATGGAGCGCTGAACTCGCATATCGATGCGTCATCCCGACAGGATCGGAGGAAACAGTACCCGTCGTCCCCGAACCATGCGTTGGCAACTGCGCGAACGCAGAGTGGTAATTGTGGATTCCGAGCCCAATCTGTTTGAAATTGTTGCTACAACTCATCCGCCGAGCGGCTTCTCGGGCGGCTTGAACGGCGGGGAGCAACAATCCCACTAGCACGCCAATGATTGCGATCACGACGAGCAATTCCACCAACGTAAAACCGCTGTATGACCTAAACTTTTTCTTCATCATTCGATACCTTTGATAAATGAACGTAAACGGTGACAGCTACACCCTGTCAAACTCTGTAAAGATGTGTCACGGCTGGATTCTATCTCGGGAGCATCGGTCGAAATATCGTGTCTTTATACGACACAGTGAGTTTTTCAACCTTTAGATCACCAAGGAAAGAGACAGATCAGCCCAAGACGGGGCGGATCAGGTAAAGCCAAATCTCGCATGGAAGAGAAAAAGCAAGGGGGGATACCCAAGAGCAGACCTTTGATGCCAGCGTCTGGAGATGACTGGCTTGCGTGGTCCTGCGTCGAAACGACGCGTCACTTCAGAAAGCGATCCTAGCCCGGATGATTCATTAGCCGTTTTGCCGATAGCGGCCTGCTGATTTAATCGTTTAACGCTTAGCCGAAGGCGTCAGCTTTTCCATAAGCGGTCGCCTATGGCTTGGCGTTAAACAATCAGTCGAGTCAAACCGATTAAATCGACAGCCCGCTAACGCCAAAACGGCTAATACGCAGACTGTTTTTCGAGCAATGAACGTAAACGCTTGAAGGCGTAGACGTTAGCAAAACAATTTGCAAGCCCATGAATCATCCGGGCTAGCGAGGCTGGGGTCGTGCCGAGCTTGTTATGAACCTTGGGTCAACTCACTGGCCTGCGAGAGAGAACGCAGGCATTATTCCGACTGAGAAAGCATGCGGTGGCTTCGACATTTTAGTCCGCTGTGATAGCCGCGACTAAGTTGCTATCACGCCCCCATTCTGCGGAGCAAACGCTATTGCTCCTGTCCATTTTTGAGGCTTGAGGGTCTACATCCCTTCTTCCTTGAGTTCTTCCCTCATCGCAGCGGCTCGTCTTTCGACACTCGCGGCGCGTTCTTCAATCTGATCTTGAGTGACCTCCATCACTTCTGGCTCGGAACCTCCGCCACATCCAGACAACAGTGGCAACGAGACGAACGCGATCAATCCGATCAATGGTAATAGTTTCATAGGGGGATCTCCGTTAAAATACTGACGTAAAAGACGCTGACCGCGTAAAAGCGATCAGCGTTACAATGGCTACCGGAAACTGAAAGTGTCTTAAAAATCTTCGTCGATCACTTCCTTCGCAGCCCGCGTGCCGAGCGCTCCCCAAAGCCCATAAGGGCTCGGGGCACCGGCGGTGTTCAAGAAGATGTTGCCAGCCGTAGAATCCCCGGCCTCGATTGAGTCCGTAACGAATCGAACCGCACCATCGCCCATCAAGACGTGGCAACCGCCCTGATGCTGACTCGACATCGTTGCGGTGATAACGGTATGGTACGCGTTGGGACGCCCACATATTTCGGCGTTGGGGGGGAGTATCGTCATCACGCCCGTTTGGGTCGCCGATGCATGAGCCCACTGATACCCGCGATGTCGGTCCGATTGACTGGCTTGGGGAGCATCGAGCCAATAAGTAGGCCGCTCGGGATCGATCAAGCCGCGGCACTGCAATGGATTCTTTCTTGGCCAAAGAAGCCCCTTGCCGTTGCTCCCAAATATATCATCACCTGATACTGCTCCACGCTTGTCGCTATCTCCCAAGTAGGTGATGATTTCCCCCATCGCGATCGTATTGGACAAACCATCCAAGCAGCCGCGGAAGCGGGTGCTATAGTGGAATCTGAACAAACCACGCTGCGCCGCCTGAGCATGCTCTCCGAAAACCGCTTCACTGTCGTCCACAATGGGATGCTTCACCAATGAACTACACCATGTTGAGTCACCCAAACAAGCCGCGTAGTTGGTCCGACCCAACGATGGAAGGCCGGAACCTGGATCACTGGGACAGCGAAACGTTGGGAACTCCGTTCGCCAGGGTTCATACGCCAAATTTTCTGGTGTTGGCCCCATGGCTGGAAACGTTGCGGAGCCGTCATTGTATGGATTGGAAATAATTTCCCAGGTGGGCTGTTGCTCAATGAAAGGCAGGATGCCCACAAGCATACTGAGTTGCCAGTTGTTATCGGTGACGGAATCCTGCCAGGTATCGTCCCAAAAGATACGACTTGAGGTGCCGCCGGCCTGCATAGGGAGCTGGTTGAATGCCGAATGGTAATTGTGAATTCCGAGTCCAATCTGCTTGAAGTTGTTGCTGCAACTCATTCGCCGAGCTGCCTCGCGAGCCGCCTGAACCGCCGGCAGTAACAGTCCCACTAGGACCCCAATGATTGCGATCACCACGAGCAATTCCACCAATGTGAAACCGTGATCTGACCTAAACTTTTTCTTCATTTTCAATACCCTTAAGAAAAGACGTAAACAGTGATGATGGCATCTCGCCACCCCCATAGCGGGATACGCTACTCCTGAAACCTAACTCAGGCGCACCGGCCGATATATCGTGTATTTATAGGACGCAGGGTATTTTTTTGTGATTTTAAGGGGCTTTACACCACTTTAAACGGCAAAAAGGCGCGTAATTACAGCCCAGAGTGAAGTGGCGATGGTGGGGCTGAGCTTTGCATCGAGCAAGAAAAGCACGCGGATGTGTTTTGTGAAGGGCCCCCATTGGAACCAAACACATCAATGGAGTACTTGTCTTTTCCCCGGAGGAGGTGCGACCCAGCGAATCCGTCGTCGCATGGTCGCGAATTCATCTCAGTGCTTTGTCAGGGAAGAGAATTAGGATTCGATACGCTTCGATTCAGGTTGCTCAGAGGCCTGTTTCGTGAAACGTCGTAGCAAGACGTAGAACACAGGTGTTAAGAATAACCCGAACAGCGTCACGCCCAACATGCCACTGAATACCGCTGTGCCTAGAACGCGGCGCATCTCGAAACCGGCGCCGGTGGCGATCAACAAAGGAATGACGCCCAAGATGAACGAGAACGCTGTCATCAGAATAGGTCGCAGGCGCAGTCGACACGCTGCAATCGCGGCATCATAGCGATTCTTACCAGCGTCTTCTTCCGCTTTGGCAAACTCGACGATCAGAATCGCATTCTTACACGCCAATCCAATCAAAACGATAAACCCAATTTGCGTCAGCACGTTATTGTCCATGCCGCGAAACCAAACGCCGATCAAGGCAAACAGCAAACACAACGGTACGATCAAAATGATCGCCAACGGCAGCAGCCAGCTTTCATATTGAGCCGCCAGCGCTAAGAACACGAACAAGACAGCCAGCGGGAACAGATAAATGATCGTGTTGCCCGCCATCTTCTCTTGGTAGGCGATTTCGGTCCATTCGTAGCCAAAGCCAGCTGGCAACGTCTCGTCGGCAAGATTCTCCATTGTTCTCAGCGACTCGCCGGTACTGAATCCAGGTACGGTCGAACCGTTCAGGTCGGCTGCGGGGAATAAGTTGAAGCGAACAATGCGATCCGGTCCCGCCGTCGACTTGACATCGACCAGCGAGCCGAGCGAAACGGTTGCCCCGCGTGCACTGCGAGTACGGATTCGCTCGATGTCATGAGCGTCATCGCGAAACTGGGGTTCCGCCTGGGCCGTCACACGGTAGGTACGACCCAGGAAATTGAAATCGTTGACATACATCGAGCCGAGATAGATCTGTAGAGCATCGAACACATTGCCGACCGGAACGTCCAACATTTGAGCTTTGGTACGGTTCACGTCGGCATAGACCTGTGGCACATTCATTCTTAGGTTTGTGAACACCTGTGCCACGCCAGCCTGAGCAGAAGCTTTTTCTAGCATATCCGCCGTAACTTGGCCTAGCGTTTCGATTCCCGCACCGCTGCGGTCTTGGACATACATTTTGAACCCGCCTCCGCGTCCGATACCGCGAATCGGTGGCGGTGGAATGATTAGAATTTGGGCTTCGTTGATTGAGGCGACTTCGCGGCGCATTTCTGCTACGATCGCATGCACACTGCGGCCACGGGCGGCTCGTTCTTTTGCATCTTCAAGAGGCAAGAACGAGACCGCCGCATTCGGCTTGATCGTGAAGGTGGCGCCCGATAGACCTGCGATACCTACCGCGTGAGCAACCCCGTCGATCTTGCCGCCGATCTCGGCCACTCGGCGGGTCACCTTGTCCGTGCGAGCAAGGGACGCCCCATCGGGCAGATTGATCGCGACGATCACGTACCCTTGGTCTTGATCAGGAATGAAGCCAGTGGGCACCAAACCAAAACTCAGCCCGGTACAGACGAGCAACAAAACGTAGAGAACCAGCGCGATTCCGGTTTTCTTAACCAGCCGGCCAACGATACCGGCGTATAGGTTGCTGGTCCAATCAAAGGTTCGGTTAAACAAACGAAACGACCATCCAAACAAGAGGTCCATCCCTTTGCCGAAGCGGCTTTTCGCTGCGTCTTTCGGCTTTAGCAGTATCGCACACAACGCGGGGCTGAGTGTCAATGAAACGAAGGTGGAGATCGCGGTCGAGATCGAGATCGTGAGGGCGAATTGTTGGTAGAATTGGCCACTGATTCCAGTGATAAAAACGGTTGGTACAAACACAGCGATCAACACCAACGTGGTCGCTATCAATGCGGATCCGACTTCGTCCATCGCTTTGTGGGTTGCTTGGCGTGGCGTCATCCCTTCGGCAATCAAACGCTCTACATTTTCAACCACAACGATTGCATCATCCACCACGATCCCGATCGCCAATACCAATCCAAACAAGGATAGCGTGTTCAGTGTCACACCAATCAATTGCATAACGGCGAAGGTACCGATAAGCGAAATGGGGATTGCAATTACCGGGATGATTGTGGGACGCCAGCCATGCAAAAAGAGGAAGACGGTCATGACAACAAATAATGTGGTAAGAAAGAGTGTCGTCATCACTTCGCTGATCGACTCTTCCACATAATCGGTAGGGTTGTATGCGATCTCGTAACCGATGCCCTGTGGAAAGTTCCCAGCCATGTCCGCCATCGTTTTCTTGACTTCGGCTGCTGTGTCGACGGCATTGGTTCCAGGCCGTTGATAGATCAGCACTGCGATCGCGGATCGACCATCAAGGTAGCTGAGACGCGAATAGTCCTGCGCACCGAGTTCAATACGCGCGACATCACGCAATCGAGTGACTCGACCATCGCCACCACGCTTAACGATAATGTTGCTGAATTCATCTTCTTGAATCAATCGACCTTGTGTGGTCACATTCAATTGGAAGTCACCGGTGTCGCCGGTGGGCGGTTGTCCAATCACACCCGCCGCGACTTGCACGTTTTGGTTGCGGATCGCTTGGACGACTTCGCTGGCAGTCAAATCAACATGGGTCATCCTTTCAATGTCCAACCAGACACGCATCGCGTATTCGTTTCCTCCAGCGATACGAATTTCACCAACGCCATCTAGTCGCATCAACGCATCGCGGACACGCAAGAAGGCAAAATTGCTAATATACAGGTTGTCTCGACTGTCGTCGGGAGAGTTGAGATGTACGACCATTAACATGTCTGGGATCTGCTTGGTCGTAGTGACTCCGATTTGGCGAACCTGCTCGGGCAAACGCGATTCGGCGATGGCAACACGGTTTTGCACGAGCACTTGTGCGTCGTCAAGGTCCGTGCCCAGTTTAAACGTGACCGTCAACTGCATCGTCCCATCACTACTCGATGACGACTCCATATAAAGCATATCGTCCACGCCGTTCATCTCTTGTTCGATCGGCGTAGCGACAGTATCTGCGATGACTTGGGGCGTTGCGCCGGGGAAGCTTGCTCGTACCAAGACCGTTGGCGGTGCAACGTTAGGGTATTGCGACACGGGTAACGAGAAATACGTGATTCCGCCGACTAGCACGAACAAAGATGAGAGGACGGCGGCAAAGATCGGACGCTCGATGAAGAAGTGTGGGAACTTCATGAGTACTCCCCCCTCGCTCCGCCATGGTTCGCCGCGGTTTGCCGTTCGCTTTCATGTATTGCGCGAGCAAGCCCTATCCCTAGACCCGATGGTGGATGAAAAAGCCACGCGGTGTCAGGCAATGGATCAGGAGCTCGCGAAATCCACTCCTCCTCTCGCACGGGTTGATAGGTATCGGGCAATCCATCTTCGACCGCTTCGATCGTACCTTGAACCGTGCTCACCTTCGCGTCGGGACGTGACTGTAGCAGGCCTTCAATCACCAGCCATTCGTCTCCCACGAGTCCTTGACGAATGACTCGTAGGCCGTCAACGATCGGCCCCGGTTCGATCGCACGACGTGCGATTTTTCCGTCAACGACCACATACACGTATTGAGACGATTGATCGGTTCCAACAGCCGAGTCGGGAATCAACACCGCTTCGTTGGCTGCGCTGCCCGGAACGCGAATCCGAGCGAACATCCCCGGAACCAGCAACTGTTCATCGTTGGGGAAAACGCACCGCGCTCTCATGCTGGCTGTATTGGTGTCGAATCGATTGTCGACAAAGTCCATATGGCCACGACGCGGGAATCCCTCTTCATCGGCCAACCCGAGGAACACGGGGTTCTTCGCGATTCGCGAACTTTCCCGATCACCCGATGCTGCCAAACGCATGTACTTCAGCACATCCTGCTCGGTCGTATCAAAAACGCAATAGATTGGTTGAATCGACGTAATCGTCGTCAACAGGGATGACGTTACGGTACCACCGGCAATCAAGTTTCCTTTGGTTACTTCTTTGCGACTGATTCGCCCCGAAATGGGCGCGCGAATCTCGGTGTATTGCAGATTCAACTCCGCCGTTTCGACTCCCGCTTTGGCCAACTCGATTTCGGCTTCGGCGGTAGCAATCGCGGCCTCAGCGGAACTCACGCCCGCCTTAACGCCTTCAATGTCTGCTTCGGCCTGAACCAATTCAGCTTCTCTCTCGTCTAATTCTTGCTCCGACGCAGCGTTCCTTTGGCTCAATCCTCTAATCCGTGTGTGCCGTACATCCGCTAGATTTAGCTGAGCGTCGGATTGTAACGACCGGGCTTTGGCCTGCTCGAGCATCGCCTTGGATTGCAATAGACGCGAGTTACCTTGTCGTAGCTTCGCCTTTGCGGCATGAAGTTCGGCTTCAAAAGGTCGCTGGTCGATAACAAATAGTAAGTCGCCTTCCTCGACAATTTGGCCTTCGTCAAAATGAACGGATTTTAGATATCCGCCCACGCGAGCACGGATCTCGACCAGATCAACCGCTTCCAAACGTCCGGTGTAAGCATCCCACTCAACGATTCTCTTCTTCAACGGCTTGGCAACCGTTACACTTGGCATCGGCATTTGTGGTGGACTCGACAGGCCTTCTGAGCAGCCCGTGGTCACAAGCACGGCCACCGTCACGAACACGCCACAACACAACGCCTGGCCCAGTCGCGTTAGCGGTTTCAAATCCAGATCGTCGCTGCGAACTTCAGGATAAGGGTTTGGTTGATTCGATAAATTCACACAAGGTCCTATTGTTTGGGGAGTGTTACTCACCCTGCCTGTCGCAAAGACTGTACCGTTGATTGAATCTCGAAATCCTGCTGGTTTTCACGCAAAACGATGAAAGCGTCAAATCGATTGACGAAAGAGAGAGCTTTCAGCACAGCAAAAAAGTGTATACCGCGCGCCTCCGGTATACACTTTTGTGGGCGGCTTCGAGGTCGCTTAAAGGTCGAGCCCTTCGCTACCTTCACATGCCGAAGCAGGTTCGGCTACGGATGATCGGTTGTCCGATTTGCGGTTTTGTCCACTGCAATACCGTGCTTCTTTAATAAGCGATAAAGTGTGCGACGACTAATGCCCAAGGAACGAGCCGCCCGGGCTTTATTGCCTTCGCATTGCTGTAGCACCGTGACCAGCCGGTCGCGGTGGATTGGTTTGGTTTCCGTCTGATGCACCAAACCTTCACGGTTTGGCAATGCTAACTCCTGCAATGCTAACTCCTGCGTGGCTAACTCCTGCGTGGCAGATGGAGAAACAGCTTCGGAGATGGTGGGCGGCAGATTTTTCAGGTGAATCGTATGGTCATCGGCTAGAATCTTGGCTCGCTCAATCGCATTAATCAATTGTCGAACATTTCCCGGCCAGTGGTATTTTTTCATCGCATCGAGCGTCTGCACGGTGATTCCCCAATCTTCGCCAGCAAAATGATGGATCAAGTTGGGGATGTCATCTGCTCGAGCTCGCAGCGGCGGCACGCGAAGCGTCATGACATCAATACGATAGAAGAGGTCTTCACGGAAACGACCTTCATCAACCTCCTTCTGCATATCACGATTCGTCGCGCTGATAATGCGAACGTTTACTTTTCGTTCTTTGACCGAACCGACACGGCGAAGCGAACCATCTTCCAAGACACGCAACATCTTTGCTTGCAGCGATCCAGCCATTTCGCCGATTTCATCAATGAACAAAGTGCCTCCATCAGCAAGTTCAAACAAACCTTCCTTGGCTGCGGTGGCACCGGTAAAGCTGCCCTTTTCGTGACCAAACAGTTCGCTCTCGAGCAGATGCTCAGACAGCGCTGCGCAGTTAATCACAACCATTGGCTTGTCGGCGACGAGGCTTGCCTGATGCAATGCCCTGGCGACCCTTTCCTTCCCCGTGCCGCTCTCACCTTGAATAAGAATGGGTTTGTTGGTCGGTCCGGCCCGTTGGATCAATCGAAACACCTCGTGCATTGCTTCGGATTGGCCAATCATGTCGAACGACGGCGTCGAACGTTGGAGAATTGCCTTCAAGTGCCGGTGTTCTCGTTTCAACCGCCCGGACTTCACCGCTTTCTCAACAACAACGATCAACTCATCCATTTCGATAGGCTTGACAAGATAATCGATCGCCCCCAACTTCATCGCTTCCACCGCTGTCCTAACGGTCGTCTGCCCAGTCAACATGATAACTTCGATGTCACCATTGGATTCATCGAGATGCCTCAAAACCTCGATACCGGTCATGTCAGGCATCGATACGTCTAGAATCACGACTTCAAAATCATGCTTTTCGATCATCCCTAGAGCATCGCTACCGCAACCGGACTCTTGGACCTCATAGCCCCGACGTCCGAAGTTCCGAGCTGTCAACTTGCGGAAACTAGCATCATCATCGACAAGCAACAAGCGAGTCGATTGGGTGTCGAGAGATACGTTCGAGTTTAAAATGGTGGATGTCATTCAGTTGAGTCTGTGTCAAAGAGGCCGCTGTTTTGCCATTGTCGCGTAGGCCGTAGAGACATTCTAAGTGATTGATCGGGCGATCACCCGAGCGAGTTCCTGCAACTCAAACGGCTTTCGAAGAAACTCGATGATGTTCGGATTATTCGTTACCGGCTCGTCATGTGACGAAAGGATCACAACAGGAACGGATTGAGACTTTGCGATCTGATCGGCTGCTTCGATGCCGCTCATTATCGGCATGCGAATGTCGGTGATGACCAAATCGGGCCGCTCGGCTCCGCATAATTCAACCAGCTCGCGACCATCGCTTGCACTGCCGACGACACGATGCCCAAGCCGCGGTAACATCCGCGAAAAGTAGCAGCGTATATACGCTTCATCATCGGCAACGACAATACGCAGTGACTTGGTTGGTCTGGACGGCAGCCGGATTTCGTTCATTTTCTTTCTATTCAGGAATCGATTCCCTAGCAAAACTCTCGGAGGGTTACGGCTCCGACAAATGCTATACCGAAAGTCATCATGACATTCGCTAGACTCAAGTGGACGGAACATCGTTCTTCTCTTGGTGACGGGGGAGCGTGATCACGAACTCGGCACCACCACCGTCACCGTTGTTAGCGGAAAGCATCCCGTTGTGAGCTCGGACCGCCTTTAATGCAATTGCCATGCCCAAGCCAGTGCCCTTTGGTTTCGTTGTATAAAACGCGTCGAAGGTTCGTTCGAGTTGTTCCGTTGTTAACCCAGGCCCATTATCCCGCACAGTGATGCGCATCGCTGGCACACTTTCAAGTTCACAGTCCGCACAAATGACTTGAATCTTGGCTGGACCGGCGCAAGCCGCTATCGCGTTCTCAAACAGATTGCGAAAAACCTGCTCGATACGAAACGGATCAACGGTGCATTGTAGCTCAAAGCCCTGGGTGAGTTCAGCCAGTTCCGCTTGATGGTTTCCGTCCGCGCTGTGCAGATATCTCCACGCTTGGTTCCAAACCTCCGCGAGGTTACATGCTTGCAGATCGAGGATTACGGGGGCGGCGAAGTTGCGCATTGCATCAAGCAAGGTCAACAAGTCACTTCGTGCTTTCGAGATTTCCGCCAAATCGGATGCGGCTTCCGAACCTTCAGCAATCTCAAACTTGAGCATATCGACGCCAGCTTGAATCCGCTGTAGCGCATTGCGACTTTCATGAGCCAAGGAGGACATCATTTGCCCCATGGCTGCCAATCGTTCGGATTGAATCAACTTGTCCTGGGCCGCTTTCAATGCAGAGATATCTTGCCCTACGGCAAAATGCCCCATCAATTTGCCATTCCCATCTAACACTCGAGTCGCATTCCAGAGCAGACTCACTAAACGTCCACTTCGGGTACGAAAGGGAAGCTCAAATGACTGCAACGAATTACCAGCATGGACACTCAATATCTCCGCCATCGTGTTGTCGCGACGACGAGAGTCCACTAGAAACTCGAATGGATTTTGCCCAAGAACTTCATCGCGAGAGTAACCAATCAGACGTTCGGCTTCGGAGTTCCATTCAAGAATTTCATTCTCCGGTGACATGAATATGACAAGACTGCCTGCGGTTTCCACGACCGCTCGATAATGCTTTTCACGATTCCGCAGCGTCTCTTCCGATCGATGTTTATCCTCAATATCCGTGCAAATCCCAATCCAGTCACCAACATTTTCCATGTCATCACGAACCGGAACGGCTCTGACGAGATGCCAGCGGTATTCTCCATTTGCCATCCGGTAGCGCAGCTCGTTGACGTAGTCGTCGCCGGACTCAACCACGCCCAGCCAATTCTGCTCAATCCGCACACGATCATCTGGATGAATCACCTCGACCCACCCCCATCCGATCGATTCGGCAGCCGTCTTGCCCGTTTGCTCACACCATTTTTGGTTAAAGTAATCCGCGTAACCGTCCGACCGACAAATCCAAACCATGGCTGGGATAGCGTCCGCGACCTGTTGCGTCCGCGCATCAGCAGATCGTGTTCTCGGAGCGCCCGTCCGTTTCTTTTTTGAGTTCGATCGATCCATACAGGGCACGCTCACCATACAGGGCACGCTCAATTCACGAAATTCTCTGTCCAGGTAAGCCACAATAGCATGCTGCTGACAAATGTGCCAACGGATAGGTAACGCCGTTGGCATAGGGAACAAAAACGATGCGATCGCTGACCGCCGAAAGTCGTGGCGATCATTGCCATCACCTTTCACTCAACTGACGTGCCTGCTCGATCATTTGTTGCAACTGCTGAACTCGTTTCACACCACGATCTTGATCCGGCAACCCTGAGAGCCATTCGGACAACGTTTTCAAATCGACGGTGTCTCCGAGTGGTTCGCCTCGTAGTTTCGCTGCGAACATGGCTGCCGCCGCCGCGATGCGAAGCGACGGTGCCGCTTGCTCCGCGCGAAGTGCGTCAGCTTCGTAGGGAATCGGCCAACGGTTTTCAATCATCTGGCCCGTTGATAGGTCACGGAATCGAACCGATACCGAACCAACATCCCCTTTGCCTTCTGGCTTAGCTTCGAACTGATAAACGGCGACTCCAGCCTCGGCTGCTGCCATCTCTGCCGCATCGACCGCGTCGTTGCGAAAGTCCTCTTGCTTCAATCGGTGCTTTTCAAAACCGAGTAATTTGTAACGGCCAACCCGATGGGGATTAAACTCGATCTGAACTTTTACATTCTTGGCCGAAGGACGCAGCGCACCGGCGATCTGGCTCGCAAATCCCTCCTCCGCATTTTCAGCGGAATCGAGTAGGTAATAACGACCGTCACCTTTACGAGTCAGCGCTTCGAGAATTTCATCATTCAATCCCTCCGCACTGATCCCAGCGGCGTCAAACGCAATACCGGCATCACGAATCGTCGTGATCATCTGAGACAATCGATCGGGATTCGCATCCCCCAAATTCACAGCACCATCGGTCAGCAAGACGATTCGACTTTGTGTATCATCGGCCATTTGCTCCTGTGCTTTTTCGAAAGCCAATTGCAATGCCGATTCGATGTTCGTTCCGCCTTCACTCGGTAAGTTTTCAATCAACGGAACCAACTCGTTCGCCTTGTCGCCCGTCACCTTGTCGGCCAATAGTCGAGGTTGACGAGCGAAGCTAATCAACGTGACCTGATCGATCGGTGTCAACTGCGCCGCAAGCGTAGCGAACGCGCGGCGAACGGTTTGTTGGCGGTCCATTCGCTCCATCGAACCCGAATTGTCTAGCAGGAACGTAAGCCGTAGCGGAGTCGTGCTGGCACGCCCGGCCGCCGCCGTCCGCATCGAAACACGTAACAGGTTGCGTTGTTGTACAAACGGATGGACGGATTGTTCGACTCGGCAGGCAACGCTTTCGTTTTGACGCGGCAACGGATCGCCATAGTCAAACGCATTAACGAATTCTTCGATGCGAACCATGGCTGCTTCAGGCCACTCGCCTCGAGCGAGTGCGGCTCGAGAGAGTTTGAACGACACGTCGCTAACGTGGAGCGAAAAGGTCGAAAACGGCTCGTCACTGGCGTTGGTTTCATCGATCCCTCCAGGAGCAGCCTGTCGTTTCAAGCGTTCTAGCTTGTCTTGGCGTTCGGTTTGTTTACTACGCCACCCCAGTTCCACAGGCTCACGACTATCGCCTGCTACGATACCGCCAAGCATGATCCTGGGCACCCTTCCTTCTTCGTGATCTCCCATCACCATGCCCCCCCACGAGTCGACCCAGACACTGCCGGTCATGCCATCCCTATCGCGATCGACTTCATCACCCTCATGACTTGTCCCTAACCTAGGTGGTCCGACGGATTTGTAGAGATCGGTTCCTGCTCGCCGCTCAGGCCTCGCTTCTAGGGGTGCTTGTGGTTGAGCAAGTGATTGGCCCTTTGTAACGATTCCAGATCCACCTGCGTAGCTATCATCTCCAGCATTGAGAGCTTTTGCTTGCGTCGGAACGCCATTCACACCATCAAAGCCCATCGTGACGGAAGGCCCGGCTGGCATGGCGTAAGCACTCCTCAGACTACCGGCCAATCCAGTCGTGACAGATGGGGCGGTTGGCGTTGCGACAACGCTTCCCGCAACGTCGATTCCGCGTCTTGAAGTGGAGCCCTGGGGCGGCATCGGTTGGTCCTTGACTCCGCCAAGTTTGCGTTCGTTCTCATCCTGTGCAATCGCTTCAATCGTTTGACGTGTTTTTTTTACATCTTGCCTAGCGCCGCGAATCACGATCGTTCCAAGCTCAGGTACGAATTCATTCAACGCCGTTGACGAGATAGAATCACCGTCACGGGTTTCGCTTGTGGCCTCAGCTTCTTTATCGGCAACACCTGCTTGGTAACCAAACCTAGATTGTTCGGTTGATTCACCAGCCAGCTTTTCCTTGGCGCGTTCACGCTTCAATGCGGCTGCCTCTTGCGGCAGTTTGAATTCGGGACCGGCTGGAAAGTACTGAACATCATCCTGCAAGTAATAGGGACTCGGTAAACTGGAATTCTCAGCGAGATTACTTCGGATTTCAGACAGGTCCGATTTCAAAGTCTCTCGAGAACGTTCAAATGACTCTGCTTCTTCAGCGAGTTGTTGTTCCAATGACGTATCACTCGATGGTTGAACGGACATGTGCCTCGCGGTTTCGCGGGCTGCATGGATGGAAGGCGTCAATAGCGACCCGATCCCCAGCACCGCCAGCACGCAGGCGGCACCCAGCATAGCGGCCATCTTGGCGTAGCTGCGAACAGACCCTCGATCCGCCGTCGTTTGTAGCGTCGTGGGCTGGTGGATCGATAGGTTCGCTGGCGAGTCACTCGCCTCGCCACGCAGCACCGCCAGTAATCTGCTGCGTTTTTCGTCAGGGAGTATCCAATCGCTATCTTCGTCCGCTGGCAATTCGCCCGTCCCCACATCCTCGAGCAGTCCGTGAACCGATTCGTACTGTGCTTTGAGAGTCGCCAGTTCAGGGCGTTGCTCGATCAATCGACTCAGGTAACCCTGTTCAAACTCCGACGCCTCCCCGAGCACGAGCGCAATGATGCGTTCCTCGATTTCTGGGTCGATGGGAGGATCGTAAGGTTTATTATTCATGACTTTCCGTCGATCCCAAGTGGAGACAACTTTTTGGCCAGATCTTTCAAGAGGTGGTGCAAACGGTAACCCACGTTGCCAACGCTCAGGCCTGTTTGTGCCGCGATCTCGCTGTACTTCCTATCCTCGAAATACTTCAGTTTTAGCAATTGCCGATCGGAATCGCTCAACTGCGACAAAAGGGTCCGAACCACACGTTGGGCTTCCATTCGCAGCAACCATTCTTCGGGTGTTTTTTGATCACTGTAGGAGATTGGCGGTTTATGATCGTCACAGCCGAATACTTCGCGACGGTTGTCGCGAATGTGGGTGAAAGCCTTGTTCCGCACCGTCCGCATCAACCAAGCTGCGGGATCGTTAACGTCATCCCAGTGCGAGTGGAGCAGCAAAAAAACATCCTGGACAATCTCTTCCGCCACCTCGCGCCGCCCCGTCAACGAAAAAGCGTATCGCAACAGTCTCGTTTCCTCCGACTCAAAGACCGCCAGCAGTGCGAGCGCAGAGGCACCCTCGGCAGCAGGCGGATTGACTCGCGGAGTCGGCTTCGACATGTATTTGCTTTGGTGCGGCTGACAGTCTTTAATCACTACCATTCATCCTCTCATTAGAAAGGACGCATGGCGACTGTTTTTCTTAGACAGATTTTGGGACAAACAAAAAAGGGACGAGAGTGAGTGGCACTTTGATTCTCGCGGGCGCCCCAGCGGAAGCTTCGCGTCAGCGGATTATTCGCGCGCCCCGCATCCTTGACACCTGAGCCTAGGGATCTGTTAAGATACCCGATTGAACAATGGGTATTGGTTCTCCCCCTAAACGGGCAGTTTTTCAACACGAAGGGTCACGATGATTTTAGGTAAGTTCTGGCGCTCCATCGCCGCCCAAATCAACAAATTGGCAAACTTTTTCTGGACCGCCGATCCTATCGCTCAGATGCAGTATGAGTACGACAAAGCGGTCGAAGAAATGAAAAGCGGTCGCGAGGGTTTGGAACAGTATCGCGGATTGGTTGAACGAGTGACGCGGCAGGTTGCGGACGAAAAACGGCACGTTTCGCAGCTCGAAGGCAAAGTCAAAGCCTATCTGTCGGCCGGTGACCGCGAAACCGCAGGTAAATTCGCCGTCGAACTGAATAAAGCCAAAGCCGATCTGGCGGAAAACGAAGAACAGTTGGCGATGCACGAAAAAGCGTATGACAACAACGTCCGCAAAATCAAACGCTCGATGAGCAAGCTGAAGGATATCCGCGAAAAAATCCAATCCTACGACGCGGAACTGAAAATGAGTCGCGCCGAGGCGGAGATGGCGGAGTTGGCTAAGGATTTTAACTTTGATGTGACTACCGACTTCGGGCAAATCGAACAGGTGATCCAAGAAAAGATTTCACACAACCGCGGCAAGGCTCGCGTCGCAGCCGACCTTTCCGGTGAAGGGATGGAGGATATCGCACGAGAAGAAGCGATGGAACAAGCGATGGCCGAGAACGCACTACGCGGCTTTGAAGTCGAACTGGGCTTGGTGACACCCGCAACCGCGACGATCAACGATGATGTGAAAGAACTTGGCCCGAGCACCACGGCGACCGAGACGAAAGGCTAATGCTTCAACCACATTAAAACGTGGGGTAGGCATCCTGCCTGCCAATCCGTAGCTGTCGCAAATCGCAGGCTGGAAGCCTACGCCACGGATAGAACGAACCCCAAATTAAATGTGGTTGAAGCACTAGGGCGTTATCAGAGATAAGAATTAGGGTAAGCCGTAGTGGATCTTGTTAAAGATCCCTATGCGAAAGGATCTTTAACAAGATCCACTACCCAGCCCCTCATTTTTTTTCGTAACAAACCACTAACCTCGCAACTGCATCACTCCATGAGCACCCCCATCCCCAACGTGTCGCCAATGGACGAGCCGTCTCGGACGGTCTCCGTTCCCGATTGGTATCCCGGATGGGCGCGTGAGATGGCCAATCTGTACTTCGCCGCGAATACCTGTGTCTTCGTGTTGCACGGCAACGTCAACGATCTTTATCACTGCCAAACAACAGAAACGAAAGACGGTAACGCGGTAGATCGGTTTTGTGGCCTGAGCGATTTTTTGTCACAGCAGATTTTTGGCTCCTGGGACCTGGTCGCCTCGTATGACATGGGCCAAGGGATCCAAGCACAAGCAGGTCCGAATCCACAACGGCATCGCGACATGATGACACTGCTGGCGTCCAACATTGGCAGCCCCACCACATGGACGCGATCGCCCGACGACGTGCTGACGAACTTTCAGCGGATGATTCAACGTAATTTGCTCGAAGACAACCCGCACCAGCGTAAACGAATCGCCTTCCTGTTCCCTTATGCACAGTTCCTGGTTCCCGCCGGAGCACAATCGTCGCTGGCCAATACGCAAGCGTCACACTTGGTTCGCTTTTTGTCTTGGGCACAAAACCCTTACATCAAACGTGTCAACATGGCGATCTGTTTGATTACCGAAACATTGAACGACTTGAACAAACGATTGGTCGAAGACGCTCATGTCGCCACGATCGACATCCCGCTACCCAGCGATTCGGCCCGTCGTGTGTTCATTGAAACCACATTCAACGTCGGCGATTCGCAAGAGAAAAAGGCAAACGATAAAGCGAGCGTTGAGCCGGATTCATTGTCGATTGACGCGGTGACGCAAATTTCCAACGGTTTGAATCTGGTGAATCTGAATGTTGCGATGTCACGTAGTAAACGGTCGGGCCATTCGGTTGACGCACGGGCATTTCGGCAACTAAAAAAGGACCTAATCGAACGCCAGTGTCATGACCTGGTCACCTTCCTTGAACCGACCCACACGCTGGATATGGTCGTCGGCCATACCGCAGCAAAAGAACGATTAAAATTGGACGCAAAGTGGATCATCGAAGGACAACTTGATTCGGCACCAATGGGTTATTTGATCTGTGGTCCCGTCGGCACCGGCAAGACGTTTATTTCGGAATGCTACGCCGGTTCGATCGGTATCCCTTGTTTGGTTCTGAAAAACTTTCGCTCGAAGTACGTCGGGGAAACCGAAGGAAACTTGGAAAAAGTGCTCAGCACCCTGCGTTCGCTTGGTCCGGTCGTGGTGATCATTGACGAGGCCGACGCGGCTTTGGGCAACCGCCAATCGAGCGGCGATTCAGGCACCAGCAACCGCGTATTTTCGATGATTGCCAGCCAGATGGGGAACACGCGTTATCGCGGCAAAATCATTTGGATGTTGTTGACCAGCCGCCCAGAATTATTGCCGATCGACTTGAAACGCCAAGGCCGAGCCGAAGTTCATATTCCGCTGTTCTATCCCAAGGAAGAATCGGAATTGAAAACGATGTTCACGATCATGGCAAAGAAAAACAAGGTGGCAACCGAAGCGGACGCGATTCCGGATGTATCGCTCGATCGTGAATTGAGTGGTGCGGATATCGAATCGATTGTGCTCAGTGCCAAACGTGAAATGATGTCCGAGGGACGAAAATTGTTGACGCGAACCGACATGCGAATGGCGTTGGACAGTTTCATTCCGTCTGCACAAGGGATGGAAAAAGAGTTGCAGGAGATGGTCGCGGTGTTGGAATGCACCGATCGGCGATTTTTGACCGCCCACTGGCGAGAACAATTGAGCCTACCTAATGGACGAGCCGTCTTGCAAAAGAAAGTCGCCGCGATTCAAGACTATTTGGGACGAGGTTAAGGGTGTCAAAAACAACAACGTTTACGCTTCTTGTACCTCCCCCGGCGCAACCGGGGGAGGTCGAGCGATGCCGTTTAGGCATTCGCGAGAGAGGGAGCCCGCAGAGCCTTGCACGAAGCACATCGTGGAGGCCCCCTCCCGAACGACGGCTTAACGCCGCGTTCGACCTCCCCCAAGCTTCGCTTGGTGGAGGTTGTAAAACGAGAAACGCAGCTCAACCCCAAAAAATGCTTGAACCGTTTCGGGCAACGCCTACACACATCACAGGAGAGAAATAAGATGAGTCGAAAAAGCTGGACCGACGAGCAGGGCGAAACCACGTTGATTGATGATTATGCCAAGCAATCCGCTGACTTTATCGCAGCGATGGCGGACGGCAAAATCGACAAGTCGGAAGTGGACGCCCAAGAAGCAAAGTTGGTCGCGATCATGAACAAGATCGAGCCGACGCTCGATGACCAACAACACGCAGCCATCACCGAACTTTTGTGCGAAATGTCTGTCTACAGCGTGATGCAAATGTTGCACGCTGCCTATGAATCAAGGATGAGCCAAGGCGTATCGGGGCTGAAGTTATAGAACGAGTCGTGCTCTCATGACGCTATCACGACCACAAACACACCAACGCACTTAGCCGACATATCGGCGTATCCCTCGCGGAGAAATCACAATGGCAGGTAAACCCACACCTTTGTTTTATGTCGCCACCATGGCGATCGTTGCTGGCCTGATTGGCTTTGCAGCTTATCGGGCAACCCGTCCCGCCGACAACGGTGGCGGCAATGCGGTTGCCGATAGCGGATCGAATTCGACCGACTCGTCAACCGATTTGGATATCGATCAAATGGCGACCGCCGAATCACCTGACGCGGTCGGCATCACCACGGTCAATGAATACGAATTCAAACCCAGCGAACGGCTGCCCGAAGTCAAAGGCACCGCCGCCTACAAGCCGATGGAAGACAACACGGTTCGCTTCGCATTGAACGTCTGGGCAGGCTGGGCTCCGATCATTCAAGCCAACAACGGCTTCAAAGCAGGCAAGGTTTGGAAGACGCCGGACGGCCAGGAATTCAAGGTCGAACTGGTTTTGATCGACGATCCGGTGGCGATGCGTGATGCTTATACCAGCGGCGAAGTGCATATTGGCTGGTGTACGTTGGACATGATGCCGCTGCTGATGGAAGGTTTCGTAGGCCGCAACGGCGACCCGATCGATAGCCGGGTGATGCCACGTATTTTCCAACAAGTCGACTGGTCCAACGGCGGTGACGGCATCGTTGCTCGCGGTGGCATCAGCTCGATTGGCGATTTGCGAGGCAAGAAGATCGTGCTGGCGGAAAACTCACCTTCTCAGTACTTCATCATGAACATGCTGGTCTACGGCGGTGTGCAACCGTCGGAGGTCGAATTCGTTTATACCGGCGACGCCTTCCAAGCCGCCGCCGCGTTTAATTCCCAAAAAGACATTGACGCCGTGGTCTCATGGGCACCCGACATTTACACCTTGTCGGAGGTCAAAGGCAATAAGATGATCGTCTCAACCGGCACAGCCAATAAGCTAATCGCCGACGTCTGGTTCGCTCGCGCCGACTTTGCCAAAGACCACTCAGAGATCTGCGAAGGGATCGTACGAGGTATTTTTGACGCGATGCAGGCGTTGAACACGGATGCGGGAAAACAGAACGTCGCCAAACTAATGGCCGACGGCTACGGATTACCCGCCAGTGACGCGTTGGGAATGTTGGCCGATGCTCACAGCACCAACTGGGCCGAGAATTATCAGTTCTTTTTGAACAAGAACAATCCTGCCAACTTCGAACGTGTTTGGAATCAAGCCTATTACATCTACCGCCGATTAGGCAAAGTCACGCATCCAACGGTCAAGTTCGACAAGGTGATGGACTTTTCGATCATCGAAAAGCTGGGCAAAGAAGAAGAATACGCCAACCAAGTTGACGAGTACACGGTACCGTTTATCAAGACCACGACCAGCCAAGTACGCGGTGCCGAAGAGATCCTGACCAATACCGTCGTGATTCACTTTTTCCCCAACAGTGCCGAACTGTACAAGATGGTGACGAAGAACGAGAACGGCAAAGATGTCGAATCGCTGTACGATCCGAAGGTCGACTTCGTCCTCGAAGAGATCGCTAAGTTGGCGGGCCAATTCGGGACCGCGCGTATCGTGATCGAAGGACATACGGACAGTTCGATGAAGGGACGTGCGCCAGCGAGTTTGGTGAAAGAGTTGTCGCAAATGCGGGCCGACGCGGTCAAGGATTCTCTGGTGAAGAAGTTCGAGTTAGATCCAAACCAGTTCAATACGGATGGCATCGGCTGGGACCGTCCGGCTGATCTCGATGATCCGATGAACCACGCTCTGAACCGCCGTGTCGAGGTGAAGATTTATCCTGCCGAGGCGATTGAGTAGACGTCCACACGATAAGGGCGTCAATCGTAATAACGTTTACATTTGACTCACCTAAGAAATGGGTCATGCAGTATTTAAGTTTTTGTGTGACAACTCGTTACGAGGCTCCCGCCACGTGACGGGATGGATGGAGGCTCCCGCCTCCTCACACGGGAGCCCGCTGAAGTAGTAGCAATGTTTTCAGGCCGGAGGCCGACCTAGGTTCGTTGCTACTATCCCAGCAGGCTCTACGGCGCTCAGGAGGCGGTAGCCTCCCACCATCGTGTTCCCAGGCAGGAGCTTGGGAACAAGTGTTTTTGACGCCCAAACCGCCAGAGAGTGAAAACAGAGCATTGAACGAAACAGCCTCCACTCCGCCGCCCACCCGCAGGACCAAGTACCGTTGGTTCCCGATTCGCGGGCCGATCCGTTTGACCGCATCGGTTGTGCTGGGAATTCTGTGCGTCGTGATGATCTATGCCGCATGGTGGTTCGTGACGGCTGGCGAAGTTGCGGAGGAGCGGATCGTTGGTCCGCAGGCGCTACCGAGTCCTACGGAGACGTTTGGTACGTTCGGTCAGCTCTGGAGCGAGCGGAAGTTGGTACAGAATACGTGGGTGACCCTTCGCCGCGTGATCATCGGGTTCGCTTTGGCGGCCGCCGTCGGCGTTCCATTGGGCGTTCTTGCCGGTTGCTTTCCAGCGGTCAAAGCGTTCTTGACGCCAGTCATCTTGTTCGGTCGCAACATCCCGATCGCCGCCCTCGTGCCGCTGACGTTCTTCTTTTTCGGTATCGGCGAATCACAAAAGATACTGTTTATCTTCCTTGCTTGCGTTGCCTTCGTCATCGCAGACACCGCAACATCGATTAGTAATGTTGGCCAAGAGTATTTGGATACGGCCTACACGTTGGGTGCGAATCGCTGGCAAGCGATCATCAAGGTGCTGGTTCCTTTATCGATGCCATCGGTATTCGATTCATTGCGATTGCTGTTCGGTTTGGCGTTCGGCTATATCATGTTGGCTGAAACGATCAAATTGGGCAGCGAATCGGGAGGTTTGGGGAACTTGATTTTGACATCACAGCGAATCGGGCCACGAGCACACATCTATTTGATCATCCTGATCATCCCCATTGTGGCGTTTGTGATCGACCGGGCTTTGTTCGCCGCCCAAAAAGGTCTTTTTCCGCACAAGTATGGTGGCAACGGTTGGCTGTTGTCCGCGTGGCGCATGATCGCACGTGGTATTGACGATTTGAAACCGTATTTCTTTCGCCCCTCACCCGAGTTTGCGGATCTGGTTGGTGTCGGAACCGAGAATGCCACCAGCGGGAAAGCCAGCGGGGAAGCGACCAAGGATGGACAGACGGAGTCAAAATCATGAGCGAATCCGCAGTCAATCCTGATCCCAAGGCGGACGTGGGCGAAACGGTTGGTATCAGCAAGGTGATGGACGTCACCTCGCTGCAACATCCCGCCGATGCACCGGTGGTGGAATTTTCCGGTGTAACGAAGACCTATGACCACGGCAAACCCAACGCTTTTACAGCGATCAAAGACATTTCATTTGTCGTCGAAAATGTCCACAATCATGGCGAGTTCATCGGCATTTTGGGGCCAAGCGGTTGTGGAAAAAGCACAATCCTTAAGCTGATCGCGGGTCTGGAACCGCAGCATCCGCCCACCTTCGGCAGCGTCACGGTGCTCGGCAAACCGGTCACCGGTCCAGGACCCGATCGCGGTATGGTTTTCCAGGACTACACCAGTTTCGATAATCGCACGGTGCTCGACAACGTCACGTTTGGACTGGAGTGCAAAGGAGTACCGCGGCGAATTCGCGAGGAACTTGGCCGGCACTGGATCGATCAGGTCGGGCTCGACGTGAAGAACGATCAGTACAAGTTTCCACATCAGTTGTCGGGTGGGATGCGTCAACGCGTGGCGATCGCCAGAACATTGATTCTAAAGCCGCGAGTGATCTTGATGGACGAGCCGTTTGGGGCGCTCGACCCGCAAACGCGATTGAACATGCAGGACTTGCTGGTCAGCCTGTGGCGAAAAGTCGAAGCGACCGTATTCTTTGTCACCCATTCGATCGAAGAAGCGGTTTATCTTGGCGACCGCGTCTACGTTTTAAGCAGCTCACCGGGTACACTGGTGCGTGAATTGGAAGTCGAGCCGCCCGATCGACCTGCAGGCGATATGCAACGTGAACCCAAATTCCGCGAAACGGTTTACTACGTCAACGATTTGATCGCAGCCGAAGAGGCACTCAAGCAGTCCGGCGTATAAGCGTAAGAATATCCTGTGTTCAACTACATCAAAACCGCATTTTTAAATCAATGGAATCTGCTGCTATTTGCAGGCGGGATGGGGTTTGCTGTGTTGTCAGGCCAGGCGGATGTTGCGATACCGATCGTGATCGCGATGGAAACCGCCTACGTGGGTCTATTGGGTACGCACCCGAAATTTCAAAAATACGTTGACGCACAATCCGCGAAACAAGAACGTCAACAAACGAGTGCGAAGAACCAACAGGTACTCGACAAGATACTATCCAGTTTGCCTAAAGCGATGCTGGGTCGTTACAACGGACTGCGTGATCGCTGTCGCTGGCTCGGCCAGATCGCCAGCGACTTGAAAGAGCCACTGGAATATGACGCCCATCAACCGTTTGAGACCCTGCAAACACGCGGTCTCGATCGGCTGCTGTGGGTCTTTCTAAGGTTGCTGTTTTCGCAACATCGCCTGGAACAGTTCCAAGCGGCTGTATCGGAAGACCAGATTCAAGCAAATCTGAAACAGATCGATTCACAACTGGGGCGACTGCCTGAAAACGACACCTCCGACAACGTCGCCAAGATCCGCCGTACATTGCTGGACAATCAGGCGACCTTGAAAGAGCGGTTAGAAAACTATTCGCAGGCCAAGAGCAATTTGTTGTTCGTGAAGCTGGAACTCGATCGGGTCGAGAACAAGATCAAGTCGTTGTCTGAGTTAGCGGTGAATCGACAAGACCCTGAGTACATCAGCGGCCAGATCGACGCGGTGACCAGCAGCATGAAAGAGACGGAGCGAACGATGAATGAGCTACAGTTCGTCACCGGGCTAGGAACACTTGATGACGACGCCCCCGAACTGATTAACGAGACGCAGATACAGTCGTAAAGCATTAGGCGGCAAAGCTCCATTTGGGCGCACCATCCATTATCTGTGATGATTATTCATCGGTGTCAGCTATTTCATTCGGCTTGATGGCTAGTTGGCTGTCATAGACAATGCGGATATCGGATTGATTGAGCTTGCAACGAAATAGACCTGGATAGAGGGCCGACACTAACTGGTCACCCAATGGATAGCCTCGAACGTTGTCGTTGTAAAAAAAGAGCTCCAACGGCACATCGGGCAGCCCTTCAAACGAAAAACTCCCATCGCTCTTGGTTCGTTTGCTGAAGCGATTGAAAACCGGCCCCCAAACTGACTGTTTGGGTGTAAGCTTCAGATTTGGCACCGGTTGTCCGTGGACATCGACAACGATGCCAGACAATTTCTGATTGCCTGTTGCATCCCGCGACAGTCGTTCTGCGGAGGATTGCTGATCCAAGGCCGTTTCATCTGCGTCCAGTGGTCGCATCCAAACATCGATATCTTCAATCGATTTGTCGAGTCGCACGGCAATGGTCGTCGAATCTATCAATTGATAATTCATCTTTTCATGGTCCAACGCAAAACCTTTCACTTTCAAACGCACCTCATACGTTTCCGGTGGAAGGTTGGTCATCTCGAATCGACCATCATCATCGACAGGAACCTCGATCAAATCCCAGGCTGGCATTCGGTCCAACGTGATCGCTATTGCATCCGGCAATGCACTCTGACCGCTGACCTTAATCGCACCGGAAATCGTCACCCCTTTCGCTGCCTCAAGGACCCCCAAATCCAATGTAGAACCGTCCTCCTTTAACGCAAACAAGCCGGTTGGGATGACTGGGCCTTTCGATCCAACTTCGACAGGAGTGAACACGGCGTACTGATCGTCAGCTGGTAAGGCAGTGAACTCGAAGCTGCCATCCTGATCGGTCGTCGTCAGGATAGCCTTCAAGAAGATCTTCTTCAAGCGACCGCGATTGACCTGCACGACAGCAATTGGCTCGCCGGGCAACGGCCTGCCATCTTGGACAACCTTACCTTTGACCACAGCTCCCGAAGGTAGCACGATCGCGTGCGATTCATCGCCTGGATTTAATGGTTCCGAGATCACGCCTGCGTAGCCATCGGCTGTCACTTGGAGGTCAATTTCCTCGTAATCTTCGGTCAACAGCATTCGAAATCGGCCCTGATCATCGCTGACCACGGTTGCCGCACCGTCGACACGACCACGCCATCGCCGGCCATTCGATGTCGCTCCCCAAGCATCGATTAATGCACCCGATACCGGAACACCAAGTTCGGATCGTACCACGCCATGGACGAGATGGTCCGATGAAACATCGGCGGGAAAATCCTGCAAAGTAATTTCAGGCGTTTCGATTGAGGGATCGATTAGGCTCGTCGCGACAGTGATTTTGTCGACTGCAGTGACGACCAAGCGAAACTGAAGATCAGGGCTAACGTCGCGGATTTCAAAACTTCCTTGTTCACCCGAAACAGCAGACTTCGCACAATCAAGATAACAAGAAGGACAGAATATCGCCGGGCCAGACTTGGGTGCCGCCGTCGATATATCGATTCTGGCACCGCCAATCGGCTTTCCTGATCCATCAATTATCGTTCCTCGTAAGTCATCCGCGACAACCAAGCTCGGAATGATCGAAAGCATCGAAGCGAGAATAATGAATCGCATGTTTGGCCCGTCAAATAGGGGAAAGACGATGTTCAAGTCAATGCGTTGGGAATTCAACTTATTCATCATCGATCTCCAGCGGCAAGAAAAAACACAAACTCGCCGACTGGCACCCAACGAAACGAATCCGTTTTAGCTTAACATACAAACGCTCACGTTTCACGCGGTAAACTTGTTGACAAACAAGGCCCGATCAGCGAGTTACCCCGAATCGTTTTTTTAGTTTAGAAGTGTCGCACAAGATTCGCCCCTACGCGGCATAGCCTGGATCACCGTTCACCCAACAGACGCGCCTGCTTGATCATTTGTTGCAACTGCAGGATTCACATCGTGTAGGCCCCCTCCCGAACGGCGGCTTTACGCCGCGTTCGACCTCCCCCAAACGAAGTTTGGGAGAGGTGGTTAAGTTGTTGACTCAGGTGAACTTAAAAACTGCACGACCTCTTTAGCAAAGAGGTTTGACGCATTCGATGTTGACGCCGCGCTAAGATTGCGCGTCGTTTTTCTTGTCACCGGCGAGGCCCTATCGATGCCCCATTTGCCATTGCGAGCCTGTCAGTTGTGCGGACGTGTGACCCGCCGTGGTACGACGGAGCACCATTTGATCCCACGCATGTGCCACTCGAACAAATGGTTCAAAAAGCGATTCACGCGAGAACAAATGCGGGAAACGATCTCGGTTTGCCGTGATTGCCACGTTTCGATTCACAAATTGATCCCAAGCGAAAAAGAACTGGGTCGGGATTTTCACAGTATCGAAGCACTGCTCTCGCACGAGCAACTCGCCAATTTTGTCTCCTGGGTACGACGCCGAAAATAGCCAGAACTCCATTTCCTGCTAGTGATTCTTCGTCTCATTCCCGTTGGGAGGGTGAGGGATGAAACTTTGGCTCTTCCAAAGACTTCACGAAAGAGAATTTCATGTACGACACGACATCAAGACTCCGAGTGTTGACCGACACTAGGGCGTTTCGGTTTGCTCGGCGACCTTTAAAGAACCGGGGTAGTTGAGCACCAACTGTTTGATCGCAGTGCGAGTCAAGCCCGGTGACAAGTACTGAGCGAACGCGAAGTCGATCAGTTTCTGGTTTGCCTCTGACGTATAACCTACCAAATGCGGTTTCATATTACCGCCAACATTCGCGTCGACATCCAAGACTAACGTCTTGTCGTTCGGTTCAAACGATAAGTCATCCAAGTCGATCCAACGTCGTTGCGAGGCGACTCGCGTTTTGAAGTCGATCCGTCGCTCGAGTGGCTGATAGACGAGACTCCATTGTGTCATGTCGCCTTGAGCAACACTTTCAAGCGATTTAAACGCATAGTCGATCTGCTGTTCTTTCGACATGTTGTTATCCGCTTTCTCGATCGCTTGAACGGCTTGGATGTAACGTCGCTCACTCGAGGATCGCAGATCGCGTGTCGTGTATGCACGATCGCAATCCGTGCATGTCGAATTCGTTAACGCGCACTGGGCCGTACCGGTTCCGTAGCGGACCACCGGTTGACCATCGACAAACTCGACGACGGCAACGTCACCGGTCTGGTCGGTCACGAAGTAGTGAACACGTTCGACCGATGGCAATAGCGGCATCGGGTAAACCTCATCAAGACTAGCGATCACCTCGCGAACGCTCTTTGCCGTATCGAGTTGATATTGAACCCACTGAATCACATTGACCGTCTTACCACCACGTGTTGGTTTCGGAAACTGTGCTTCGTTTAACTGTAACAGATCGACCGTTAGCCCGACTTCATTCATTCCCGCAAAGGGAATTTCGCGGCCAAATTGGACAAACGAAACACTACCGTATTTCGAAGTCCAACTCACAGGCTGCACCGGTGAAATTGCCGTTTTGCGAATTCGTCGTTGATTGACCACGATCATGCCTTCACCGAACATCCAATCATGATTGCGGGCGACGATCAGATGCCCATTGTTCGAAAAACGCATGATCGTACAGGCCTGGGCGGCCGGCTGCGAACAACAGGATACAGTGACGAGTGCAGAAGCCATCACAACAAATTGAGTCGTTAGCCGTGCAATTTTCATATTGAATATCCGGGGCTGAGTTCCAAAGTAAGTTCTTTGGCGAAGGACGCTATCACGACGAAGATATGACTTCTTGCTACCCAAAGAGGTTGTCCGTTTTTTAATTCCAGTCAAGTCAATAATTTAACCACCTCCCTCAAACGGAGGAAGCCACTGAAATTGTACCAACAAGCGTAGGCCGGAGGCCGAAACATCTCTGCCGGTGGCGTGAGCCCAATGGAATGGATCAGAGGAAGCCACTGAAATAGTAGCAACAAGCGTAGGCCGGAGGCCGAAACATCTCTGCCGGTGGCGTGAGCCCAATGGAATGGATCAGAGGAAGCCACTGAAATTGTACCAACAAGCGTAGGCCGGAGGCCGAAACATCTCTGCCGGTGGCGTGAGCCCAATGGAATGGATCAGAGGAAGCCACTGAAATTGTACCAACAAGCGTAGGCCGGAGGCCGAAATATCTCTGCCGGTGGCGTGAGCCACCGGAATGGATCACAAGCAAAATACTAGCCCGGAGGGCGACACACCAGCGATGACATATCGGCCTCCGGCCTGAAAACAATGCTGCTACTTCAGCAGTCTCCAGTAGGAGTAGGCGGTAGCCTTTTTACGAGCTGCCGCGCAACCACTTGAAAATTTCACAACCAACGTTACAACGGTCTTAGCATTTTTTGCAATTTCACCTCGTCGATCGGGTTCATCATTTCGACCGAACCGTCTGCTCTGAGGATAAGCAGTGGTATTTCTTCATTCGGCTCCACGTCTGTGTCCGTTAAGTCTTCGGGCTTGGTCCAAGGGACGCTTTTCTTACTGGTTAGGATCAATGCGGCGTTCGACGTGCCGCCGGTGAATTCGTCAACTGAATGCCCTGTGATCCCTAGCCCGCCGTCGTCGGTGGCGATCCCAAGGAAATTTGTTTCACCCTTGCGTTGGTCCGATGAAGCAAACGGAGTTCGGTACACGTCGGGCATCTGGTCCAACAGTGTGAGGTTATGCTCGCCATCCCAGGGTTCATCGAACCGATACTGTTCGAACAGCTCCTGCTGCTCAATGAACGGCAAAAGAGCGACCCGCCAGCTAAACGGATATGGATCTTTATCACCATTGCTGCCGCCACGCCTCCCCTCTCGCACGTTCTGGCTGCCAGGAAACTTGCGGTAGGCATCGTGAAAGTTATGAAACGCGATTCCAATCCGCTTCATCGAATTGACCGTATTGACGATCGATCGCGCAGGAGCCTGAGACTGTGCGGACTCAGCGACTTCATCCAACGAAAACGCTTGGTAGCGAATCAAATCATTCAAGACGGTTAACCATACAGGCCCCGTCTTATCAACTAGTCCTGGTAGCTCTTGCGGCGACCGCGGGATGTCACCCATTCGCTGCAGGACGAGGTTCGGAAATCCATCTTCGTCTGTAAAATCACGTGGGCGTCTGTTGCCAGTTTTGGCCGCAAGTCGCAACGTTCCGTCGGATTCGAATTCATAAATACCAAGCGCTGTTAGTGGACGGGGGAACCGCATCGCCATATCTATCTCGTTACCACTCCATTCGCTATCGAGCGACAAGGTTCCGAGTAAGATCAAACCGACCCTTGGATGTGTGAAGTAGTAGATCCGCTGACCATCAATGGCCACCAGCAGCGGATGTGTTTTGATACCGTTACTCGCAGCTTCGCCGATCCAAACACCCTGAAGACGATACAAGTCATTGCGCGCGTTCGTCGCTCCAAATTCATTAGGCAAATCGGGCTGACGCAAGCCGCCATCGAGAGTCCGCATGATATCCTGAACTTCTTGCTCGCTAAACGCACCGGTTATCCTCGCTGTTTTACGAATTTCTGAACGGATCTTGGGGGCTACCGCAATCGTTCCTTCGGATACGATCGCCAGGGGATGTCCCATGTTGTTTCGAGTCAGTAATTGAAATTTTGTTGCCAAAATGTCGTCAAATTCAACTTCGAGGCAACTACTTTGGTTTGCATCGAATGTCGTCCGCAGACTTGGCGCGTGTTGTTTTAATTCACCCCATTCGATTCGGTTCGCTGACGAACCGGATGCGAGTGCGTATCGATTGCCATTGTAATTTTCAACAATTGGAGCTGCCACATCCTCTTTCAACTTGATCCAAATACCGGTATCCGTCGTCACGACTTTATCATGCTTTGGATCAGAACTAATTTGGCTATGCAACAGAGCTTTCGCTGCAGACAATTCGGCATCGGATACTTCATCCGAGTTCAGCAGAACGATAAAGCCCAATGGTTCATAGGGCCGAATGGTGCCGTCTCCAATTTCCACAACAGGTGCCAGTTCTCCTTGGGAAACCTGTCCCGTAATCTCACTACGCTGCCCTGGTGTTACCCCTGGCGTCTCCGTAATCGTCACTTGGCTACCCGCCGGTGCATTGACTTGCGTCTTCGTTCCATCGGGATACTCAATCGTGATGGTGATTCCCAACACGAGGCCAACGACAAGTCCCATTAGCCCCGTAGCGAGGGCGACCCAGATCGGTACGTGGCGATCTCTCTCTGCTTGGGTTTGCGTACTTCTAGCGGCAACAGCTACCGGAACGTATTTGGTTTGACTAAGTCGCATCAGATCATTGCCGACCGTAAACGGCTCCAATCGCTCGGCGATTTCCATTGGCGACTGCGGCCGTTTCGTGGGATCTTTTTGCAGCATTGAATCGACCAAGGACGCCAATTCTTTTGGCGCATCGGGCAAACACTGTTTCAGCCGCGGTGCAGGAGTCGAGACGTGGGCGGTCATTTTGGCGAACGGGGTTTCGTGGTTCTCGTCGGCAAAGGGAGCATGACCGGTGAGCAGTTTCATCAGGGTGCAGCCGAGCGAATAAATGTCCGCTCGGATATCGACGCTGCGGCTATCGGTTACTTGCTCTGGTGCGATGTAGTCGGCGGTTCCCATCGTTTGGCCCGTTCCCGTCAATTCGGGGCCAGCGATCTCGGGATGATCGGGATCGCCATATTCGAAGCGTGCCAAACCGAGGTCCAACAGTTTCACTTCACCCGAACGACTGAGCATGATGTTGGACGGTTTGACGTCGCGGTGTACGAAACCTTGGCTATCGGTGTAGGCCAAAGCCACGGCGACTTGGCGAATGATCTGGCAGGCATCGGCGATCCCCAGTGGCCCGCTGCTTTGAACCAACTGGCCTAAATCCAAACCATCGATAAACTCGGTGACCAAGACCGCCGTCCCTTCGATCTCGCGGGCGTCATGGGCGGTAACGATGTTGGGATGACTCAATTGTCCTACCGCACGCATTTCGGCTTCAAAACGCTGGCGCATGCGTGGATCGGACAGCCGATGGGTGGCGAGTACCTTGAGGGCAACTTGGCGGCCAAGTTTGTTATGCCGCGCCAAATAGACGCTGCCCATCCCACCGCGTCCGAGCGGGCGAGTGACCTCGTATTCACCGATTTGTCGAGGCAATTCCGCCGTGTTTGCTAACACCGCCAAAGCTTTCGCCACCGCCGTTTGGCAGCTAGGTTCGTGGGCAAACGAGGCCAAGGGATCGGGTTGGCGTAGTTCAGCGATCAACGAATCCTCACCGTCGTCGATCGTCTCGAGCGCCGACGCGCACGATTCGCACTCACGCAGATGCTCAAAAATCGAATCGGACTGTGTCTCGGGTAAACGGCCCGACGCGTAGGCTCGCAGCCGCGTCGCTGGCGGGCACTCGGTGGGTGTTACGGTCATCATTGCATTCTCCTCGAAAGTAGACCACATTGTAGGGGGTATACTGAGATAAACGCGAACGTCTGACACCAAGATTGCAAAACGTGCCTTTTCCACCCGATCGCCCCGAACATCCGACGCTTTCATCCGCGTGGTTGATGGGAGCCAAGCAAATGGATTCCGATGCTTGGAGCCGATTGGTGACCACATTCGGACCGATCGTCTATCGTTGGTGCCGCGCATCGAGTGTGCCGATGTCCGATGCTGCCGACGTGGTTCAGGAGGTGTTTGCAACCGTCGCACGTGGGATCGGCGACTTTGAACGTCAGAAAGACAAGGGAAGTTTTCGCAGTTGGCTGGCCACGATTACTCGCCGTCGGACCGCCGATTACTTTCGTCGCGCCGCCAAAGCACAGGCCGCCGCGGGTGGCACCGATGCGATGCTACGACTTGAGCAACATGCCGAATCGCTCGACTCGACCATCAATGAATCGAATGTTCAAGCCGCGATCTCGCAGCAAATGCTCGGGCAAGTACGAGCTGAATTTGAACCGACAACTTGGGATGCGTTTTGGCTAACCACCATCGAAGAGAAACCGGCAAGCGAAGTCGCTGAACTCACCGGCCTCTCTCGAGCGAGCGTCTACCAAGCGAAATCACGCATCCTTAGAAGATTGCGGCAACGCTTAGAAAGGTGAGCAGCGGCCAACGATGGTTTCGATGCAGCCGCTCAGTGCCAATCACTCAGTAGCAGTCACTCACTGACGGGGTTCACTTGCATTTCCATTTTCATCTCGGTCTGCATCTTTTGCGTTTGATCCGCGACGACGATCGACATATTCGCAATCGTTTCAATGGCCACCTTTGACGATATAGGAAAAAGGGAAGACTCTAAGATCTTACTGCTTCCTTCACCGCTGGATGTCAATGAATCAAGTTGCATGGAGGTACCTGCGGGAAGCATAGCATTCTTAATTTCTTGCGGGTCTGCTTTTTGACTGACTCCAATTTTCATCTGAAACCCGTTGTCATCGATCGATTCGATTTCATGAGTCGAAGTTTGCGTCAGCTTCATCCCATTGACTTCGAGCTTTTGGACGACTTGCCACTTGGCTCCCATTCCGATCGCTTCCGTGGGGACGGGAGAACTCAGTTTATCCATTGAATCTTGCATGCCTTCTAGCATCTGTTTGATCGATGGAGCGAGCCCCTCGGGGATATCAAATTCCCCTTTTTGCATCACCCCACAATTCGACACGATGCCGCGTCCCGTCGCACCGATCATCGGCTTGAGCATGGTTCGTATCGTCTCGGCGAGTGGAGAAGGGTTATTGGGATCATCGACCACATCCACGTCGGTGTAGGTATAGTCGAAGGAGATATCGCCATTGGTCGCAACTTCGGTAACTTCGACCAGCATAACCATTTTTTGAGCTGGAACGCTCTGGGACGGCATTTTGTTTCCATTCACGTTGATCGACTGGTCCATTTTCACAGTCATCACCGCGGTCTGTTTGTCACCGACCTGCGGTGTGAAGCGAACTTCGCGACGAGGCGAGCTGCCTGGTTCGAGCAAATCAACCGAAACACCTGGCTTCTCTGCCACCGTTTCCGCCTGCATGGGGCTGGCAAACTGCAGATAGCACAAAACGAAACATAAGTAGAATGGGAACGATCGACGCATGGAATGTCTCTTTTGTTGGTTAGAGGGCAGCCGCACAGCGGAGGATCGCTACGACCGTACCGCCAGTATAACAATTTTCAGTATAGCAAGTTTGCCGATCAAGCATGGTGGTTCACGCGCTCAATGTTAGTGTCGTATTCGTTTTGGCTCGGTTTTACCGCGCAGCGGTTACAGCGATTAGCCATCGTTCGCGGAGCGGACCGATGGTTCGGAGAAATCATCGATGGTATCGACCCTGGAGGGCGTCGCAGCTACGACGCGCTCCGGAGACTGCTATAGTAGTACCATTGTTTTAAGGCCGGAGGCCGACATATCCTTGTCGGTGGCGTAAGCCACCGGATCAGAGGCGTTTAAGTCGCCGCAAGGCCGGAGGCCGACACATCATCGCTGGTGTGTCGCCCTCCGGGCTAGTGGTTCAGTTATCATCCTTGCCATTGGGCTCACGCCACCGGCAAGGATGTTTCGGCCTCCGGCCTAGGTTCGTTGCTACTATCTCAGCAGTCGAAATGCACGTGTTCCTCCGAATCTGGCAGTGATCGCTTCGCTCGACCGCCCGCAAATTGCTGAGATTCCTTTCGGGATCAAAACCTGAGTCATGACAAGTCCAACGGACGGGGTTTCGACTATCCGTAGGGAAGGCATTAGAAGTCGCTTAGCTCGAGCCATCGTTCTTCGCAGCCGGCGAGTTCTTTTTCAAGTTCTTGAATTTGCTCGTGCAATTTCATTGCGGCGTCGGGCTTGGTCTCGGTTAGCATCTGCTCGTTAAGCTTTCGTTTTTCTTCATCAAGCCTGGCGATCTTCTTTTCTAGATTTTTGACTTCCTTTTCAGCCTTGCGTTGATCGCGAACGTTTTGTCGATAATCCTTGCCGGTTGGCTTGGATGAAGAGCCGGCTTTCGAATTTCCCACTTTGGCGTTTCGTTCGCGCTCGCCATCGTCGACTTCCTTCTCGACCGATTCCAAATAGGTATCGTAGTCACCAAAGTAATTCTTGACGCTGCCGTCACGGACTTCGATGACACAGGTCGCCACACGGTGCATGAAGTGACGATCGTGACTGGTGAAGATCACCGTGCCTTTGTATTGCAGCAGTGCTTCGGCGAGTGCTTCGACCGTTTCGACATCGAGGTGGTTACCTGGTTCGTCGAGCACGAGCACGTTGGCGTTTCCGAGTAGCAGTCCCGCCATGCACAACCGAGCACGCTCGCCGCCGCTAAGCACCTTGACCTTTTTGTTGATTTGGTCGTCGCGAAACAGCAGCGCCCCGGCCATCGCCAGCAATTCTTGGCGAGTCGTATCTTGGTTGCTGTGGTATTCCAGATGATCGATCACCGTGTGCCGTTCATCGAGGCTGGTGTAGACATGCTGAGCATAGGTCCCGACTTCGACGCCATAGCCCCACTTCATGTCGCCATCGAGTGGTTCAAGTGAATCGACGATCGTCCGCAGCAGCGTCGTTTTCCCTTGGCCGTTGTCACCAACGATCGCAGCTCTTTGGCCATGTTCGAGTTCGAGTGTAATGTTCTCGGCAACCCGATTATCGGGATAGCCGATTGCCAAATCGTTGCAGCGAAAAACCGTTCCTTGTCGCGGATCCACGCGAGGAGCACGCATGTGGACGGTTGGTTCGTCGGTTTGAATTTCGGTCGTCTGCAATCGTTCGAGTTGCTTCGCTTTACTTTTTGCCTGGCTGGCGGTCGAAGCGTTGGCGCGATTCTTTTCGATAAATCGCTGCAGTTGTTTCTGCTTGGCCATCACCGTTGCGTTGACCCGGCGATCGTGTTCGCGGCGTTCTTCGCGGTATTCCAAGAAGGGACCTATTTTTCCTGAGAACATCGTCAGCTTTCCGCGTGACAGTTCGAGCGTTTGCGAGCAGGTCGCTTTGAGGAACGATCGATCGTGGCTAACGATCAGAGCCGCCTTGTTGAATTCACGCAAAAAGTGCTCGAGGAGAATCTGGGTCCGCAGATCGAGAAAGTTGGTCGGCTCGTCGAGCATTAACAGGTTGGGATCGTGTAGCAGCAGCGCCGCCAATTTGACACGCGTTTGCCAGCCCCCCGAAAGCGCCTTGACGGGGCCTTCGAGGTATTCGCCTTTGAGCTCGAATTGCCCGGCCACTTGCCCGCACCGCCATTCGGGTTGGTCGCTGTCTCGCATCAAGAAATCGAGAGCCGATTCCCCGGCGTGGAACGGATCGTGTTGTCGAAGGTAACCGATTCGCAGCGAGGGATGCCGGATAATTTCGCCCTGCTCCAACTCTTCTTCGCCGAGCAGAACGCGGAGCAGCGTCGATTTGCCAGCCCCATTGCGGCCAATGAACCCAACTTTGACATCGTCGACCAGCGAGACATCGGCATTGTCGAGAACCACTTGATCTCCGTATCGCTTGACAGCTTCTCGTAATTGCAGCAGTACAGCCATGCTTCTTGTTTGCTAATTGAATTGAAAGTTTGAACGCGAGTGCTATGTCAGATCGAAAGGTCAGACCGAAGGGTCAGATCGAAGGATTAGGTCGGAGGATTAGGGTGGCGAAACCCACGAAGGGTTTCGGTCTTTTCCCTAAAGCGGCAAAAGCCTTGACGACCTCCGCTTCGGCCCCAGCCCCAAAACGGGGCATTGACCAAGCACCAGCATCTCTGAAGGAGTCCCGATTTTATCACTGTTATTGAAAATGCATACCGTCACTGCAACCGTTATCGCCGCATTTGATGTTACTTCGCGGCGAGGCCACCTTAAGGAATTACAACTTTCCGCGAATTTCTTGGCGAACTACACTAGGAACATGCGGACGGATCTTTTAGATTTCCTATAATGCAAAAAGTCAACGCATCCCGTAGAGATCGCGCATCGATTTCTACATCCTCCAAAGCAACCTACGGCGAAATTTGCCGCTATGAATAGCTACAGTTTGGACTACATCGACGATTTGTACGTCCAGTATCTTCGGGATCCTGCGTCCGTTTCGGATTCTTGGCGCGATTACTTCGAGCAATTCCTGGTTGCTTCGAATCATAGCGTCCTGAGCAAAAGCAAAGCTTCGCTGCGTGCCAAATCACCAGCCGGAGCCACGGTGGGCAGCACGTCTTCATCCGAGCCAAACGATGCCTCGATCCGCAACGGTGCCGGTCCCCGCAGCGGTGCCGGTCCCCGCAGCAGTGCCAGTCCCCGCAGCGGTGCCAGTCCCCGCAGCGGTGCCGGTAGCCGCAATGGTACCGGTAGCCGCAGTGGTTCGACGGGCGATGAGCTCACCGATCAGGCGTTGTGGATGTCGCGGATCCAAGACCGAGTCAACCAACTGGTCCGCGAATACCGTGTTCGAGGTCACTTGGTCGCCCAGCTTGACCCGCTTGGTATGTTCAAACACGAATCGCCGGAACTAAGCCCGACGCTCTACGGATTGTCCGACCAAGATTTGCAGCGGCCGCTGAACAGCAGTGCGCTCGAAAACGTGACCGGCAGTACCTTGAACGTCATCCTGACGAAGCTGCAAAACACCTATTGCCGCAGCATTGGTGCCCAGTTCATGCACATTGACAATCGCAATATCCGCGATTGGTTACAGCGACGGATGGAAACGACCGAAAACCGGCTCGAGCTTTCTCACCAAGTTCAACGGCGGATCTACGCCCGTTTGGCCGATGCGTCAATTTTTGAAGAATTCGTTCGCCGCAAGTTTGTGGGTGCAAAAACATTTTCGCTCGAAGGCGCCGAAACGCTCATCCCATTGCTGGATCTGGCCTTAGAAAAAGCGGGGCAACATCAGGTCCAAGAGGTCGTGATGGGAATGGCCCACCGCGGGCGTTTGAATGTGATGGCGAATATCTTGAAAAAACGGGCCATGAACATCTTTTGGTCCTTTAACGACCCCACCCCTGAGCTAAATCGTGGCGGCGGCGACGTTCGCTATCATCTTGGCTACAGCAGCGACTGGGAAACCGCGGCAGGAAAAAAAATCCATATCTCACTCTGCTTCAACCCCAGTCACTTGGAGTATGTCAACACCGTTGCGATGGGACGGTGCCGATGCAAACAGGATCATCGTGGTGACACGAAACGGCAAGAGGTGATGACGTTCCTGATTCACGGCGACGCCTCGTTTGCGGGCGAAGGGGTGGTGCAAGAAACACTTAACCTCAGCGAACTCGACGCTTACCGCACCGGCGGAACCCTGCACGTTATCATCAACAATCAAGTCGGTTTCACGACGGAACCGAAACAGGGACGTAGCTCCACTTACGCGACCGACATCGCCAAAATGCTGCAAATCCCAATCTTCCATGTCAATGGCGAAGATCCCGAAGCGGTGGCGCAAGTGGTCTCGGTGGCGATGGATTTCCGAAAAGAATTTCATCGTGATGTCGTCATTGATTTGTACGCCTACCGCCGTTGGGGGCATAACGAAGGAGACGAACCACGCTTCACTCAGCCACGCATGTACGCCAACATCGATCGCCGAGCAAGCGTCCGTATCCAGTACCTGAACCGACTGATGGAACTTGGCGAAATCACCGCCGAAGAAGCCGAAGAGATTGCACGCGAACGAACCGAGAAATTGGAGTCGGAGTTTGAAGCGAGTAAGAACGTGGCGTTCTTGCCCGATACCCAAACTTTAGCCGCAAATTGGACCCAATACTACGGCGGACCGGAACCGACCGAGTCGACCGATACGACTTTCGACAAAGAACACTTGTCGAAGTTGCTCGATTCGGTCACACGGATGCCTGACGGCTTCGCGATGAACAAGAAACTGAAGCGGCCGTTGGCATTGCGCCGTGAAATGGCGGAGGAAAAGCGGCCGCTCGATTGGGCCAGTGCCGAAGCGGCTGCATTTGCAACGCTGATGGTGCAAGGCCACCCGATCCGAATGACCGGACAAGACGTCCAACGTGGAACGTTTAGCCAACGACACGCCGTGCTGCATAGCGTCAAGACCGGCGAAACCTACATACCGCTGGCCAATTTAGGCAAAGACCAAGCGCGTTTTGAACTCTACAATAGCCCGCTCAGCGAGGCAGGCGTGCTCGGGTTCGAGTACGGCTACTCGCTAGACCAACCCAACGGCTTGTGTGTCTGGGAAGCTCAATTCGGGGACTTCTGGAATTGTGCCCAAGTGATCGTTGACCAGTTTATTGCCAGTGCGGAGGACAAATGGAACCGCCTCAGCGGCTTGGTGATGCTGCTGCCGCACGGCTTCGAAGGGCAAGGCCCCGAGCATTGTAGCGCTCGCTTGGAACGCTTCTTGGCGATGGCGGCCGAGCACAACATTCAAGTGGTCCAACCCACAACCCCCGCGCAGTACTTCCATTGCTTGAGGCGGCAAGTGATTCGCAAATGGCGAAAACCGCTGGTGATCCTGTCTCCAAAAAGCTTGCTGAGGCACCCTTTAGCCGTCAGCCCGCTGGTGGATTTGTCGAGTGGCGGATTCGAAAAGATTCTCGTCGATTCGGAAGTCAAGCTGCCTGAAGCTAAACGCCTGCTTTTATGTACAGGAAAAATCTATTACGACTTGCTGGAACGACGCAATGAATCGGAAGTACGAAACGTTGCCATCCATCGAATCGAGCAGCTTTACCCGCTAAGCTATGATGAGGTCGCGGCCACGATGGAAGGTCTCAGGGACGGAACCGAAATCTTCTGGGTTCAAGATGAGCCCACGAATATGGGAGCTTGGTCCTACATCAAATTGAAGTTTGGCGACGATTTTTCAAGCAAATACAGCTTTTCATGCGTATCGCGGGATGAGTCGGCCAGCCCGAGCACCGGCAGCATGGGAGCACACAAAATGGAGCAGGCCGAATTGATGGAAGCCGCATTCGCAGGCATTTAGGATTACGTGACGGATCAGCGTTTTTCTCAACGCGGCTATGCCGCGGGTGTCGCCCTGCCCTCCGCTCGGAAAGGGGAGCGTCCGACCCTGCGCATCCGACTCTGTGCATCCGATTCTGCGCGTCCGATTCTGCGCGTCCGACTCTGGGATTGTATCCCCCATCCAGCCGATATCGGATATCGGCAAGCCCCCCCATCGATTGCCCATCGATTGCCACGAGCCCTTCCTGCGACATTATTAACCAACTTTTTCTGACCGCTTCTCCTTGGCGTTTCGCCAGTTCATTGGCATAATGAGCAGGTATTCACTTGAGGAAACCGTTCACGGTTTCTTTCTGCCCCACCTACCTTGTTGCGATTGAAACAAGCATTTTGTGCTACGGTGTTTCGTCAGAGTTTTCGCTTAGCGTAGTGGATCTTGTTACAGGCCCCAACGTATCAGGATCTGTAACAAGGCCGACGACCGCCACGCTAAATCAAAAATTTTCTGAACCACTAGCCTTTTGTTTCCTGATTGGCCTTCAAATTGGAGTCTGCGTTCTGTGAGAAAGCTATTGTTGTTGCCGCTGCGTCTGGCCGTGGGCTGGGAGCTTTCTCCGAGACTGCTAAGCATTATCGCTGCTACGATGTTAGTCCTACTGCGATTGACGATTGGTTGGCACTTTTATGCCGAAGGCGTTGACAAAGTCCAGCAGGACAACTGGACGGCCGCCCCATTCTTCGTCAACGCGAAGGGCCCGTTGGCGGGCCAATTTCGCACCATGGTATGGGACTACGACGGTTCCATTCGTCTCGACCGCGATCGGATCATGCTAACGTGGGCGACCGATCGCAACCGCGTTTCGGATCATTATGGTTTTGATGAAAAACAAGAAAAGCGTGCCCAAAATGAGTACACCGATGCGGTAGAGAAGTACGACTGGGTTTTAGAGGAGAACAAAGCGGACATTGAAGAGTACCGATTTGGCAAAGATCGAATTGACAAGCTCGACACCGACCCCGTCCGCAATGGGGTTAGCAGTTTGGAAGGGCAGCGCGAGGCGATTCGCAAGGAATGGTTGGACAAGGGGGCGCCGGCACTCAACCAGATCAACCAAGTTTGGGAAAACTACATCGAAAATCTGAATTCGATCGCCACGATGAAGCAACGGCAGTCCGAGTCACCCTATCGACTAACGAAACCTCGCGACGTATTGATGGACACGAGTATCATTGACGTCATTTTGCCCTATTTCGATATCGCAGTCGGTTTGCTACTGCTATTCGGATTGTTTACCCCTATCGCTGCGTTAGCGGCAGCAGGATTTCTCGGTTCAATCGTACTGAGTCAGTATCCGCCCGTGACAGGACCGACATCAAGCATTTACCAATTGATCGAAGCGATGGGCTGCTTTGTCTTAGCAGCAACTGGCGCAGGTCGTTTCGCCGGACTCGATTTTTTCCTGCACCTGATCGTACGAAAAGTTTATGGCACTTCATCAAAAGAGGACGAGTAAGCCTTTAGAACGGTCGTTTCGTCGCCTTTTGCCCCGTGCAAGGCAACGACACCTCCCTTGTCCACACAGATTTTTTTAACCGCACATTTACCAGCGACATTTATAGCGAAGAAGGCAAAACCATGGTCGATAGACTGTCAGCAGAAGAACGTAAAATTGGTGAAGAAAACTATTACAGCGCCGTCGGCAGCTATTACGATGTCAACCGTCGCGACTTCCTTCGTGGCGTTGTCGCGGCAGGTGCAGTCGGTGGCGCCGGAATCGGTGCAGCCTACTTCGGGTATCAAAAGGTCAACGACCCCGTTCGCATCGCCGTCATCGGTACCGGTGACGAAGGCAACGTACTGATCGGTGGCTGCAACCCGGAGTATGTTGACGTCAAAGCGATCTGCGACATTCGCCCCTTCAGTATCTTCCGAGCGTTCAATGGCGATTGGTCGAGTCCTTCGGCACTCGGCCGTCGACCTGGTTTGATTTCCCGCGTCGGTTACAAAGACGAAGCGGAAGCTCGCCGACACGTCAAGGTCTACGATTCGACCAACGGCGGGATCACCGCTTGTTTGAACGACCCCGATATCGAAGCGGTCATCATCGCACTTCCGCTTTGGCTGCATGCACCCGTCGCCGCGCAGGCGATGGAGAAGGGGCTGCACGTTTTGACCGAAAAGTTGATGGCACACGATGTGGCCCAGTGCAAGGTGATGGCACGAATGGCCGATGAACTCGAAAGTGCTGATGGAAATCCGATTCATTTGGCCACCGGACACCAACGCCACTACAACATCAAGTACGACAATGCGGTGAAGATGATCCAGTGGGGACTGCTCGGACAGTTACACCACATTCGCGCCCAGTGGCATCGTGGCAATGTGCCTGGTGCCGACAGTTGGTCGATGCCCATTCCAGGCGGTGAAAAGATGAAAAACGGCGAGATCTTTGATCGTATCGCCAAGGACCTTCAATACCGCAAAGACGCGTTGGCGGAAACGAAGGACGCTGCAGAAGAAAGCCGCTTGAAGATGGAAATTGCCCAATTCGAGGCCTGGGATGCCGACAAGAATATCGACCCGAAAAAATTCGGCTACGAAGACTTCACGCTGCAGGACAAAATCTTTACGGCAATGGAAGAATTCCATCGTTGGCGGTTGTTCGATCGCACTGGTGCCGGCTTGATGGCCGAACTCGGCAGCCACCAACTCGATGCGGTTAGTATCTTCCTCAGCTCACTTCGTGATGATGGAAAGAAGGCTCATCCGCTTAGCGTTCATGCGGTGGGAGGACGCCACATCATGCCGCTCGACCGCGAAGTCGGCGACCATATCTATTGCATGTACGAATTCCCTGGGCCCGAATACTCCGAAGCCTTTGACGTCGGTTACTACGATCGGGTCGAGATGTATCCCAATCCGAAGAGCAAGGGCAATGGCCCGGTGCCAGGCTATGAGACCGACCCGAACAAGAAAGTGGTTGTCACCTATTCCTCGATCAACGGCAACGGATTCGGCGGCTGGGGAGAAGTGGTGATGGGAACCAAGGGAACAATGGTCGTCGACAAGGAAACCGACGTCATGCTCTACCGCAACAGCGACACCAGCAGCAAAGTGGGTGTCAGCAAAAAGGCGGGCGGGTATGCACTCGACACGAGTGCCAGTGGCGACTTTGCTGCTCCGGCCGCCCAAGCCGCTAGCGGAGGTCCGGTCAGCCGAGGCTATCAAGAAGAGATCGAGCACTGGGCCTACTGCATTCGCAATCCAGCCAAAGAGAATCGGGTGCGATGCTATCCCGAGGTCGCAATGGGCGATGCCGTCATTGCCATGGCAACCAATGTCGCACTCAAGAATGCAAACACCGGCAAAGGCGGCTATCTGGAGTTCGAAGAGGACTGGTTTAAAGTCGATTCCGATGCCGTCCCAGATGGCAGCAAGATCGAGGAAGCCAAAGCTTTCATGAAAAAGCCTGTTGCTTAGGGCTTTGTCAGGGATAAAGATCTGGGTTGGCAGTAGTGGATCTTGTTAAAGATCCACATGCGGAAGGATCTTTAACAAGATCCACTACCCTAAGCGATAACGTTGACAAGGCAATAACGGAACCGCGACCTTCGGCACGACATCAAGATCCTAATCCAAAAAGCCTTCGAGCGTTTGAGCTGCTTCACTTTGTTGCAACTTCTTAATCGCTCGGCGTTCGATCTGCCGAACTCGTTCACGGCTGATGTTAAAAATCGAAGCGACTTCGGATAGCGTCCGCGTCGCATAGTCGTCGAAACCGAACCGCATTCGCACGATCGACCGTTCGCGATCGTCGAGCTTTTGCATCATTCGTTCCAAACGGTTCTGCAGAGTCGTCGCATCGACGAGCGTGCCAACGGGAACCGTGTTTTCCTCTGGTAACATCTCACGCAAGTTTGCAGGCACCTCCGCTTCCGATGCTTGGTCGAGACTATAACTCGTGCTCAGGGAGCGTTCCAAAACCGCCAACCGCTCGTCACTAAGGCCAGCGGAATCAGCGACTTCGCGGTGCGTCGGGCGATGACTCAATTGCTGATACAGTTCGCTAATCGTTCGCTGTAGATTGTTCATTTCCCCAGCAACGTGAACGGGGATTCGAATTGTCCGGCTCTGTTCCGCTACCGCACGACCAATTGCTTGACGAATCCACCACGTTGCGTAGGTCGATAACTTGAAACCCTTATCGGCTTCGAATTTTTCAACCGCTCGCATTAACCCCGAGTTGCCTTCTTGAATCAAATCGAGGAACGCCAAACCGCGTCCACGGTACTTCTTAGCAATCGAAACAACGAGTCGAAGGTTACCCTCGACAAGCATTTGCTTCGCCTCGGTGTAGGCAGCGTAACGGCGCTGCAATTCCTGCACTCGATCGTCGAGTCCGCGCAGTGAATGTTGCGTCTGTAGCATGGTTCGAGCAACGTGCTCCTCCTGCGCAGCCGTCATGATCCCTAAGCTGCTACGGAGCTGCAATGCTTGGTTACGCATGTGAATCAAACGTTCGAAGTGCTGCTCTAAAAAGGGAAGCCGGAGCGACAACTCTTCGATCAGGTTAACGATCGACTCCCGACGCCTGAGGTATCGCCGCCGAGCTTCGCGACGGACGCTCATCGCAGCCTCATCATCCCGAATCGTTTGAAAGTCCGCTTGGTTCAATCGCAACAACGATTCGAGCGTCACCACATTCGGTTCGAGGCGACCGAGCACACTCCTTTTTGCCTGTTCATCCGAAACCGAATAATTTAGGGTTCGGTCAGCTCTCAAGTTCCCTTCGACAATTTGTCGAAGTGTCCATACCGCGTGTTCGGCGATGAAGCGGACGCGCAGCAGTTCACGGCGGAAGCAATGGCGAGATTGCTCGAGCTTGTTTGCCAAATCGAACTCTTCTTCGTTGCTCAGCAGCGGCGTTCGCCCCATCTGCTTCAAATAGGTGCCGAGCGTATCCGCAAACTCTTCCGTTGATTCACGCGCTTCCAAGCTAGAAAAACCCTTCAAATCCAGATTTTTTTCTGAAATCGGCACGCCAGTGAAGAAAGGGTCGCTATAATTCGAGTTGAGTGAAACCATTAGTTTGCCTTTATCGATGTTTCGTTGACGTCGCCGCGATCCATGCAGCCGTCCCCATGCCTATGATTGTGTCGAAAACATTGCCAATCGCCCGCTTCCCGGCTTGACGCGCAACCCGCTCCGACACGCACCAAAACAGCGTGCGGCTGCTTTTGCTGTGCTGCCGCTACTCTTTCTACGTCGCGAGCCGATAACGTGTTCGAACTACCCCTTTAGACGCTGTTTAAGCGGAAAAGTCTCGTCAAACCCGAAATTTTCTGAAATCGGCGAATCGCTTGACGGTGAATCCTATACATCAGCCTAGGAAAAGGCAAAGTACAAATGTTCACATTTGACGCAATTTAGCTTAGCAAGACCAGCTTGGCCTGCTCTCAAGCCCGCCTACTAACAGCCCTTCGCCCCATGGGGATGTCGGATCGGACGACTGGACGAAACCGCCTCCCCCCCTCCTCCGCTCAGCCCGCTACACCGATGCTCGCCACAATCCCAATGCTGGGTTTTGCACGTAGTAGAATTCGCTACCGTCGATGTCGGTATGAAAACCATTTTCCAACGTCTGGATGTCGTAACGTTGCAACAACGCATCGAGTTTTCCGGGCGTATAGCCAACCGACCGGATTTCTTCATCCGACAGTTTCCCAGCCGCATAGACCACTTCGAAACGGTTTTCCGATGAACCATGAATCAGATGAGCGGCTGCCGATGGATTCGCCGCTAAATCTTCGTTCTCTTCGACCAACCGCATGACTTCCGCCTTGGGCCGGTAACCATATTTCCGAATCAATTTGTCGATCTCTTTGTCTTCGCCAAATTCTTCGACCGCAGGGGCAAGTACGGTTAGTCGCCCACCATCGGCAATCGCCAACCGCGTACGATAGACCGACTTGTTGCCCAGCCACGTGCTTTTGAACTCCGCCGGATCGAGATAGGTAACGACATGTTGGGGTTGGCGTGGCAAGTCTTTGACATTGACTTTTTCGGCAAGCGCCGCCGCTTCGAAAAAAGTATCGTGATCGTCTCCGATATACAGACCTCGAGTGTGCATGGTCCCATCAGCCATCTGTTCCACGACCGTTAACGCATACAGCAACGGCATCTGTTGACAAAATTCATCCTGGGCATAATTGAGAATCTGTCTTAGCGGCGTGTTGGCTTGCCCGAGTGTTTCTTCGATTCCGTACACCGCACTCAAGTAGTGGCTTTCGTTGATCCCATCCTTGCCACCCGTTCCAACGAACACGTTTTTATTGTAGTTCGCCATTCCGATCACTTCGTGCGGAACGACTTGGCCAAGAGAAAAGATCAAATCGTGACCACCATCTTTGAGCAACTTATTGACTTGTGCTTGCCAAGGCTTGTTATAGATGCCGCCGGTCACCTTCGAAACATACTCCGAAGGAACGGTCCCGAGCGTTACGACGTCGTCTCGCCACAGATGCGGACGAAAAAGATCGTGATCGACACCTGGGAACATCATGTCCAGTTGATGTGGTTTCATCGGCGAGTGGGTGCCAAGCGCAGGCATGATGTCGGTCACCCGGTCACCTAGCAATTCTCGGCAGAGAACGGTCAACTCGCCCGCTCGACTGAACAACCGCGTCGCATCGGGCGGCAATAGCAAAACACGGTCGGGCATTCCAATCGCATCGAACGTCTTGGATAGAGCACCGCGAAAATCATCATACGTTAGGGAAGCAGTCTCACTGCCGGAAGCAAAGTATGTCGTCATCGAATTAAAAGAAATCCTTGGTGGGCCAATCGGGAAAGAGAGGTGAATGAATAAGGTATCAAGATTCAAGGGATTCAGCGACAGCGCAACGAATTCGCTCGTCACCCCGTTGACGAGCGACCACGTTTTCACGTCGAATAACCACCTTCCCCCTTCCGGAAAGCATCCCGAACATGACTGCCGAGAAAATTGAACAATTGATTCCGCATCGTAGCCCGATGCGGCTCCTTGACGAAATCATTTCACAAACGGATTCCGAAATCGTTTGCCGCAAAACATTTCATTCGGACGAATTTTTTGTACAGGGTCATTTCCCAGGTCACCCGATTGTACCAGGAATCATTCAATGCGAATGCTGTTTACAAGCCGGAGCGATTTTGTTGGCGAGCCAGATGGAGGGTGTCAACGATGCAGGTGCTAGCTTGGTCCCCGTGGCGACACGCATGGACAATGTTAAGTTCAAACGCATGGTAAGGCCGGGAGACACTGTCGAGGTTCATGCTGTTCTGAAAGAGCGAGTCAGTCATGCGTTCTTCCTAACTGGCAAAATGACGGTCAACGGTAAACTCGCCGCCAGACTCGATTTTGCCTGCTCCGTCGCAGACCCGAGTAATGTCAAATAGTAGCGGCGTCTCTCCGAGACGCCGATTGTATGTCTGAGCGAAACGACCTCCCCCAAACGAAGGAGGAGGTCGAGCGATGCCGCTTAGCCCGGATTCTTCATGGGCTTGCAAATTGTTTTGCTAACGTCTACGCCTTAAAGCGTTTACGTTCATTGCTCGAAAAACAGTCTGCGAATCATCCGGGTTAGGCGTTCGCGAGGGAGGGGGCCGGTGCGGCACTTGCACGAAGCAGATCGCGTAAGCTCCCTCCCGAACGAGGCTTACGCCCGTTCGACCTCCCCCCAAGCTTCGCTTGAGGGAGGTGGTTAAGTGGTTGACTCCGCTGAAAGTCTTGGCGACTTTCGCTACAAAAAATCACAATACCCGAACCGCTGTTCCGGGCGACAGCTTATCGCTGGGGTATTCGATTACCGAATCGCCTTCGGCAAGACCTCCGACGATTTGCGTTTGCGACTCATTTTGCAGTCCTGTTTCGACTGGCTTGAGCATCGCTTTTCCTTTCTCGACTGCCAGAACATGCCACCGTCGATCGTGTCGAAACAGCGAGCTGTTTGGTACAAGGATAGCGTTGTCCAATTGATTGACCGTGATCCGTGCTTCGATACGGTAACCATCGCCAAGCGTCGCAATTCGCTCGGGTGGCTCATTGAAATCGGCGATCACGTTGACCCGTTGCTCTTCGACGCCAAGCGACGAAATCTTCGTGAAGGCTCCTGGTTCGACAACACGGACATTTCCTTTTAGTGGTGAACCACCACCCCAATGTTCGATCGTCACCTCCGCCCCACTTTGAATTTTCACCGCATCGGTCGACAAAACGTCAATTTCCATCTCCAAGTTTCGTGGGTCGCCCACTTCGATCAAAGGTGTCCCGACTGCAACCACCGTCGAACTCTCCTGCAACACCCTCAGGACTCGGCCTGTGATCGGCGAATAGATTTCAAAAGGCTCGACCGTGACTTCGACATCATCGGCTGAAAATTGGTCGAGTGCGGCTTTGGCCATTTTTAATTCAAAGCTCGCAATCTCCGAATCAAACGATGCGGTTTCAATCGCCTGGGCCGCAGCTAACCTTTCCGACTTCGCAATGTCGTACTCTTCTTGTGAGATAGCACCTTCGGGACGCAAACGTTTTGCGCGATCAAACTTGGACTCGCTAAGTTCAAGGTTAATCCTCGCCTGCTGCTGACGTGACTGAGCGCGCCGCACCGCTGATTCAGCCGCTTGAACGCGCGCGTTCGCTTCCGCAGCAGTCCGTTTGTCTAAGATCGCGGGGTCGCTCGGCAGGATAACGGCCAACAGTGTTTTCTCGGTAATGAAATCGCCTTCGTTCAACTCGATCCGAGACAACCGGCCTGACACCGGAGCGGACACGGTATACTTTTCCCGAATCCTCGTCTTGCCGTCTTCTTGGACCGTGACACGCAAGGGGCCAGACACGACCGCACTCACTTGGACGTCAACCGGTTTGGGGAACATTGCCGAAACGCCAACCATCGCCACAGCTATCAGCAGCGTACCCCACAGCAATGTTTTGAGTGAAAACCTCATCGATTAGTCTCTTGTTTTTAGCACGCCAATTAAATCCAAATGTTGAACTTGGCGTTGCACCAAGCCAGCCGACAGAGCGGTTCCGACGACCACCACTCCTGCTGCTAACAGGAATGTACCGCGACGAATGATTAATGGAATTCGGTAATTCTCCGTATCCAAGCCTGCCGCCACATAAGCCGACAAACCGTAGCCGAAAAGAAATCCGAGTGGTATTGCCAGAATCGTGAATAAAAAGATTTCGCCCAATAAGACGGTCGATACTTCGCGATTGGTAAAACCGACCACTCGCATCGTCGCCAAATCACGACTCCTTTCCGACAATGAAATTCGAGCTGTATTGTAAACAACACCGATCGCAATGATCACTGCAAAAAGGATGATGGTCGAGCGCATCACCAGTAGATTTTCTGCAACCGTTTTCTCGAAACTTTGCATCATTGCATCTTTGATCGTCACGCTTCCAATTCCAGGACGCACTTCCAATTCCGCAAACACTTCGTCCATCCGATTCGAGTCGACTCTTAAAAACGCTCCCGAAGCAACATTGGATTCGATCAACGCAGCGTGCAAACGGTGTTTGTTCATATAGGCGTTCACCCCCGAGTACTCTTCAACGATCGCCGACACTTCCAATGTCAAGGTTGGCCGTTTGTCCTCGAGCACTTCGACGATCACCTCATCGCCCACGGACGCTCCCAAAATTGCGGCCAATTTCGAATTAAGCATGATGCCGAAATCGGGGACACGAACAACTTTCTCATCCGCATCGAGCAAACGAAACAGTTTTGCATCAGGTTCTAAACCCATCAATCCAATGCGGCGTGACCGGTTTTGGTAACGGATTCGGGTTGCCACCGATCGCATCGTTTCACTCTCCAAGACGCCATCCAAGTTTTGGACCTCGTAGATGACCGACTCGGTCGCAGGCTCGACGAATGTCACTGTCAAATCTTGGCGCTGGGCCATCCGGAATTGGAAATCCATCATATAGTTCATCGCGTCGAGAGAAAAATTCCCCAGGATCATAACGGCGACGGCCATTGCGATTCCTATCACCGATAACGATGCCTTGATGGGGCGACGAGTCAGGTTGCGGACGACCATCCGCATCTCCGGTGCCAGCGATTGACGAGGCAAGATTCGCTCGACCCACGATGGACGAAAACTTGGAGGTGGCTCAGGACGCATCGCTTCGGCTGGCGGCAATCGAACCGCACCCTGGACCGCTACAAACGTCCCCACGACCGCCGTGATCGAAGTAAGCAGAAAACCGCCAGCGACAGCGGACCAATTGATCTGAAATCGGAGCGAAGGAAACTTGTAAAACTCGTCGTACATTCCCAACATATTCGCTCCCATCCAAAACCCGACCAATGTCCCAAGGATCGTTCCGACAAACGTGATCACAAGCACGAGATTCAAATAGTGAGCGCCGACTTCTAGATTCGAATAACCAAACGCCTTTAACGTTGCAATCTGTTCACGCTGCTGCACGATCATTCGCGAGATGGCAATGTTGAGTAGGAAAGCGGCAACGCCCAGAAAGATGGACGGAGTGATGATCGCCATGCCGCGAAGTTGCGCCATTTCATCGCTGACGTATTGATACGAAAGCTGCTCATCACGATCGTACGCACCCACCGATCCAAACGGGCGTAGCAGCCGATCGAGATCGTCGATGACGCTTTCGACACGACTGCCGTAAGCCAATCGAACCGCGACGTTATTGAACGCACCCGACATATCAAAGGCCGCTTCGAGTTCTCGTTCGCTCATCCAAAAGATGCCGAACCGGCGATCATCTGGTAACATCGCTCCCGGTTGGATTTGAATGACATATTCAGGCGAAAGAGCAATGCCGACGATTTTCAACTCTTGCGTCTTACCATTGATAATGCCGCGGACACGATCCCCCGGAACAAACCCATGGGCATCGGCAAACACCTCCGAAACGACCACTTCTCCGGCTCGTTGGGTTTGCAACATTCGTCCACGTGTAATGTAGACTTGGTTGAGTTTGCTTTGGCCAACGTCAGGGATACTAATCAAGCGGGCCGTCGCCGGTTCGGTCATCCCAGGAACATCAAGCAAGATATCGTAAACCAATCGAGTTTCGATTGCTGCAACCCCTGAAATCTCCGCTAGCCGGGGTAACATCGCGTTAGGAGTTCGCTGAGTCGAAGCGAAAACGTCAGCAAAGCGATATTCACGATAGAAGGAATCCTTTGAGGTCTTTAGCGATTGATAGGCGCACATCGACATCACAAATGTCGCGACACCGGTAGCGATGACAAGTCCAATCGCCGTCGCCTGTCCCCGTAGATGGTAAAGGTCTCGAAGCAGTTTTCGATCGAGTTTTTTCACAGGACGCGTCTCACCAAGCAAGCTCCGAAACATCGAGTTTCGTTTCGTTCACCTTCACGTCACCAATTTGACCATCGGAAAGGGAGATAACACGATCCGCAATCCGAGCGATTTCAGCATTGTGGGTAATCACAGCCGTCGTTGTCCCAAGTTCTTGGTTGATTCGTGAGATCGCTTCAAGTACCACGATGCCGGTTTTGACATCGAGCGCTCCGGTCGGTTCGTCGCAAAGAAGTACCTTCGGATTTTTCGCAATCGCCCGGGCAATCGCGACACGCTGCTGCTCACCGCCCGAAAGTTGCGCCGGAAAATGGTCCGCACGCTCCTTCAAACCGACGAGCTCAAGAGCATCAAGGGCTCGCATCGGAGACTCGGCGATCTCGGTGATCAATTCGACATTTTCACGGGCGGTAAGGCTGGGGATCAAATTGTAAAATTGGAACACAAATCCAACGCTATCACGACGGTAGCGAGTCAGAACCGCTGGGTCACTAGCCGTCAAGTCATCGTCGAGATAGTACACCGTCCCAGACGTCGGAACGTCAAGTCCACCGAGAATATTTAGGAGCGTCGATTTCCCGCTCCCTGATGCACCGAGCAAGACGACAAATTCACCCTCGAACAACTCCAAACTCACACCACGCAGCGCAGGTACGGAGACCTCGCCCATCTGGTAGACTTTCGTGACATCGACCGCTCGAAACACGGCAGTCGGTGTATCGGGTTTTGTATTTGTCAAACGATTTTTCTTTCGATGGTATGCCACTCGGCTCTCCGAGCGAGATTGGTTTCCCCTACAACTCGACGAAACACTATCATAAAGTAAAACGGCCTGAATTGCTTCTGAACATCAACGAACTCACTCGATCCAATACTCATGAACCATCGATTTTTCTTACTTGGCTTGTGCCTGATGCTTGCCGCCTTGGGCTGTAACAACCGCGAAACCGACTCCGGAAAAACGTTCGCCCAGTTGAATTGGTATCCCGAATCGGAGCATGGCGGGCTGTACCAGGCATTGGCGGACGGAACGTACGCGGAAGCGGGATTGGATGTCGAAATTCGTCCTGGCGGTGGCCCGACACCGGTTGCACCCGAATTGGTGCTCGGACGCGTTCAATTTGCAGTGACGAATGCGGACGATGTGGTCCTATTCCGAGCCCAAGGAGCGGATGTGGTTGCCGTCTTGGCAGCGATGCAAAACCATCCACGCTGTATTCTCGTTCGCGAAGATAGCGGCATCCAGACTCTCGACGACTTAGCAGGCGTGACACTCCAGCGAAATCCGGGGCGAGTGTTCCTCCAATTCATGCGTTCGAAAGGCTTGTTGGATCAGGTCACCGAAGTTCCCTACCACAACAGCGTCACGTCACTCGTTACCAGCCAAGGTTTTGCCATCCAAGCCTACTCGTTCGCCGAACCGCATTTGGCAGAACAACAAGGGGTCAAGGTACGCAAGCTGATGCTCAGTGATATCGGCTGGAATCCCTACTCAAGCGTTTTGGTTACCAGTGGCAAAATGATTCGAACCGAGCCCGAACGAGTTCGTCAATTCGTACAAGCAACTCGCACCGGCTGGCAAAACTACTTGACGGATCCTACGAAAGGCAACGCCGCAATTTTGGCGGCAAATCAGCATGGGATGACCGCCGAAGCGTTACAGTTCGGCGAAGCGGAACTACGAACGCTTGCTCTGCCAAACAACCAGCCGATGGAGTCAATAGGGGAGATGACTCACGACCGTTGGCAAACACTCGTTGACCAGATGCAGGATCTCGACGTCATCGAAAAAGGCGTCGTCGATCCAAACGACTGTTTCACAACAGAGTTTCTGAAATAGCGGCGTCACCGTAGCGGCGTCTCTCCGAGACGCCAAAACCCCACGAGTCTCGGAGAGACTCGACTACTCGTAACACAGTAGCGGCGTCTCTCCGAGACGCCAAAATCCACGAGTCTCGGAGAGACTCGACTACTCGAAACACAGTAGCGGCGTCTCTCCGAGACGCCAAAACCCACGAGTCTCGGAGAGACGCGTCTACTCGAAACACCGTAGCGGCGTCTCTCCGAGACGCCAAATCCCACGAGTCTCGGAGAGACTCGACTACTCGAAACACAGTAGCGGCGTCTCTCCGAGACGCCAAATCCCACGAGTCTCGGAGAGACTCGACTACTCGAAACACAGTAGCGGCGTCTCTCCGAGACGCCAAAATCCACGAGTCTCGGAGAGACTCGCCTACGGATTCAGATCAGCGGTCAATTTTTCTAGCTTCGACAGCGTCGTGGGACTGACGTGATGCTCGATCCCCTCGGCATCGTGTGCGGCGGTTGCATCGTCGACACCGATCGCCAACAGAAAATCGTGAACGATTTGATGTCGCCTGCGAGATTCAACCGCCAACCGCTGCCCTTTGGCCGTCAAGCAGATGGGGCGATAAGGCTGCGTTTCCAATAGTCCTTCGCCAACCAAACGAGCGACGATGCGGGTCACCGTAACATGGCTGACCCCGAAAAAGGCAGCCAAATCGACAACTCGGCATTCATCTTTGTCTATCAAAATATCGGCTACGGCCTCCACATAATCCTCAGCCTTCTCACTGGAATGATCCAACCGAATTCGCTGGTGTGACCGTGAAGCAACGACCTTTTTCGAGTTGGCTTTTCGAGAATTCAAAGATACGAAATCCAAAAGAAGAATGAAGGTGGTCGACCGACAACGGGCGGATCACGATATCACTTTTCTATCGTCCCAACAATCACCAGAACCGTCGTGGCCCAGGCTTCCAGCCTGGGAAAACTACAAAACTAGTAACACGGGCAAACCCAGGCTAGAAGCCTAGGCTACGACGGACGCTCATTGTGTTCGGGTGGTATTTCTTGGCCGTCGTGGCCCAGGCTTCCAGCCTGGGAAAACTACAAAACTAGTAACACGGGCAAACCCAGGCTAGAAGCCTAGGCTACGACGGACGCTCATTGTGTTCGGGTCGTATTTCTCGGCCGTCGTGGCCCAGGCTTCCAGCCTGGGAAAACTACAAAACTAGTAACACGGCAAACCCAGGCTAGAAGCCTAGGCTACGAGGGACGCTCATTGTGTTCGGGTCGTATTTCTTGGCCGTCGTGGCCCAGGCTTCCAGCCTGGGAAAACTACAAAACTAGTAACACGGCAACCCCAGGCTAGAAGCCTAGGCTACGACGGACGCTCATTGTGTTCGGGTCGTATTTCTCGGCCGTCGTGGCCCAGGCTTCCAGCCTGGGAAAACTACAAAACCAGTAACACGGCAAACCCAGGCTAGAAGCCTAGGCTACGAGGGACGCTCATTGTGTTCGGGTCGTATTTCTCGGCCGTCGTGGCCCAGGCTTCCAGCCTGGGAAAACTACAAAACTAGTAACACGGCAAACCCAGGCTAGAAGCCTAGGCTACGACGGACGCTCATTGTGTTCGGGTCGTATTTCTTGGCCGTCGTGGCCCAGGCTTCCAGCCTGGGAAAACTACAAAACAGTAACACGGCAAACCCAGGCTAGAAGCCTAGGCTACGAGGGACGCTCATTGTGTTCGGGTCGTATTTCTTGGCCGTCGTGGCCCAGGCTTCCAGCCTGGGAAAACTACAAAACCAGTAACACGGCAAACCCAGGCTAGAAGCCTAGGCTACGACGGACGCTCATTGTGTTCGGGTCGTATTTCTCGGCCGTCGTGGCCCAGGCTTCCAGCCTGGGAAAACTACAAAACTAGTAACACGGACAAACCCAGGCTAGAAGCCTAGGCTACGACGGACGCTCATTGTGTTCGGGTGGTATTTCTCGGCCGTGAGGGTCGAAGGAGGGTGTATCGGTAGCATCCGACAAGTTGTCGCGCAAACTACGATCGGTAAAGTGCTCGAGTCGCTCGGCTTTGTCGTGAATCTTCGCTGCATCGAGGCTTGCTTCGGACACCAAGTACTGTTCCCATAGTCGATGTGAGCGAACCAATTCTTGAGCGTGTTGCTTGCCGAGGAGTGTCAATTGATATTGATCGTCTTGTTGCCGTAGCTCCCCTCGACGAGAAAGCGATCGAAGTGCGGTCCAAAGTTGCAACCGCGATGAAAACAACTCATCCGCCAAATAAGCCCGGCTAATCGTTCTTGCGTTGCCGTTGCTTGAATCCGACGATACACGCTCATGTTGCCGATACATCGTCGCGACGATATCGTCGCAAAGAATTCGTAGGGACAACGCTCGGTTTCGGACCCAGCGAACGACGAGCCCTTGCTGGGGTGCGAACAACAACGCCACCGTAAAAAACAGCCCAACCATGACCGCCATCATTCCGGCAGTCGTCGTACTTTGATAACCAAACCAAGTCGGCGTTATCACGGCCGCCACATGTCCGCTAATCGCACCAACGGCGGCAACCAAAGCCGACAAGAAGATCATCACTCCCAATCGATCGGTCAAAAGGTAAGCGGTCGCAGGCGGCACAATAAACATCGCGACCACCAGAATATTCCCGACGCTCTCGAAACTGGCGACCGCGGTCACAGCCACCAACACCATCAAGGCGTAATGCATCGCCCAAGCGGAAAACCCCATCGATGTGGCCAATGACCTATCGAAGGAAGTGAGCTTAAGTTCTTTGAAAAAGAGCAGGACAAAGAACAGATTGATGATCGCCACCGCCCCGAGCACCCACACCGCTCGCGGAAAATCGAAGCCAAATAGCGACAACCGATCGAGTGGTGTCAGCTCGATCGCCCCGTACAAAACGCAGCCGGCATCCAAATCGACTTGGTCGGCTGCTTGCACAATCATGATCAATCCGAATGCGAACAACGACGTGAAGACGACCCCCATCGACGCGCCTTCATCGACTTTACCGACACCTCGAATCCACTCAGTAAACAAAGCGGTCAAAATGCCAACAATCACCGCCCCCAAAAACATCGGCAAACTACTACGACTATTGCTGATAAAAAACGCGGCTGCCAAGCCCGGTAATACCGCATGGGAAACCGCATCCCCCAGCATACTCAAGCGGCGAAGTACCAGAAAATTCCCCAGAAGTGCGGATGCAACCGCACACAAAACGCCTGCCGTGACGATCCAGCCATCGAGTTGCCAATTCCAAGTCATGTCGCCACTCCGTCGGATGTCGTGTGCGGTGACTCCGGTACCGCGATCTCAACCGGTCGCTGTTCCAATAGCGTCTCTAACTCGTCAATCATATCGGGTCCAAGAACATGCTCGATCGCATCGGCATCACGATCCACGCGGCTGGCAGCCACCTCGGCATGCGTAATCAAATACAATTCCCACAACCGATGCTGGCGAGTCAGTCGAGCACCTTCGACGTACCCCGCTCTCGTCAACCCGATCGCTTGCTCACCAATCGTCACCAATTCCTCGCGGGCGGCTGATCGAATCGTTCGCCACAATTGCCGTTTTGACCAACTTCGTATCGCCATCAACTGATCGATGGAAATCGACTTCGATTTTAATGTCGCGTGATCGCCCGATGCCCCCGATGCCCCCGATTCGCCCGATGCCCCCGATGCGCCAAGCTCCAACAACTCATAAAGCCCGCGAAGCAAATGCTGTCTACGAATACGTCGATTGACGCTATATCGTCGGTGCCAGCGAACCAGTAAACCACGCTCGGTCCCAAAAAGCATACTGCAGCCAAACAGCGTGGTGGACGCCAACACGATCATCGCCCCCGAGGGTAATCGTGGAAACAACGCACTGGCGGCCCCCCCAAGCACGCCTCCAACACCACCAATCAGTGCCGCCAACCATGCCGTCACCCACATCTTCTCGGTCCAAAATCGGGCCGCCGCCGCAGGGGTCACAAACAAAGCAACGACTAGGATCAAGCCTACCGCCTGCAGTCCCACGATCGTTACCAAGACAACCAAAGACATTAGAGCGAGGTCGAGGCCCAAGACCGGCATACCTCGTGAACCGGCAAAACTTTCGTCGAAGCAGAGCAATTTGAACTCTTTAAAGAGGAATAAACAGCCAGCGATTCCGATCAACGATGCTGCCGCGATCAAGTTGGCATCGTTGGCGTTCATCGACGCGGTTTTGCCATAGATAAAACTTTCTAGCCCAGCCGCATGTCCCGTATCCATCTGCTGGACAACGCCGAGCAGTGCCATCCCCGCCCCAAAAAAAACGCTCAGGGCGATCCCCAATCCCGCATCCTCTTTCAAGCGTGTTTGCGACCGCACGATCAACACGACCGCGACTCCTAGCAAGCCGCTAAGTGTTGCACCGAATAACAGAATCGGCAACGATTTGCCATCCATCCCCAAACCACTGGCGACGATAAAGGCAAGTGCCAACCCCGGTAACGTGGCGTGCGACAAGGCATCGCCGAGCAAAGCTCGTTTTCGCAGTAACGTAAAACTGCCCACCAAACCAGCAGCCGCTCCGAGCACGGTGACCCCGAAGAGGACCACGCGAGTGTTATAGTCTTCCAGCAAGACGACCCGGCGCCACTGGGACGGCGTCGGCCAGGTCACACTGCGACCCGCTATCGACTCGGTCGATGATTGGGCGGTGCACGCAACGGGAGCCATTGAAAACAGGAACAGAAATACCATCGTTTGCAACGCGTGGCATAGGCTTCCAGCCTGTGAGCTGCGATTCACAGGCTGGAAGCCTGTGCCACGACTTAAGAACGGACGAATCATAACGATCGCTCCCGACGCCGCATCGCCTCACTGACCTCATCAAGTAGCGTCAAACGGCCTCCATAGGTCTTCTGCAAATTCTCCGACGTGAACGTTTCCTCGACGGGACCGTGTGCGACCACTCGCATGTTCAATAAAACGACATAGTCAAAATACTCGGGAACGGTTTGCAGATCGTGATGAATCACGGCGACCGTTTTGCCACGCGAATTCAGCTCACGCAGCAGATCCACAATCGCTTTCTCGGTCGACGCATCGACCGCTGCGAACGGTTCGTCCATCAAATACAGATCCGCGTCCTGCACCAACGCGCGAGCCAAGAACGTACGCTGTTGTTGACCACCCGACAATTGACTGATTTGCCGATAGGCTAAATCCGCGATGCCGACGCGGCGCAGGGCCTCTAAAGCCGCCATCCGATGCTTCTTTCGCACCGGCATGCACCAACCAATTTGGCTGTACAACCCCATCGTGACCACATCGAGCGCATCGACGGGGAAATCCCAATCGACACTTTCGCGTTGAGGCACATAGCCGACGCGGTGCCGATTTTCTCGGTACGGTTTTCCAAACACCTCCACTCGCCCCGACGCCGTCGGCACCAAATTCATGATCGCCTTTAGCAGCGTACTCTTCCCAGCACCATTGGGACCAACAATCCCAATCAACGAACCAGCCGGCAGGTCCAATGTCACATCCCAAATCACCGGTTTGCGGTGATAGGCAACGGTTAAATCATCGATCGACAAAGCAATCGATTCCGCGTTCTTGCCACCGTCCGGTTTGTTCGTCTCTCGATTCATTTGCTCAACTGTTTCATTCAAGTGGGGTAAGCTTCCTAGCTTGCCATCCGTTTGGAAAACGCAAGCTGGAAGCATACGCACCTACTGGCTTAACTTTCCCTGAAAACCGTCCTGCGGTGCTTCACCGCCAAGCCCGCGAGCGACCAAAGTGAAGTTGTGATCGAGCATCCCGATGTAGGTACCTTCGTAGGTCCCCGCCGCGCCCATCGCATCGCTGAACAGTTCCTTATCACCCACCACGACCTCGTGACCTCGCGAGCGAGCCCCTTCGACGAGCGAATCGATATTTTTTCGCGGCACGCTGCTCTCGACAAAAACCGCTTTGACTTTTTTATTGACCAGTAGATCGACCAGCTCATTGATCCGCTGCAAGCCTGCTTCCGACTCGGTCGAAATCCCTTGCACGCCCATCACCTCCAATCCGTAGGCACGTCCAAAATAGTTGAACGCATCGTGCGAAGTGACAAGAACGCGGCTGCCTTCGGGGATCGTCGCAATCACCCGTTTGCCATACTCGTGAAGTTTTGCCAGTTCTCGACGCAGCGTTTCCGCCCGCTCGCGGTACGCCGCCTCGGACGGTGGGTCGATCGCAGAAAGCTCATCGGCGATGACCTCCACACACTTCGACCATGCCGATACATCCATCCAAACATGAGGGTCATAATGCCCCGATAGCTCGGAGGGTTCCAACAACGTATTCTCATCAAGCGCTTCGGTGATCGCCACCACCGGTTTCCCTCGAGCCATCTTGACGAGGGTGTCGGTCATTTTGCCCTCCAGCATCAGACCGCTGTAAAAAATCACATCAGCGGTCATCATCGTTTGGACATCGTCGCGAGTTGCTTTGTAGAGGTGTGGGTCAACGCCCGGGCCACAGATCTGAGTCACCTCGACGCGGTCACCACCGACCGTCCGCACCAAATCGGCAACCATCCCAACGGTCGTGGTCACCGCAATCGGTGAATCAGGATCGACGGTGGCAGAGCCAGTCGGGATGGTGGACTCCATCGTCCCCTTGCAACCCGCAATCACAACCAAGATCAAGACGCAAACAGAAGCGAAACGCATCATCAGAGAGAGAATCCCAATAGAAGAAATCGTTGCCCTCAGCAAAACGACCCCATAGTAGCCATTGCTACATTTCCCGTCCAGTAGGTCTCCTCTTAGGTCTCAAGGAGCGACCATCGGTCCAACGCAATCAGAAAAGCGGTAAACAACAGCTTTCAAACAGCCCATCACGACCTAAGCTCCCATGCTGACAAAGCGGTAGCTATCAGCAAGCACAAAGCTTCGGCACGACACTTGCACAACTCCCAACTCCCAACTCCCAACTCCCAACTCCCAACTCCCAACTCCCAACTCCCAACTCCCAACTCCCAACTCCCAACTCCCAGGCAACCCCAATGTCCACCCATGCTGCTCGTTTTCGTAGCCGGAACTACTGGAATTGCGCTGCTGCGGTTTTCCAAGAATGGTTACGTGAACCGACTCAAGTCGCATCGGTCGTCCCCAGTTCACCGGTTTTGCTGAATCAAATTGTCGACCGCGATTGTATCAAGACCGCGTCATCGATCATCGATCTTGGTCCAGGCACGGGGGGGACGACCGAAGCGATTTTGGATCGCGCAAACGATACATGCCGCGTATTGGCCATCGAAAAGACGGAAGGTTTTATCGAACCGCTTCGTTCGATTGACGACGCACGGTTGACGATCGAGCATGGAGATGTGATCGAACTCGAGCGAATCTTGTTGGCTCACGACGTCCGTTCACCCGACGTGATCCTCTCGGGCATCCCTTTCTCATCGCTCTCCCCCGATGCCGCTGCTTCGATCATGCAATCGATTCACCGCGTACTTGCCAGCGACGGGACCTTCATCGCCTATCAATTACGAAACGACGTAGCCCGCTACGCTGAGAAGCATTTCGGAACCCCCGAATCGACTGAAATGGTTTGGTTAAACATCCCACCGCTAACGATCTACACATGGCGAAAAAACGGCCCCTATTGATTCATGTGCCGTTGTGGCACAATTTTCCTTACCTGGAATGAGAACCAGGATCGATCGGAGTGGATCTTGTTGAATCACTCGTCGTGCGGCAAGGTCTCGTTTTTGGGTACTGGACGAGGTAACGAGTCCTTGGGGACCGCGGTGCTGTCAGGGACTCGTAACCTCGTCCACTACGACCAACCCTAATTTTCAATCTGGACAAAGCACTCGCAACTGGCAACTCAAAACGTTTCGGGATAGATCACCAACTCGATGCGGCGGTTGGCGGCGCGGCCCGCGGCAGAGGTGTTTGGTTGGCGAGGATTGTTGGCGCCTTGTGCGACCGTGAATAACTGCTGGGCTGGCATCCCTGCTCGCCGTGTTAGCAGTTCCAAGACCGCAGCAGACTGACCCGCAGCCAATTGGTGACTCGTTGCAACTTGGCCTCCGTACAGCGGCGAATCGTCGGTATAACCTTCCACTCCAATGCGTTGGTTTGGAAAGATCGCGCGAAGTTGTGCGGCAATCGGGTCGATCGTCGATGCAGCTTGCGGCAATAATTGGGTCGTTCCAGGTTGGAACAATTGGTCGGCGGGTACGACGATGCGAATCACGTCACCATTTTTTTCGACCGGGATCCCCCCCAGATTTAACCGACCGGCCAATTGTGCTAAGTCCGTGTTTGGCCGAATGGTTGCGCCACCACGCATCTGGGTCGACGCCTGATAACCGCGAACCTGGCTTTCAGCTTGCTTGGCTGCGATCGCCGTTGACTCGAATTGGCGTGTCGTGTCGGATAACTGCTTTCGGACCAGCCCTAATTCTTCTCGATAAACTTGAGCTTGTTGTTCGCTTTGTGCCAATTGAGTGTGCAATTGACGATTATTGTCGTCTAGCAATTGCACACGCCGACTCAGCTCTGCGATGCGAGCATCGGAAGGTTGAACCGCAGCGGTTTGCGGCGTCTGCCAAGGACTGGCACCATTCGTGTTGGCTAAGTACGGATTTTGGTTGCAGCCAACGAGCAACGAGCCGACGAAGATCGATGCAATGCCAACGAACGACTTCACCCCCGTCAGCGGGAAGCTGCGGATTGGCGTGATGTTCGCGGGACGGATGGATCGTCGCATTGCTCTATACTCTTGATTCACTTCAGAAAACGGACGGTTTCATCTTTCACAAGATCCACTACTAAAACCTCGCTGACGGTAAAAAGATTTCGTCTACCACCGCAAGAGCAAAAATCGAGGCTCTTGAAGGAGGGAAGGAGTGAAGGAGTGAAGGAGGGAAGGAGGGAAGGAGGGAAGGGGTGAGCCTTGATTTGCCGTGAATTGGATTTCTGATTGCGATTTGCTATCTACCCCACCGCACCTAACAGCCCCCCGAGGCTAGAAAAGAACTTTGCGATGAATGACTGTCGCGACCGAAAACTCGAGTATCAAGCGAGGCAAAACCGGATACAAGAGCAAGGATTCAAAGCGCTAGCCCGGATTATTCACGAGACACCAAACAAAAAGGGCCTTTCTTGCGTCTAAGTGTTTAACAACAAAGCACTTTCGACAAACAAGGAAGACCCTTCATGAGTTTACAGTCTGCGCAGCAATTTGTCTTGGGCTTTTGGGACAATAAACCGATCGAATTTGAGCAAGTCGAGGAGAATCTATCCTCCGATGGCGGACTGATCGCCTTCTATCAGCTCGATCAAAAACTCGGTTGGACAAAATCCCTGGCGAACCTCA
>NZ_SJPY01000002.1:300000-403674 GCF_007860185.1 Novipirellula aureliae
TGATTTTGAATGAAGTTGTCGCCAACACCGCAGGAGGTTCGAATACTATCGTGACCGTACTTTGACTTTAGTTGAGATTCAACAAAACGCGTCGTACTAAAAATACGTTTGGCGTTTCCGAGCGCCAAACGCATGAGACGGTCCGTCGTTGCGTTGCGTGAATAGCGAATCAATTCCGAGCCATGAAGCAAAACCTCGTACTCGATCGCTCCCATCTTTGTCATGATTGGAAATGGAAGGGCATTCGATGCATCGATGACAAGTATTCGGTCAAATCGCTGTCGACGAATCCAGCGCCCGTTCACCATTGGCCAGAGAGAGCATAGATATACTTTTCCTAATGCCGCATTCCGAGGCCGATGATAGTATTCCATTTTGGCTTTTTCATCGCCAAAATCGTTGATCGCTTTTCGTGATCCGTTGGTCAAAACCGTCACATCGTGGTTGCGTTCGACTAAGCCATCGGCCAATGCGCAGGCAACACGGGCGATTCCGCCGATCGTGGGTCGATATTCGTCGCTAATCAGCAAATATTTCATGGGCTGAACGTTTCGGGTTCCGGATTCACTTTCGTTGCTTCCTTGCGGATCAAGAAGTCAGGAGAGAACGAAAGGTAAACGCAAACAATTGCAAACAGTATGGCTAGCAACGCTTCGCACGCTAAACTCGTCCAGATCGCTCCATACCATGAATAGAGTGGAATAAACACAATCCCTGCGATAACATAGGTTACAAGGACAACAATTTGAAGAAAAGTGCGGATCCATTGATAGCCAGTAGCCGTTAAAAAATTACCACATGTGTAGTGGATCGCTTGGATAACCGGTAACAGAAATCCAATGCGAAGGATTGCGATGGAGCCTTCGAACTCGGCTCCGAACAAGTAGATTGCATACGGAGCGAGGACATAGAGCGTCAAGGCTATCAGACCGCCTAACACGACATTCACTAACAACACGGCACCCGAAAACCGAACGCAGGCAGATCGATCTTTATCAGCCAATTCGACCGTGCGTGGAAAGGTCGCTTCTAAAATGGCCCGCATCGGCATGAACGACAAGGCTAGAATTTTGTAGCCTGCCGAATAGGTTCCGACAATCGCAGCGTTGGACCATCGTGTCAAGAACAGCTTGTCAAGATCGGTGTACACCACCTTGCACATGACGCTCAAACCAAATGAAATTGACAGCCGAAAATTCTCCCTTAGTTCAAACCATGATACTCGGGAGATTCGAACGAGACGAGCAAACGAGGAAAGAAAGAGGAACAGCGTAATCGACAGACCGAGATTCAAGAACAAGACCAGAAGCAGAATCGAGCGATAACCGGCCATGAACAAGATAAACGCAACCAATGCCTTTGTCGCAGCGACAAGCGTATTGATGGCCGCCGTTCGCGTGATGTCACGTCGAGCTTGATGAATGCGTCCAATCGCCAAACAGCATCGCACCAGAACCAACTCACTGATCGCCAAGCCAAATATCAAATGCCAAGGCAGCCAGCGGTCCGTACCGATGGCTGCAGAAGCGAGCGCTAAGAGAACCGCGAAAACACCCCCCATGGCGAATGTTGTCGCCATCGTGTTGGCGACCCAAATCCCCGTTGTTTTTCGATCGCTGCTGACTCGCAATAAGGCGACTTCGGCGTAGCCAATTCCGGATAACGGTGCAAGCATTGCAATGGCAGCCAAGGCAGCAGCGAATTGACCAAACCGTTCAACGCCCAACATCCGTGTCAACAGAACAAAGTAGCCCATTTGAAAAGCGAGTTGAGCGACATATCCGATCCCCAACGTGGCAGATGCCGTCAGATGGGTCCGTGCATGACGAACCTTTTCAACCGAAAAAGCCACGCTACGAATAAGCAACGATGCTAGACTAGGAGCTGTTCCTCGATGCTTGCTCACACTATCGCTTTTTCATGGCGGGTCACTTGGTTGCTTCGATTCGCATATCTCGTCCCGGATAATGCGTTTCGGTGCGATGGGTAATTCTCACCTTCGAAAACCCGATGGAACGCAACTCTCGCTTGATCTCTCGTGCGGACCAAACGTAGCGATGCGTTTCGAATTCAATGCGGTCCCATTGGTTTCCATAAAACTGGTTTTTCGCGACTTGGCGTCGCCTTGCAAGCGGATGAAACAACCACAACACACAACGAGTGAAGTCAGCCACTTCGATTACTAATCGCCCGCCGTTTCGAAGCATGCGATGCCAATCGGTAAACATGTCGAGCCCAGCCCATCGAGTGAAATGATCAATGGTGTGATAGGTTTGAATCTCGTCGACGGTGCAATCGTCGAGCCCCAACTTAGTCATGTCCGCAAACACATCCGCATCACATCCATCACGCGAGGAATCTTGGATCTCAGGATCATGGGGATGCAGATCCACATTGAGAAACCCTTCAAGACGGACACCGCCGCAACCAAGATGCAAGCGGATCGGTTGCCCTGAAAGCTGCGCAATGCGTGTCTTCAGATCGGACGATTCAGAGGATTGCGTGGGGGTTTGCATGGGATAATCTGGTCGAAAGCAAGGTTCCGCGTCAACTCAGCAGCAGACGGACAAAAGACAACGGACTGATGGTTACCGTCATGACCATACGATAGATTACTCATTCTCGGAAAGTGCAATTTCACGACTCCTGCGACCTGCGACCTGGGGTGCATGCCTGAATTTGCAGTGATCCCCCACCGCTGCCGTGAATGGACACTGCCCCACGACCATCATTAGAGGTCCTGCAAGCAACGCAACTCTTTTCTTAAACCACCTTTTCTGATTTCGTGCAAAAATGAAGATTAATCGTTTTCCAGCGACGATTAGGACTAGCTGAAATTGGCCAGGTATCGTAAGAACGTCTACGCGAAGTCGAAATCGCCTCTCCTCGAAATCGCTCGCCTTCGCTGGTACAAATCCGAAACAATTGTTGCCTCCGATCGTTTTGTCCGCCAAGCTGCCAAGGCAAAACTCGGTCTCTGGCCCATCCCTAAGAAATGTCCAAAGCCATGAATCGTCAATCCAAATTCGCAAGCATTTACGACGAACACGAATGGGGAAGCACGTCTCGCAGCGGCCCTGGATCGGAGCTTTTCCGATTGAAAGAATACGTTGACTGCTTAGAAAAAGTGATTGCACGCGATGACATCCAATCGGTTGTCGACATTGGCTGCGGCGACTGGAGTTTTTCAAAAAACCTGGATTGGTCTCAAGTGGACTACACCGGCGTCGACATCGTTCCGTCGCTATCGGAGCAACTCAATCGCGAACACGGAAGCGAAAACATGAGATTCGCTTGTGCGGATCTGACCAGCGATGAACTGCCAACCGCTGATCTGTGCATCTGCAAAGACGTGCTACAGCACCTCTCGAACCACTCTGTGCAAAAGTTTTTGTCCGGCAATCTGAAACGTTATCGTTATGCCTTACTAACCAATGATTGGCGGAAGACGAAACGAAACCGTTTTAGCATTTTTGGAAAGATGCGAGAATTTCAAGTGCCAAACTCAGAGACAGTTGACGGCGGGTCCAGACCAATCCGACTGACCGAGCCACCGTTCAATTTACCAGCAGAACAGTTGGCCCTTTTTGATATGCGAATTGGACGAACTCTATTCACGAAAGAAACGCTGCTTTGGACGCGTACTTGATACCAACCATCGATTTGCCGAAAAAACATTAGCGTGGCTGAATCCCCCAGGCTTACCCAACCTGTCACTTCGTTGTGTCGACGACTTCCTCTTCGGCTGGCTGCTCTTCTTCCGCTGGCAATCGCCCGCCGTTTTCTCGTGCTTGGATGATGTCAGCATCAATCTCGCGTAGTCTTGCGGGACTGATATGCTTCGACAACAATCGCCTTGTCATCGTGAACATTTCATCGATCTTTTTCCGCTGACGTAAATTTTGGGGGCCAGCCAATGCTTTTAAAAACGCCGCTTGCTTTCGCCCCATGTCATCGCTAAGTCGCTCACTGGTTGGTTGTTTCGAAAGTGCATTGAACAGTTCTTCCGCTCGGTCCAACTCACCACTTTGAAGATGATTTTTAATACGCGCGGCGAACAATTCGCGAATGGCAACGAGATCAACAATCGCATTTTGGACGCCGCGAATATAGGCCTCCGCTTGTAGCCGCATATCGTCACCACTTAAGTCGGCTACCTCTCGCTCGGTTAACCCAGGCACCATCGGCAAACGGGCTAGAATAGCACCGCCGTTCTTGACATACATCAATCGCAGTGGACTTCGATCGATGCGGCCAACTTCCAAACGCCCGTTCCAATCCGTTCGTCCGACAAACGTCATGTCGCCGGTCTCGAGATTTTTATCGTGAATTTCGTAGCCAATGAGCGGAAAGTCCTTGTCGCCTTGGGCGTGCAACCGCAGCATCGTCGATTCGTTGACGGGCCGAACCCGAAGTGCCATGCGGAAGGTGCGATTGTTTTTGCGGCCCTGTAACCCACCCGCTCGGCCAGCGTGGTAGTCCATTTCGACCTTAGAGCCGTCCTTTTCTTTTACGACCAAGAATGCCCACTCCAGTGGCCCAATCGTGGTGGGATTCCCGTTGCGATCATTCTTGCGAATCATCGGTTCAAGCACGTCGCCAACGTTGATCATCGCTGGTGATTTTGGGTCCAAGGCCAAACCACCGGCGCGGATAAGCGCTTTCGCACTGCGGACGCCTGACTCTTCGATTCGGACCATTGGAGCAAACGAATCGGTGACTGCCAAACCTATCGTACTGGGAATCTCGGACAAATTCAGGCAGGATTCCTCCGCAACGGTTCCAAAATGTCGCATCAAAGAATCGAGTTCGATGGAACTAACATGCGTCAGCAACGAACGGCGATCGACGCGAACAATAAAAATCTTGTCGTAATTTCTGGCTGCATCAATGATCAATCCGTTTTGTGGGACGGTAATGATTTTGGCAGCCGGCTCAAGCGTATCCGCCATGCCCCGAGCAACCAAAATCGCCTCGGTATCCTTTTTCTTCCAGTGCTCAAGCAGCGATAACGTATCACCTTCAATCGCTTTGAGCTTCGGTTTGACACCATCGATTGTTTCGTTATCGATTTCGGCGGCGGCTTGCTCGACTTGCTCGATCAATGCAGTTGTTCCATAAACGGTCGAAACGTATTGACCGACATTCTCGGCAACTCGAAGTCGAACGGAATCGGGATGATCCCGCTTGACGGCTACCACCGGGTCAGTCGATGCGATTTCTTCAAAACTGATATCGGCCAGATGACGCTGAGCTGCCGTCGCAACCGCAGGCGGTGCATCGGCGATGTCGACTTTCCAAAGTGCGGCAAAATCGCGGTCCAAATAAGTTCTCAACTCATCTTCGACGTCGGCGGCATCTACCAATGGATCGTTCGACGCGATCCAAATCAGCACACGGTAAGGTGCGAAATCCCAAGGCTGGTCAATTTGCAATGGGTCTTCGACCGATGCCCACGTTGAAGCTTTCTCGGAACCAGACTCGGAATCTTGAGCCGCCGAAAAGCGGGTGAAACAAACGCACAATACGAGCAGCAAAGATCCTACAAGCGATTGATATGTCATGGAACGATTCACTATTGCCACCGCCATTTGTCTGCGTCCTGATAAAGCGAAACGATATCGCGACCGACTCCGCGAAGACTACGCCGGTATGCATAGGAATCGACCATCTGCCATAGCGGGATGACCGGTAGTTCATGGTGCGTGATACCGTGCAGAACCAATAACTGATCGCGAACTTCGCGCCAATTCCGAGCCTCTTCCAACCGCCGCAGGCCCAGCCCGACGAGTTGATCGGTACTGCCCGCCAATCCGCTCGGGCCAAGCAAGCGGCGGGCATCAATGATCGGTTCCCAAATCGCGGCTGCTACATAAACGAGATCGGCGGTGTCAGCGTCGGGGAAGGTACGACCGACGGGAAGTTCGACCAGTTCAACTTCCAATCCAACGAGTTTCCACTGAGTCGAAATTGCTTCACATGCGACTCGTGACAAGTTATCCGATGGAAACGCCAACCGAATCGGTTTCATCTCAGGCACCTCGTCCTTCTTGCGTTCCGCTTCCGACTTCATTTGATTTTCGTTCATCGTCATCAAAAGCTGGGACAACCTCGGTTCGTAACCACGGGCTAAAATCTCTTGATCGTAGGCGTAGCCGAGTGGATCGTTTGGGTCCATCCCAGCTGGAAATGGTCCCGATACGACTTGGCAGCCCGGGAACTCCATCCCTTGAAGCAACTCACCCTGCAAAATATCTTGCCGGTTGATTGCATACAGCAGTGCTCGCCGGAACGTACTTTCGGCCACAAAGGGATGATCCGAACAAGGGATCAACATATGCACCGTCGGCAAGGGATACTTTTCGACTCGGATATCGTCGCTACGACTAAGTTGGATCGCATCGGCTGGGAACAATTGATCGAGCATATCAAGTTCACCCTTTAGCAACATGGTCACCCCATCGCTAGCCGATTCCGTTCGCACCTCGACAATTTCCTTGATCTGTTGGGGGCTGTCGGGCTCGCGGGCCAACACATAGCGAACGGTATCATCGGTGACGACGTCGCGCCGATAGGTCCCCGTCGGCTCGCCAGGTTTTCCACCGAACCATTCTCCGTCGATCGGTACTTGCAATAGGCAAGTCGGCAACACGTGCGGACGCCGCAGTAGACATTCGATCCGCTGAGGACCACTCAGTCCGATCGCATCCACGGCTGCAGCCCAGGCAGGAAAATAGGTTGGCGATGTACGTTGAGCACGCGCCGCCAAGACATCCGCCAGGTAAAAGCCACGAACTTGATCGAGCGGAGGCGGCAATTTCTCGGGTTGTAGATCGAGATCCAATTGCATGCGATCCGGAGTCATCTCGGTATCGCCGAAGACGAAGTCGTACTCGCCACCTTCGGGACCCGCTCCCTTCATTTCGAACAGTGTTCGGTAGACCAACCGTCCCGATCGACGTGACGCCCAATTATCGATACGTGTCGGATCAAGCACCGTTGCCGTTTGCAGAACACCAACACGCACGAGTGGATAGATGGTATCGATTTCGCGAACAAGTAGCTGGCCCCCCTCAATTCCCGGGCTCAACTCCACGCTCTCACGAGCGAGCAAACGGGCGGCCCGATAATCCTCTCGATCTTTGGCTGCCAACGCCTCTTTGCGTTTTTCCATCGCCATTGCCAAAAAGCTGTCGTTCCATTTCGTGATCGATGTTAATTGCCGTGCACCATATTCCTTTTCCAACCGCGCCAACATTTGCTGAGCTAACGTGAATTGTTCATCGTCCACCAACTTTTTCATCAACCGATCCGTCACGCCACTGAGTGCGCGAAGGACAACGTCCTTCTTGTACTCTGGTGCAAACCGATGCAACTCTTCGAGTGTCGCCAGCGTCGCTTTGAAATCTCCTTGGCGAGCGCGGTACACCGAATCTTGAAGCAAATACTCGGCCCGTAGCTCTTTTATCCCAGGTCGCTCAGGGTAGTCGCGAATCAAGACAGCCAGAAACGGGTAGGCTCCCTTAAAGTCTTGTTTCGCAATCAGATCGGCCGTTTCACGCTCAAGTCGCTTTTCCCAAAAATCGATTCGTTCGATGTCTTCCCATTTCGCGGTGAGTTTTTGGGTTTCAATCCCCAGCACCTCAAAGAGAAGTCCACCCTCGGGGTTCGACGGCATCCGTCGGCCGGGCAGATCGAGTAGCGGCGTTTTGACCCAACCACCGCCTGACTCTTCGGTAAAGAAGATCAAGTCGTGCGGCTCTTCTTGCAAAAGCTCTAAACCAACCGGATCCGGCACACCCGAATCGGCGTAGTTGACGATTTGAGCCTGAAGCGGCGTCGTAAAAAGGGCCAGACAAAAGAGCGACCATGCATTCGCGGCGATCCACTTCTTCCTGGTGGGCAAACCAGAAACGCGGATCGGTCGAGCATCGAAAATTAACTGCATAAGTAAAACCATGATTATGCCCAAGGGGCGTCGATTGTATTTTTTGGAGGCAGCGGAAGTCGTCAAGACTTTCGTTTTCCAGCATGGACGAAAGTTTTAACGATTTCCGCTACGACCAAAGGCGACTCTGTTTCAAGCCGCTAACGGGTTGCCGGAACGTCGGTGATGTAAATCAAACCTTCAGCGCCGGGGACAAGCAAACGATTACCAACCGCAACCGGGGCGGCTGACAACGGCTGACCGATATCGGATTGCCCTATCAATTCACCACTTGCCGGGTCGTAAGCGATGATCCATCCCGGTTTGCCGGCCAACACCATCACGTCACCTACCCGAACCGGAGCCGCAACGGGATCGCCCGCGGGAGCGTCAAGTTCAAAGCGTTGTTTACCCTTGGAATCGTAGGCACGAAGTTTGCCATCACTTGTGCGGAGCAAACATTCATCGCCCGCCTGGACAGGCCCCCAAACGGCTCGGCCATCCAACAGGATTCGGAACGCTTCGTTTAGACTACTCAGATCATAACCGACCAAAAAGTCAGCCGCTGGGCCGCTCGTCGTCCCGACGTACACGCCACCGACAACAGCGGCAGGCCCCAGTAACGGCGTTTGTATGTCTTTACTGGCCAATTCGTTGACCTGTTCGCCAGCCCGTAACCGATAAATCTTTTTGCGGCTATCGGCAATCACGACCTGGTCCGGATCATTTGGCAATGTCACCGGAACGGACCATACCACGGTCGATTCGGGGGCTGCGGCTGGTTGGAACGGACTGCCTAACATGATGCCGGTTTCATAATCCATCAACACAACGCGGCCGGTACTCAGTGGAACGAGTAATCCGCCCCCTGATATGATGGCGCCACCACCGACATCCTTCCCGCCGGGATCACTTCCGCCTACGTGTGCGGTCGGTTTGCCGGCACCGAGCCCGAGTTGCAAACGTCTTAGCTTCTCTCTTCTACGGTCAGGATCGTAGACAATGATCTCGCCCGAACCGTTCTGATTCAGCATCACGTAGACGTTCTCGTCAACCTTGATCGGGTTTTCAAATCGCATTGCAACGCCCGAACCGCCTGGATTTTCGATCGGCCCCTTGGTCGAACCGGTTTGCAACGATTCACGATTGATTTCGAACAATGTCGCTTGAGTCGTGATCGCATGATAACTCTGGTTCGCCGGATAAGGCGTAATCATCGCAACCGGGACACCGACATCGGTTTGCCAAATCTCTTTTCCCGTTTTCGCATCAGCGGCGGTCATACGGATTGCCGACGTTCCACGAAGCACACGAGCGTGTACGAGCGTATCATCGCTAGCGAACGGTTCGCCGATAAAGTTATCGGCTTCATGCTTGAACCAATCTTGCACAACGCGCCCTGTATTGATCTGCAGCTCATAGCGTCCGATGCGAGTTCCGGTCACCCACATTTGACTCTTGCTGACGGCCATTTGAGTATTTGTCGGACGATCATACGTGGCAACCTGTTCCGCCACGATACTGACCTTTTCACGTTCAGCCGTGGGCTCGACTTCGATGACGACCACCTGACCAAGGTCGGTCAAGACGATCACACGGCGACCTTGAACGAGTGGTTTGATTTTCACATTTCCGGTCAAACGAATGGGTGCCTGTGCCGGCTTGAGCGATTCGCCACTTTCGTCCAGCGCAAGGATATGCACGCGAGCGAAGTCGGTCCCCGCGTTTTCAAAGACAAACAGATGCTCCATCAGTGGCACGGGTGCAACCGCAATCGCGCCTTCGGCATGTCCCACGTAGTAGCTTTCCAAGCAAGAACCATCACGTGTGTTGAGCACATACAAGTTGCTGTGGTTCCCCGGTTGGTAAGCGCGTGCGGTTCGAGGATCGACACCAGGGCCTGCGTCGAGCGGTTGTGGGATCATGGTCGCCCAATTGGTTTCACCCGAATCGGCATCAAGAACCGCCAACCGCCCCGAAACGCTGGCAACATAGACATCATCACGAACCGCATTGGGTTCACTGAATGGCTCACCGATTCTCGTACGCCACCGGAGAACGCCATCTTCGCCATTAAAACGTTGGACTTCGAGTTTCTTTGATTCGCTAAGCAGCACTCCTGATCCGCCTTCAACACGCACCGGTAAATGACCTTGACCATAGCCAACGAATTTCCGCCACTTCAAATTGCCGGTTTCGCCATCGAACGCTAACACGGCACCGCCTGCGTCGAGATACAGAATCTGATCGGACAAGTCGAGTGCTTTGCCCCCAGTGACGGTCGTCAGCACGATCGACTCGGTCGAATCATCGACCTCCGACGCATCGACGACTTGCGGCAAATCGGTTGCTGGCTTGACCAAGGTTTTCTGGATTTGGCTCGCCGATTGAATCAATTGACTGAGCCGCTTGTCATCACCGAGTTCGGGGAATTCGCGTAGCAGTTCAAACCGGACATCGTAGGCTTCCTTGGTGTTCTTGGCATCGAGAGCGGATTGCATCGCAGCGACCGATTCGTCGAGCCGGACGTTGCGGTTGATGTCACGGCGAACACGGTCGCGAGTTTCTTCGACCGTCTGAATCCTCGCTGCCAAGCTCGTTCTCAAACTGCCGGTAATGTAGTTCGGGTTGTCCATCAACTCCATCTGCTCCGCCAATCGTCCGAGCAATTGTTCCTTCTCGGGGGTATCCTCTGCTTCGCTTGCAGCGTTCGCGATATTCTCGGCAATGTCGACAAGCAATGCGGCCAAGTTAGCTCGCTCGTCGTTCAAGCCAAGTTCATTCTCAATCGTTGGCAATTTTTCTTTTGCCAAATCAAGTGCCACGGTCGGATCCGTCATCGTCTCAGCACGATACAGTTCGATCATTACCAAGCGGGTTTTCGCAATCGATGAAAATTGGTGCGTATCGCCATAGGCTTCCAAGAATCCGTTGTAACGCTCTTGTGCAGGCACGAAGTTCTGTTGATCGTACAACGTGTTCGCTTCGCCGATGTATTCGTCGGCACTTTGACGCGTCAGTAGCGAATACAGACCATAGCCGGAAAGCAGCAAAAGAATGATGATGCCGGCAAAACCGTAGATTTTAAACGAGTCCCAAACCGATTTGTGTTCGGGTGGCTTTGGCCGCGAACGAACCGGACGCGAACCGCCCGATCCAACGCCGTCACCAACCGCTTCGACCGGGACCGCTTCGACCGGCTCCGCGTCGACGGCAACCGCTTCGACCGGAACCGCTTCGGCAAACGGCTCAGCCTCGACCGCTTCGGCTTCGGCAAACACATCGTCACCACTACCGTCAGAGGCGATCGCTAGATCGTCCATACCACCTGCAACGGCCACCGCCCCGTCCGCTTCCTCGTATTCACCTTCGCGAATTTCGCTGATCAGTTTCGTAGCTTGAAAACGTGTCAATTGACCATTGTCGACCAACAACTTGGCAACCGCCTCGGGGGTCACGCGAGTTCCTTGGTCCAACTGCTCTCGAAGAGCTTCGATAATTTCCTGATCGAGCAACCCACGGCGTTCGAGCCGATCGATCAATTCGTTAGCAAGCATGTTTTGTATTAGTTAGTATTGGATGAAAAGGTGTAGTAGGCGAGTCTCTCCGAGACTCGTAATGTATCGTAGTAGGCGAGTCTCTCCGAGACTCGCAATTTCAGCGTCTCAATTTCAGCGTCTCAGTTTCAGCGTCTCAATTTCAGCGTCTCAATTTCAGCGTCTCAATTTCAGCGTCTCGGAGAGACGCTGCTACTGTTCAGCGTCTCGATTTCAGCGTCTCGGAGAGACGCTGCTACTGTTCAGCGTCTTGGAGGGACGCTGCGACGGATTGGCTAATCAAAACCGTCGACTTGGGTGACGGAGATGTCGACAAACCCGGCGATCGTGCCCGCGTCCATCGCGTCCACGAGGAATTGCAGCTTGGCCATTTCGTGAACCTTAATGGCCAACTTCATGCCCTCCGAGCCATTGGTCATCGCCTGTTTCAGGGCAATCGTCAAATTCTGTTTTCCTGGTGTCTCCCTTTCCCAATCATTTGCCATAACCAAGAAGGAACCTCGTTCATCGATTTGCACATCGACCTTGTCAAGATCTTCGTCTTCATTGGAAACGTTAAAGCTTGCCTCATCACTTTGTTGACGCGGCACTTCGATCGACTTTTGCAAACTAAAACTGGCCGTCACCATAAAGAAGATCAATAACAAGAACGTCACGTCGACCATCGGTGTCATGTCGAGTTCATCGTCATCGCGAGGCTTCCGCTTGGGAATCGCATCGCTATCGTCGTCTTCCCAGACCGCTGGGGAGATGGGTTCTGGCATGATCTCGGCTTTTCCCGATGCCGAGCCCGATGAGGACATTGAAGCTTGCTCAAGCGGAACGGCTTCGACTGCGATTGCTTCGGCGGGCATGACATCGACAGGCAAAGCTTCAAAGTACTCCGTTTCGATCATATCGTCACTCGAGTCGACTTCGATGACGGCATCGTCCGCTTCGGGGACGTGGATCGCTGTTTCACAATTCGAGCATCGGACACGCCGACCAGCCAAGCGGGCATTGACACGAAGTAGGCTTCCGCACTGAATACATTTGACTTCGATCGCCGACATCGTTATTGCTCCTTGACTGCCACGTAGGTGGATTCAATATCTTCAAAGGAATCGCCGATTATTTTCTGCACTCGTGTTACCTGGCCAACTTTCACATCTTTGTCTCCCATAATCATCACATGGTTTTTATTACGTCCTTGAGACTTCTCGAGTTCACTGGTGACGTATTCGACGATCTCGGACGCTTGCGTTGCTTCGTCGCGACTGAATTCGGTCCCATCGAGCCGTTCGACAATCGCGTCCTCACCCGCCCCTGGCTTGATGAAGATTACGGCCGAGTCTTTTGCTGAAATGGCCAATGCGTTATCCGCTTCAGGAATCGAGCCAATTTGTGTGGGGTCCATTTTCGAGGCGACGACAAAGAAGATGAGCAGCAAGAATGTGATGTCGATCATCGGCGTGATGTCCATTTCCTCGTCATCACGCTTCTTGCGAGGCAGCATCACCTCCTCTTCTTCTTCTACGTCCACATCGACTGCGTCATTGTTGGTCGGATTTGCGGTACTCATGTCAGGCTCCCTTATCGTTGGGGCGATTGCATTGCTGACGCCATTTGCGGGTCGGTCGCCGCAGCAGCAGGCCGAGCGGACACCGCTTGACCACCGACCGCACCGCCAGCCAAAGCTTCACGATAAATCGACATAAACCGACCAAGCCCCGAGCCGACCAAGTCTTCCATCTTGGCGATTTTGATATTCACATTGGCGGTCAAAATCATCAATGGAATCGCGATCGCCAAACCGCAGGCGGTCGTTCGAAGAGCGATATTAATGTCACCAGCCAAGTCGGATGGGTTGACGGACGCCGAAGACGCCAACGTGTTGAACGCCCCCATCATCCCAAACACCGTCCCGAACAGCCCGATCATCGGTGCCGCCTTGATGACCGTACTGACCCAGCTCAACCGATACTCGAGATCGCTCATCACGTCACGCTGGAAGCGGTCCATGACAAATTGGCGAGCCCGCTTGTAGCCGAGGTCGCGATGGTGCATCGACATTTCGACAATTTGTGGGATCGCCCGCGCGTCGCCTTCACAGTACTCCGCAACCCCCTCAAAATCGCGGTCGGTGACCATTTGTTCAACGTCATCCATGAAGACATCCTGCTCGTCCTCACTCTTGAACCGTTTCTGACTCACGCGAGTCCAGACGACAACAATACAGTAAAGTCCCCACAACGCAGCCCCGGCCAACGCACCGTAGGTGGCTTGTGAGATGATATCGAAAACAGAAATTTCAGCGAACAGCATCGGTTACTCGTGTGGATTAGGTCCGTAAGAATGGTCATGGTGGAGGTAGTGTAGTATCTTTCTACCTAGAATCACCAAAAGCGGGCATGATTTCCAGCACTATCCTAACCGATTACGAATATTTATGGGGTGAGGGTGCGACAAGATTTCACGCCGTATCGAAAAAAAGGTTTAGCCTAGTAGCGGCGTCTCTCCGAGACGCCGAACACAGGCCAGCCCAGTAGCGGCGCCTCTCCGAGACGCCGAACACAGGTCAGCCCAGTAGCGGCGTCTCGCCGAGACGCCGAACACAGGTCAGCCCAGTAGCGGCGTCTCGCCGAGACGCCGAACAAAAGGTCAACCCAGTAGCGGCGCCTCTCCGAGACGCCGAACACAGGCCAACCCAGTAGCGGCGTCTCGCCGAGACGCCGAACAAAAGGCCAACCCAGTAGCGGCGTCTCGCCGAGACGCCGAACACAGGTCAGCCCAGTAGCGGCGTCTCGCCGAGACGCCGAACAAAAGGTCAGCCCAGTAGCGGCGCCTCGCCGAGACGCCGAACACAGGTCAGCCCAGTAGCGGCGTCTCGCCGAGACGCCGAACACAGGCCAACCCAGTAGCGGCGTCTCGCCGAGACGCCGAACAAAAGGTGCAATAGGCCCCCCGTCTGTCGTACCTAAACCGACAGGCTCGAAGCCTATCCCACACTCTTATCCTACGCTCTTATCCTACGTTGAGGTTCATTTAGCAAAACCCCATCCTGGCTTGGGCCTTCATCAGACCCAACGGACGATTGCAAAATGCAAAAGGGGAATTTGCAAAATGCGAAAGGGAAGACGCGAGGTCTGGAGAGCATTGTTCAAATTGCAATGTTCAAATTGCCATTTGCAATCCTCTATCCTTAGCGTCTTGGTTTTCGGTAGCGTTGGCTGGTGACCACGAATTTAAAACCGCTTCCATCCGGCTCGCTTTCAAAGATGGTCTTGGCGATTTCTTTTACCGTATCGTGTCCATTGGCCTTGGCGTATTGCATTTCGGTCTGCTCGAGCAATCCTTCCAAGTTCTCAGGGATAAACTTCAGGATTTGCCGGCCAGGCAGAGGGATCCCCGCTTTTTGTAGCAATTGGCGGTCATATTGCAATAGCGGTCCTGGCGTGGTCCACATGAAATAGAGACGCTTCTCATTCTCGGTATCGACAATACGGTACTTCTGAGGGCTTCCCGCCAAATTTTTTGCCGTATCAACGCCCTGGATCGATCCGCCGAGCGCTCCGAGTTCAATCTTGTAAAAATCAAGCTGGGTTGCATACCCATTGATATTCTTGGCACTAAACTTCAGTTGCCAGCGTTCGGCACGCGGAATGATGTCCTCACCCTCTCCCAACGGTCCCGGAGGTCGACTATCCCCTTTTCCGTCCGTTGCCGAAAAGTTGGTAGCACTGACCGTCGCCGCCACGCTACTGACCGCATTGGTGACCGCCATAATGTTTTCTTCGAGTGTCGGTTCCAGCAATTCCTCGACCTCTTCGGCGGCAGGCGGATCGAAGTCTCGCTCGGTTCCCTCGGCATTCGGGCCTCGGCCCGCCGCATTCTCGATCGACGGTTTGATCGGCTTAGGCGGGAATTCAAAACGCGTAAACAACCAAACCAGGAACAACATCAAAACGAAGGTCCCGATGAACAAAATCAACGACAGGAACAGACTGGTGACAATATCAAAACGGCTTGTACGCAGTTTTTGACGCTCTTGGAGCCGCTCAAGCCGCCGCTGTTCGAGTTCAGCGGGTGTGGCTGAATCGGCTGGGACCGTATCAGACGATGATTTATCAGCGACCGACGACATGGGGGAAGAACCTTCCGAACGAGAGACAATCCTATTAGCAAATGATGATTCTGTTCAATTGTAACGTATCGCAGAGGCCAACGCCAAGACTTTCGCAAGCAAAGGACGGTAAAAACCGTATCCTAGTGCTTGGTCACCGCTTAATTTCAGGCTTGGCAAAAGAGTGGCTGGGGCTGGAAACCAAATCATCGAATAACAGCTTCTCTCAATCAACGGCTTGGTTTTCGATAGCGTTGATCAACGACTTCGAATTGATAACCGCCACCGTCGGGCTGGCTTTCAAAAACCGTCTTAGCAATCTCTTCAACGCTCGATCGCCCATTGGCTTTGGCATACTCCATCTCGGTCTGTGCCAACTGGGCCTCCAAGTTTTCTGGAACGAACTTTAGGATCATGCGTCCTGGCAGCGGAATGCCCGCTTTTTGTAGCAATTGTTTGTCGTACTGTAGAAGCGGCCCAGGAGTGGTCCACATGAAATACAAACGTTTTTCGTTTTCCGTATCAACGATTCGAGCTTTCTGCGGGCTTCCCGCCAGGCTCTTGACCGTATCGACGCCCTGGATCGAGCCTCCGATTGCCCCCAGTTCGATTTGAAAAAAATCGAGCTGGGAGGTATACCCGTCAATATTGTTGGCATTGAACTTCAGTTGCCATCGTTCAAAGCGAGGGACAATATCGTTCCACTCGCCCACGGGTCCGGACGGTCCGCTGTCGGTGTAGCCATCGATGGGTGAATCGTTTACCGCACCGACGGTCGCCTTGGTACTGCTAACGGAGTTGGTGACGGCGATAATTTCGTCTTCGAGCGTCGGTTCAAGGAGATCCTCTATTTCTTTCCCTGTTGGCAGGTCAAAATCCGGTTGGGTCCCATTAAGATTCGGGCCCTCGCCCTGTCTGATCGGTTGAACCAGCGACATGGTTGGAAATTCAAAACGGGCTAAAAGCCAAACCAAGGACAACATCAAAACCAACGTTCCGATGAACAAAATCACCGCAAAAAACAGGCTAGATACGCGATCAAAGCGGCTCGTACGCAGTTTTTCGCGTTCTTGAATCCGTTCAAGCCGCCTCGGTTCAAATGAGTCGGATGTTGGCATATCGGACGCGATTGCATCGGATACGGCTGTATCCGACAGTAATTGATCAGTGGCCGACGACATAAGTGAACCTTCCGAGCAAGAGACCTGCGCTAGCTACAAATAGATCCGAAGCGCCGATTGTAACGTATCGAAGGGCGTGACACCAAGACATTTGCAGACGATCGCAGTAGGTTTGTTTACATCCCTCGGTCCGGATCGTTCTAAAAAACACATGCAAGGACCGGCCCAAATTGGGCCTTGCCAGCCCTATCCCCGATGATTAAACTCTGCCCAAGCAACGGCAACGTGGTTTTTCTATTTATCGCGTGCGTTGTCGGTCAGATAGCTCAGTTGGTAGAGCACGGCCCTGAAAAGGCCGGTGTCGGCGGTTCGAGCCCGCCTCTGACCACTTCTTTTCGTCGCCTACCCTCCTAGAACGGAATTCAAGGCGTCGCCCTCTTCAAAGCGGATTCGCCGGGAACGCGGATTCGGCGGGAACAATGTTCGCAGAGGCGATTCGGCTCCACAGGCTATTCCTGCAGCGATGGCATCGGGCCCGAAAAATCAAGTTGCCCATCAAGGACATCGGATGAGGACGGCGGATGAACTTCAAACGGACTACCTTCCAATAGCGGAGCCAGTTGCGAAGATGAGCCCTTTGGGGTCTTGTTTATTTTCCCAGGTGCGTCGATCGTTTCACTGGAAACCGACGGTACACCTGGCATGAACCGTGCGGCGGGCGAACCGGCATTCTGCTCAATCATGGGACTCGCGTTCGCCAGTCCCAACATCCCAGGTGTAACGGGAACCATTGTTGTGACCGATTGTGGATAAGCACTCGGACTTTGACATTTGCAACAACGTTCACACGTTTCCGTCGCCTTCCAAAACATTAACTCTTCCAAACACGAACGTGTGGAGACAAAGATCCGGTCACCGGGTTGGAGTTGATAATTGGTCGTCGTGTCACCAAGTTGAGTGATTTCGCGGTAACAAATCGGCAGCGTGACGCGGCATGAACACGGCGTCGTCGGACGAGCTAACAACATTTTGCACATGGATGCATCGCTCGTTAAACCGCCCGCTGCCAAAATACCATCGAGCACCGTTTCGTATCCTGTCAGCGGATAACTGCCAGGCGAATTGACGGCGCCAAGGACGTAAAAACGGTGAACCGGTTCAAGCAGCCGAATATTGATCACGATCTTCTTTGGAACACCGTCTTGCTTGGCATCATTTCCTTGCTCGGATACTTCGATTTGATTTTCGATTGTTTGTTCGACCAATTTTTCTGCGTCTTCGACTGTCAAACCAGCGACCACGGCACGTCCAAATCGCCCCAAGTCTAAACTGCCGTCCGCCATCACGCGTTGATCGGCTGGCAAGCGGATGGCTGAATCAAAATCGGCTGGCTCAATGAGAAGTTCGTCGCCTGGTTCCAGATAATGCACCGGCAGTACGGTGCGATGGAGTTCACGAGGCAGATCCGCAGAACTTGGCGAGCATGCTAAAACCTCTTCCGCCTGATCCGTCAGGAAACTACCGCTCGGAAACAACGAAAGTCCAAGGGTGCTGCAACCACAAACAGGCAACAGCAACAGGACGATGAATAAACTTCGGTGCATAGCGGTTTACTTGTGATGGAAGTGGTTTTCACCCCGAGCGACACATACTCCACTTGATTTGTCGCAATCTGGGCCCGGTTGCCGTTTCTACCGCAGCGAAAGTCGCCGAGACTTTCGGCTTTCGGACGCTCTTGACCGTTGCCGAAACCCCTGGCGAGTTTCGCTACCAAAACTCGCAGCCTCTGCGGCCTAGCCCGGATGATTCATGGGCTTGCAAATTGTTTTGCTAACGTCTACGCCTTCAAGCGTTTACGTTCATTGCTCGAAAAATAGTCTGCGTATTAGCCGTTTTGGCGTTAGCGGGCTGTCGATTTAATCGGTTTGACTCGACTTATCGTTTAACGCCAAGCCGTAGGCGACCGCTTACGGAAAAGCTGACGCCTTCGGCTTGGCGTTAAACGATTAAATCGACAGGCCGTTAGCCACGGTTCACACGACAAATCACGCAGCCGTGGCTATCGCCAAAACGGCTAATGAATCATCCGGGCTAGGTTTGTTGCTAATACTATCGTCACCACCCGCTCATCCGCGTGCCTACGATCACAATTGCTGGCACCATTTAAGTGACCGTTAAGGTTTGACACTCGGCATGTCGTCCGAGTCGCTGAACAGAATTCCGCTGCAATTCAGACCGAAGACTTCGCCCAACAGATACCGAACGGCTTCGTCACGCAGCGTCGAAAGAGGCTTCAGTCGCAAACTTGGATCGGACAAGGTGCCGACCACATCGACGTAGATGGTACGGTTGCTAAGCAATTGGTTGATTCGAATCAACAACGAAATCGGACTGACGTAATCGAGTGCAATCGCCTGCAAATAGGCGTCCGCTAGCTGGTTCGATTCGAAATTGCCAGTTGAGATAACCGCCGCAATTTCCATGCGTTGATTGGCGAGTTGCACCGAACCGTCCGCGATCACTTTCAACGGAGAGCTGGAAAGGACAAGTTCCTGGATGCTTGCTCGCCCGCCAGCAATGGTGCCGTTCATGCGACCATCGTCAATGCGAATTCCAGCCAATGGAACCACCCCCAGGAATCGTTGAGCTTCGGACAATCCAGGGATCGCACTCGCTTGACTACCGTCCAGTTCGGTTTCGAAAGAACCTTTTAGATCGTTGAGTCCCTTGATGCCTTCGCCAGCGAGAACGAGAGAGCCACGAATTTGTCCGTGGTTGGTCGAGGACCGCGAACCGCTCGCCTGGGCAATCAGCTGACCAAAATCGACACGATCGAAGGACCACTGACTCTGCAAGTCGAAACCACTCGCGCGGGAGGTCGAATGGAACCTGGCCGCTCCTTTTAATCGTCCGCCCGCGGTCGCGCCGACCAAGCTGGGAAGCTCAAAGTCCCATCGCCCACTTTGAACCGAATAGGCCGCCAGGATGCCACTATGGACGTCACGAACGGCGATATTGGTAACCATTGTGTCACTCGCTTGCACCGAACCGCGAACTCGCAATGGTTCACCACCGGAAACAGACAGATTTCCTGACATCGTTCCCTCGACATAACTCGCGATCGTTTCGGAAACCCAGAGCATCGACTGAGAGGCATCGACCGCCTCAAAGCGAACGTCCAAGTTGCCTTCCCCCAGCGGCCCTGCCCCCGCTTGAAGGTCCCAACGACCAACGACATCAATACGACCATCCGCAAAATTCCCAGTCAATCGATCGATTCGCATGACGCGATCACTCAATCGGACGACGGCGTCGATTTGCCGACTAAGAACGACGGGCCCCAACCCGAGCCGATCCAACCTCAGCTTTGCACTGACCTCGCTCGGCGTTTCGACGGTCCCGTCAAGAGACAATCGGCCTCGCAATTCACGATACCTTAACGACGGCAGGTAGCGATCGGGAACGAACGTAACCAAGCGATTCAGTTCGATCGATGCCGCTGAAAAGTCGATCGCTGTCGGCTTGCCGAACAAATCTTGCCATGACATTTTGGTGTCAGCGGGCGCCACCGTTCTGACTGAAACCTTACCGCCAAACAGCATGCCTTGGCCGCCGAGTTCCATGCTGCTTCCATCGCTTGAAACCAAGGCCGTTAGATTACCGATCGACTCCTCACCAAGTTTGATCGAATCGATCTCGATCGTTGCCTCTCCAATCTGTTTCGCTGGGAAACGCCACTGTCCTGCTGGAACTTTCCAATCGACTTGACCGGAGGTTCTCAGGGACAACAACACGTCGAATGGAAACAGCGCATCGGAATGAAAAATGGGCGAAACATCCTTCCAAGCGAGGTTGATTTGGTTCGTTTCCGCAGGATCATCAACGACGGCCCCTTTTAAGATCGTTGCACTTCCGGTGACCTGACCTTGAAAGAGATCGGCGACCAAGTTGGAAAGCTCGAAACGATCATTGGCAACGTTATATTCTGCGAGAACGCGTTTTAGGATGACTCCGTTCTCCGGTGCATCCATCGGCAAGCCTGCCTCGCCTTGGCTGATCGGATGAATTTCAATATGAGTTTCGTCCAACGTGAAGGCGTGTTCGATGAGCCCGAGGTCGACGCCAGCGATTCGCAGGTTGGGTGAGGCTAGCCGTCCGCTCGACGCCCATTGCGAACGAGCCAATTTGCCGTCGGCGCGAAGGTCGAGATCAAGCTCCCCTTCGATCGTCGAGTTTGCTGAGAACCCTACCAAATCGGCCACCACACCGAGCGGCAAATCGTTCGATCGAGCAGCAATGCGAAATGCTTGGTCGCCAACCATCTCGACTCGAGCCGATGCGACGGCTGATAATCCAGCGGCTTGAGGAGACTCAACCTCGAGCCGCTCGGCGGCCAGCACGCCGCCAGAGATCGAGACCACACCGGTGCGGATATTGAGGGGCAGCGAACCGGCTCGGCTAAGTCGGTTGACTTGCAAGTTGGCAGTCGCATTCCAACTGGCGATCTCGCCCACGTTTTCGACAGGCCCCGCGAATTGAATTTTGCCCGAAGCGATTCCGGAGAGCGGCTCGGACTTCTTGTCCTGCGAAAAAACAATCAGCAAATCATAGAGAGGCTGAACGGGAATCGACTCGACGTCCAAGTTGATTTGCAAATCTTTAAGCGGAGAAAGCTCGATTGCCGCATCGCCAACGACAGAGCCAGGTCGGGACGATCCCGATGCCCCCCCGCTCGATTGGGATGGGACGCTTGCATCGATCAAATTCCCCGAAAAACGATCGATCCTCATCACCCCTTCGTCGAGCTCGACCGTCGCTTGGAAATCGCTCAGCAATAATTTTTCAAACCGAAGTCGATTCGCCGAGACCAGACCATCAATTCGATACTTTTTCGCATCGGTGAGTGCATTGAGGGGAACGGAAACCTCAAAACGAACCGTCACATTGCCATTGAGGTCGATCGGGACCCCAAGCCCAATTCGATCGAGTCGGTGGTTGAGTTTTTTGACATCAATCTCGTCAAAATTCCACTGCGACGTCCAATAGCGGATCTTTTTCGCTTCGCCGTTAGCCGGGGGGGCTGCTTTCACAAGGCTTTCGGCTTGCTCTTGTGCATTGGCGATTCGGGCACCCCCGAGCGTACCAATTCCAAATGTACCGAGAAGAAAAAGCCAAATACCTAGCCCCCAAATGGTCCTGACGCGGTATACTGCGGTCTTGAGAGTCGATTGTATCGTCATGACAGCTTTAAAACGCATCGAAAAAGTGAAGGAATGTGTTTCTATCGTCATCGGGTGATTTGATCTGGGAACTGTTTTTTTCCAAAACGGAGCTGAATGTTTCCCCTTTTTGCTCAAATGCCCAACTTAATCGATTTTTCGGGCTCGTTCGCCCTAGAAATGGCTCGTTCGGGCTTGGGCAATAAATGCCTCCAAGTTATACATAAGGCGAGTTTGTCCACCGAAGACAACTGTGCAATTTACAATCCAATTCAACGCTAAGTTTTACCCATTTCACCTGCGATACGTCGTTCCAAGAGCCACTGCGCGGCAAATCAAAGCCTGCTGCAACCTTCGGATGACGGACTAGCAACACACCAAATCAAAAGATGGTTCACCCATTATGAGATCAGACCACTGGAATTTCCTAGCCAATTTGCTGGGATCTCCCGGCAGCTCGAGTCCTGCCGAGGAAGCCGCTCCCTCCGAATCCGCAGCCAAAGACAAGCTAGACGAAAAAGAACAAGAATCGCCGAAACAAGAGGAGAAAGCAGCTCCGGCTGAAGCCGAGCCTGCGGATTTCGTCGAAGATTCGGACGACGAACCACCACAGAGTGTGGAGGACGTCATCGAAGCACTCCGTTCGGTAAAGCCGCCGCAAGTCATTCCCGGTTTCGGGCCGCCAAAGAAATTCGGGCCGCCAAAGAAATCGGAGCAAAAGACAAAACCCTCCTCCTTGCCCGCTCAAGACAAACCCAAACCATCCGTCGAAGCTCGCTCCCCGCTTCCACCGAGCTCCGAGCCGGTTACGGTTTGCGAATTGGAAACGCAAGACGACGATTCGGGAGATCTCGACGAAGTATGGGGCAGCTTGGCCAGCCAGCTCGGTGTCGCAAAAGACGACGCGTCCCCTTCGCCACGGCCAAATAAAAGTGCCGAGAGCGAGCCAGCGAAAAAACGTGGTCCTACCGCTACGCAACAAACCTCCGAACCAACAGAGCCAAAGCGAGCGAAAACGAGCGGGTTTGGCAGCGGACTTGGCCTGGATCTTGGTGAGGAACCGGAGGAACTTGAACCCGAACGAGAAGCGGAATCCGAACCGGTTGCCGAAGAAACGCCACGGGTTCATGCTCGTGGTCGTGATTCTCAACCAAACGAACCGCAGCGTGGCCGAAGTCGTCGTCCCGTCGATGAACCGATCGCAAAAGCAGACGAAATTCTATCCAGGCCCCGAGCGTTCGATTTTGACGACGAAGAAGACGAAGAAGAACAAGAGATCGTCAGTGAATCCAGTTTGCCACAAACCGAACAGAAAAGCGGCCGTTCAAACAACGCGAAGGAACCAACCCGAGACGGGACCGGAAGCCAACGATCGAGTCGCCGTGATTCGCGAAGTGATGAATCTGGCGACGATGGCGAGCGACCACGCCGCCGTGGGCGTCGCCGCGGTGCACGCCAACGTGTTAGCGAAGAAGAACTGGAGCAACCTGAACGAAAAGCCTCGAGGCGTTCGAAAGACGACATCGATGACGATGACGTCGAATTGGTTGAAACCGTTGAAGTCAAAAAAAATGACTCCAGCGATGATGACGACGCACCAAAATCTCGTTCACGGCGCCGCGGACGACGTGGCGGACGACGTGGCCGAAACCGCGACGCAGATCGCGAACAAACCAGCGAATCCCAAATTAGCGATCGCGACGACGATTTGATCGACGATGTGCTAAGCAAAAAATCCGCATTTGATGACGACCACGAAGACGACGAAGAAGTCGAAGTGATCCGTCGCGGCCGACGACCCTCACGCTCCGGACGCGATTCGCAAAACGAAGCGACGGACAGTAAAACGGCCGAGTCCGACGCGGAACCACGCCGGCGTAGCCGCGGTCGTGGACGTGGTAGTCGCAGCGAAGGTGATGGAAAAAACACTGGCAGTGAGTCGAAGGAATCTCGCTCAAGAGAACCACGACCGAAAGTACCAACCTGGCTCGAAACCGTCTCGGTACTCGTCGATTCGAATGTCGAAAACCACAAGAAGACGCCTGCCAGGAACAACGGTGGCGGACGTAATCGCGGCCGCCGCAAGTAGAAGAGGCGTACCTTCCATGACAAACTCGTCACAAGACTCCTACCTTGTGACGGATTGCTTCGCAGGACCCCGCCTGCTTCGCGCCAACGCAGGAAGCGGTATCGTTCCGATGTAGCCGTTCACGGCCTTTGGCCATGAACGAGCATTCTTAATCCTAACCCTACTCATAATCTTAATCCATTCATTGGCAAGATTCGGATATTTGTTTGCATTGGACGCAAGAATGGATCGTGATTCCGCTCAGTGAAATTTGCATGGAGTTGGTTCGCAATCCGCCGGCAACGAAACCGCCTGTCGATTTAATCGTTTAACGCTTAGCCGAAGGCGTCAGCTTTCCCATAGTCGGTCGCCTATGGCTTGGCGTTAAACAACAAGTCGAGTCAAACCGATTCAATCGACAGGCAGCCTATTGCCCCGGCGAACGGGCCTCAATATGCTTTTGCAAAGATCGCTTTTTGAGTCGTTTTTTCGCCTGTCAGAAAACATGTTCCGGTCTGCTCGTCGGCATCCCTCGGGATACAGCGAATCGTCACTTTGAGTTCCTTAAGCAGCGAATCGAGTTGTTCTTCACTTGAGAAGAAACAGTTCGCGAAGCCGCCGTGAACCTCTGGTTGATCTTCATTCTTTGGTGTAAAGAAATCTCGAAAATCCTTTTCATTTGTGATTTCGACTGTATTCTTCTCGCGAAGCTCTAACGCTCGGTCGAATAGGCTTTGCTGCATTTCGGTAAGAATTTTGTCGATCGATGTAACAAATTCGCTGCGTGAGATCCCAAAGCTTTTCGCTTGATCACGCCGTCCAACAAAAACCGCGTTTTTCTCGATATCCTTTGGCCCAACTTCGACGCGAATCGGAACGCCCCGTTTAACGTGGTACCATTTCTTTTCGCCACCACGCATATCGCGGTCGTCGATTTCGATGCGAACCGAACTGCCCGCATACGTTTGCTCGCTCAATTCTTTGCGCAGGGATTCGACGTACTCGATCACCTCGGCTCGCTGTGATTGATCTCGGTAGATCGGCAAGATGACAATTTGCGTTGGTGCCAACCGTGGCGGAAGGACAAAACCATCGTCATCACTATGCGTCATGATCAGGGCTCCGACCAATCGAGTTGAAACCCCCCAGCTCGTCGTCCAAGCGAATTCACGTTCACCATTTTCCGCTTGGAAGACGATCTCTTGAGCCTTGGAAAAGTTTTGACCAAGAAAGTGGCTGGTCCCCGCTTGCAATGCCTTGCGGTCTTGCATCATCGCCTCGATCGACAACGTTTCGATAGCCCCCGGAAAACGCTCGGCCGGCGTCTTGCTGCCGATAATCACTGGCATCGCCATCCAATTTTCGGCAAAGTCTGCATAGACGTTAACCATCCGCTCGGTTTCTTCGATCGCCTCTTGGCTCGTCGCATGAACGGTATGACCTTCTTGCCATAAAAATTCCGCCGTACGCAAAAACATCCGCGTACGCATCTCCCAACGCATCACGTTGGCCCACTGATTGATCAAAATCGGCAAGTCGCGATAACTCTGCACCCACTTTGCATAAGTCGCTCCAATGATCGTTTCACTTGTCGGGCGAATAATAAGCGGCTCTTCGAGTTTACCCGCAGGCCGTAAACCGCCGTTGGGGTCAGGCTCCAAACGATGATGGGTGACGACTGCACATTCTTTGGCAAATCCCTCGACATGCTCGGCTTCTTTTTCCAAATAACTCATTGGAATCAGCAGCGGAAAGTAGGCGTTACTGTGCCCGGTCGCTTTGAACATGTCATCAAGCGCCCGCTGCATGTTCTCCCACAAACTATAACCCCACGGCTTGATCACCATACAACCGCGAACGGGTGAGTTTTCTGCGAGGTCAGCGGCTTTGATCACCTGCTGGTACCACTCGGGGTAATCTTCACTGCGAGTAGGTTTGATCGCGGTTTGGGCTGCTTTTGCCATGAGCTCATTTTCGAAGAGGATAAAGGAAATAAGTAAGAATCATTGCATCCGTAGATTGTCCGATTTCAATCGATTTTGCATAGTCCCTAGGCAGATGTTCTTTATGAAGAGCCCAGCAATCGTATCGCAGGCGAGTTAATGGAGTTCCGAATTGAGGAATCCTCCTGACCAGCCCTGCCACATTCCTGACGCGTTCTAGCACGAGTGAGCGCGCACGAAAAAACCCGCTTCGGCTGGCGACAGTCCGAAGCGGGTCATTCGTTGATGTTTGGTGATGAATGGCAGCACCCGAAGGTGATACGATATGTTGAGTGTAGTGCGAGAGTCGCTTCCACGGATCCGGCAAGTTTGTCACCAAACTTACCCTATTCTAAGAATCCTTAGAAAGGAGGTGATCCAGCCGCAGGTTCCCCTACGGCTACCTTGTTACGACTTAGTCCCAATTGTCGAGCTGACCTTAGGCACCTGCCTCCCCGAGGGGTTAGCTTGGTGACTTCGGGCCCTCCCAACTTTCGTGGCTTGACGGGCGGTGTGTACAAGGCTCAGGAACACATTCACCGTAGTATGCTGACCTACGATTACTAGCGATTCCGGCTTCATGCAGGCGAGTTGCAGCCTGCAATCCGAACTAGGGCACGGTTTCTAGGATTTGCTCCATCTCGCGATATTGCTTCCGTTTGTCCGTACCATTGTAGGACGTGTGCAGCCCTGGTCATAAAGGCCATGAGGACTTGACGTCATCCCCACCTTCCTCCGGTTTGACACCGGCAGTCTCTCTAGAGTCCCCGGCATTACCCGCTGGCAACTAAAGATAAGGGTTTCGCTCGTTAAGGGACTTAACCCGACATCTCACGACACGAGCTGACGACAGCCATGCAGCACCTGTGCAAGAGCTCCCCGAAGGGCACTCTCTATTTTCATAGGGATTCTCAAGCATGTCAAGACCAGGATAAGGTTCTTCGCGTAGCCTCGAATTAAGCCACATCCTCCACCGCTTGTGTGAGCCCCCGTCAATTCCTTTGAGTTTCAGCCTTGCGACCATACTCCCCAGGCGGAACACTTAACGCTTTCGCTACGGCCGAGAGAATGTGGAAGTTCCCTCAACCCAGTGTTCATCGTTTACGGCTAGGACTACCGGGGTATCTAATCCCGTTCGCTACCCTAGCTTTCGTTCCTCAGCGTCAGAAAAGACCCAGTGATGCGCCTTCGCCACCGGTGTTCCCTATGATATCAACGCATTTCACCGCTCCACCATAAGTTCCCATCACCCCTGTCTTCCTCGAGCCTAGTGGTTTGAAACGCAGTTCCACAGTTGGGCTGTGGGCTTTCACATCTCACCTTCTAGGCCGCCTACGAACGCTTTAAGCCCAGTGATACCGAATAACGTTTGGACGGTTCGTCTTACCGCGGCTGCTGGCACGAACTTAGCCCGTCCTTCCTCTGAAGATCGGTCAAATACAGGGGAGGACCCCCATACATTTCCTAACTTCTGACAGCGGTTTACAACCCGAGGGCCTTCATCCCGCACGCGGCGTCGCTCGGTCAGGCTTTCGCCCATTGCCGAAGATTCTCGACTGCAGCCACCCGTAGGTGTCTGGGCAGTGTCTCAGTCCCAGTGAGCCGGGCCATGCTCTCACACCCGGTAACCATCATTGCCTTGGTGGGCCATTACCCCGCCAACAAGCTAATAGTACGCGGTCCAATCCTCGAGCGGAATCACACCTTTGATCCAAAGATATTATTCGGTATTACTAGCAGTTTCCCGCTACTATCCCGAACTCGAGGGCATGTAACCACGCTTTACTCTCCCTTCCGCCACTGTCCCTCCTCTTAGCAAGCTAATTGGAGTTCTCGTGCGACTTGCATGCCTAATCCACGCCGCCAACGTTCATTCTGAGCCAGGATCAAACCCTTCAATTTTGTATTGTTTCACCAGACCCGCCGAAGCGAGACCGGGTAAAGTCAAATTAAACCGAAAGCTGATACTAGCGTGGGAGCCTCGGTAAAGACTCCCAGCGATTCGCCATTTGTTTTTTGATGCCCGATCCCGCTGGCCTAAACCAGAAAAACCGAACTCAAACAGCAACCTCGCACTGCTGAACTCAACAGATACTCATTCATCACCAAATTGTCAAAGATCGATATTGCCTTGCTAGAAGGCCTCTGTTCTCGGCAGCTTTGTAGTCGATTCGACCACAGGCTGTCAAGCCCAGTTTTGTTTTGATTTCGCAAAACATTGAACTTAGCGTTACGCTGCCGAAGCAGGTTGCCGTCGTTCAAGGTTCGAGATCTTACAGTCTCGCGTCGGCTAGTCAACCGCTGTTTGAAAGAAAGTTAATAAAAACTTCATTCGACTTTCACTGCTGAGTTAGAGAGTGGAACCTTGCGGTTCGGTCCTCTGCGACTCGCGGTGAAGCGTGTCACTCATCAAGTGAGGCGGAAAGATACGGGGCAGACTCGAAGTTGGCAAGTGCCTTTCGGCAGTTTTCTGGAAATTCTTTTCAGCTTCACGCCAATGTTGTCTTTTTACTAGGGTTTTTGCGAAGTTTAGACACTGATTGATCGTGAATTTTCGATCAAAGAATGGTTCGTTTTCCTAGCGAGCGCCGTGTTCTCCCTTCCGACTCGAGCAATTATCGGCGGTTTGCCTGCATGAACTTTGCTTCAATTGGTGGCAAATGCTGGATTTGTTTGCTGAGTCGAGGGCCGCAGGGGCTGGTTGGAGCGTTTACCCAGCCCGTTGCGCCGGCAGACAAACCGATGGGCCTTTGCCCCGCTAACCCGGATTATTCATGGGTTCGCATAATGTTTCGATAACTCCCATGCAGCAAAGCGTTTACATTCATTGGTCGAAAAACAGTCTGCGCATTAGCCGTTTTGGCGCTAGCGGCCTGCTGATTTAATCGTTTAACGCTTAGCCGAAGGCGTCAGCTTTTTCATAAGCGGTCGCCTACGGCTTGGCGTTAAACGATAAGTCGAGTCAAACCGATTAAATCGACAGCTTACTAGCGCCAAAACGCCTAATGAATAATCCGGGCTAACGCTTTCGGATCAATCTCGTGAGAACAATCGCTCGCAAATCCGTGCAGATACCTACAGCCTGCAGGCTCGAGGTGCGTCAAGATCTCGTTTTCGAGCAGTGGACGAGGTAACGAGCCCTTTTGGCCCCCCCGTGCAGTAAGGGATGTGCAGTAAGGGATGTGCAGTAAGGGATGTGCAGTAAGGGATGTGCAGTAAGGGATGTGCAGTGAGGGACTCGTCGCCTCGTCCACTACGACCAACCCTAATTTTCAACTTGGACCGCAGCATTCGACCCATTCTACGCCTTTTCCTGCTCGTCCCCTTCGCGGTGTCGTTTGTGCAAATACAGTTTGATCGGCACTTCTCCATAGGGTAAATGATCTCGAAGCACGTTCAGTAGATACCGTTTGTAATCATTCCCAAACGCCTTCGGCTCCGTACACATCAGCACAACCGTGGGCGGCTCGGTTGCGACTTGCGTGGCAAAAAAGATCTTCGGTCGGCGATTTTGATACATCGGCGCGGGGTGACTATCGACCGCTGCACGAATGACTCGGTTTAAAACGCCCGTCGAAACACGCTCGCGTGATTGTTTGAACAGCATTGCGGCGTGATTGAGCAGTGTTTTGCAGTTTTTCCCGGTTTGCCCCGTAATAAACGCGATCGGCGCATAGGCTAATGACGGAAATTGAGCTCGGATGTAATGGACCCAGCGGTCGGTGGGGACTTTTCCATGATATTGATCCCACTTATTGATCACAAAGATCACAGGTTTGTGGTGCTCCATCACATAACCGATTAACTGCTTGTCGACTTTACTGACCGTTTCTGCCGCGTCAAAGAACACCAGTACCACGTCGGCGCGGCGAATCGAACGTTGGGCACGGTGCATCCCGTAGTACTCCAGGTCCGTCCGTTGGCTCTTCCGCTTCCTCAAACCTGGCGTATCGATCGCCATGAACTTTTGGTCATCCATCTCAAAGAGCACGTCGACGCTGTCCCGGGTCGTTCCCGGGATTTCGCTGACGATCATGCGGTCATCCTCGCTCAGCGTATTCACAAACGTGCTTTTTCCAACGTTTCGGCGGCCCACGATCGCGATCTTCATTTCGGGAGCCGATGTGTCTTCATCGTCGGTTGGCTCGGGTAAGCGGTCGACGATTAGTTCCAACAACTCGTCACGGTTGCGATTTTGAGTTGTACTAACGCACACCAATCGTCCGCGACCAAGCCGCTGGAAGTCGGCGGCTAAGTTGTCTTGATGCCCTTGATCGGCCTTGTTTGCAACCAAAATCACCGGTTTTTCGATCGTCCTGAGCCGCTCGGACACCTCCTCGTCAAGCGGCATCACGCCCGCTTGAACGTCGACGACGAGCACGATCACATCGGCAACATTGAGCGCCATCTCAATTTGGTGGCGGACATCGGCTGTCAAATTGTCCGCATCTTCAACGCCCATGCCGCCCGTATCGATCAGTTCGAAAAAACGGTCATCGGTTTCGATAAGCGTCATCATTCGATCGCGGGTAACCCCCTCGTAATCATCGACAATGGCCAGTCGACGACGGGCGATCCAGTTGAAAAGACTACTTTTTCCGACATTGGGGCGACCGACAATAGCAACGCGAGGAACCGGCATGGAAATGAACTTGTAAAGGAAAATAAGTAAAAACAGACGTGTGAGTATGATCGTATTCAGCACAACCTAAAACAAATAGCCCCAAACACGACGGATCGGAACAACTTGTCCGCCTCGGAGAGACGCGCCGACGGGTGCGATGGTTTCGAAGGTGGATTCGATCCACTACGATTCTAACGCTTCTATCTCACATTCGCATTGGCTTTATCATGGCTGACCCTGCTTCTTCCGATCCACAACGAACGGGCGATCTTGATCGCGACAACACCTTGCTGCAAGCTGCTGCGTTTGCGGAACATTTGCAGCGATCGGGCGTTGCCTTTCTTCCCAGAGCCAACCCGGACCGGGTCGCAGAATTCAAGCAGCGGTTTGCTCCGTCAATTCCGATCGCTCCTGCGACGGAGAAGAAGGCCGCCGTCGAACAGGTTGCCGAAGAGAAGATCCTCCCAAAACCGCCTGAATCCCGGCCTGAATCCCGGCCTGAATCCCGGCCTGAATCCCGGCCTGAATTCCAGTCCACGTCGATCCGTGGCGAAGCCGCGAAGCGATACCCTTGCGAAGCACGGCCCGTTTCCCAAAGAACGGCGGAGCTCGATACGCTCGCCAGCACCGTTGCCGCATGTACCAAGTGTCCAGAACTCGTTCACTGTCGAACGCAGACGGTTTTCGGCGAAGGAGATCCGCAAGCCCGATTCGTGTTTTTCGGCGAAGGCCCAGGCGCCGACGAAGACAGGACAGGACGCCCGTTTGTTGGAAAAGCAGGTCAATTGCTAGACAAGATGATCGTCGCATGCAAGCTGACTCGGGACGAAGTCTATATTTTGAATACCGTCAAATGTCGCCCCCCCGGCAATCGCAATCCTGAACCCGAAGAAATCGAGAATTGCCGCCCCTTTTTCGAAAGCCAGCTAGAAATCATTCGCCCTCAGTACATCGTTTGCCTCGGTGCCGTGGGCACGCAAGCTCTGCTGAGGTCGAAATTACCGATCGGAAAACTAAGAGGAAAATTTCATCGCTATTTCGATTCGAAAGTCGTGGCGACCTACCATCCAGCTTACTTGCTAAGAAATCCTGCCGCCAAAAAGGCCGCCTGGGCCGATCTCCAAATGATGCTCAAAGATGCCGGGATCTCACTTCGCTAGGCAGGGGCAAGCGGGCGCTATGCGAACCCAATCCGCTCCGAGAACCGAGCATCACTCGACTTTGCTAGCATTAAGGGCGTGAATTTTTCCCCTTGACCTCTTCGGCTTAATGGTGACAATTCGAATTCACCGGTCGAGCATTAGGATTTTGCTCGTCGCCGTCGGCAAAGGATTTGCCGAAAATGATTTCGAAATCGCGATGTGCAGGGAGGCCATCACCATGCGTCATACCGTAAACGCTTCTTCCGCTCGTTTCAGCACCTCTTCCCTATCCAGTGCTCCCGAATCGGGTGACCGATCGAACGAATCGGCCAACAAGGGTGCCCCCCCCCAGCCCACCTTCCGATCGCTACGCAGCCTACTCGCTCACGCTCGTTTTTTCTCTGGCGACGATGTTTCCTTCCACTCGATCGCCGAAAGTGCCGCTTCGGCGGAACCGGGCCAGTTGGTGGTTTATCGAATCGGAGAGATTTGCCCGAGCCAACTCATCGCCGATGCCCTTGCTCGTGGTGCAGCAGGCATTCTGACGGAACAAATATTGCCCTGTCCGATTCCCCAGTGCATTGTTGGCGATGTCGATTTGACGTTGGCCGATTTGCAATCTCGCCTACTCGATCGCCCGGACCGTAAACTGCTGACCGTTGGCGTCTACGGTTCAGCGGGCAAAACGACGACTTCGCTACTCGTTGCCCAGTTGCTGCGTAGTATCGGGCTGCGAACTTCCTATCAAACCGATCTTGGCTCGAGTGATGGGATTGTGCAAACGACCTCACCCGAGCGTGTTCCGGCGGCGGGAGCCCTTGTCGAGTGGCTGGGCGAATCGTATGACGCAGGTGCCAAGACAGCCGTGATCGAATTGTCAGACGACGCCGCCAAACATGGCCGATACGACTGCATCGAGTTCGACTTGTTGATCGTAACAGGTTCCACGGTAACCGAGAACGACTTCGGCCCATCGGGTTTAACTTGCGTGCTCGAGCGAGTTGCCTCGCAAGGCGTGGTCATTGCGTCGGCGGACCAGCCAGGTGTGCTAAGGACGATCAAAAATCACGGTTCAAATGTGATGACGTACGGTGTTCGTTCGGACGCGGATGTCACCGCAAAAGTGATCGATCAAGAAGGCGGCATGTCAACACTGATGATGACTCACGAAACGTTGTCCGTCGTGATGGAAACCCCGCTTTGTGGAGCCGCGATGGCACTCAATCACGCTGCGGCCGCGGTTGTGGGGATCCTACTCAACCAACCGCTATCGGAGGTCGTCGAGCATCTGGGTGGGCTGCGGAGTGTTCCAGGCCGGATGCAGACATTATCCGCATTCGGTCAAGCGGACGTGATCGTTGACGCTGCCCGTACCCCCGAGCAAATTTCTTCCACCCTCCGAGCCGCTCGGCTGATGAAGCAGCCTGGCGGCCGATTGTGGTGTGTGATGGCGATTGATCCTGGTGCGGCCCCCGCCCACTTGGCGTTGATTGGCAGTCATGCGGAAAGGTTTTCGGACCGTCCGATTTTGAGCTGTGTGATGGAAGCCAAAGAGAGTTTCTTGCAAGCGTCTCATGCCGTTTTGGATGGCGTGAAAAAGTGTGCGATGATGCGATTGGTCGCTGATCACCGCCGTGCGGTCGAGTGGGCAATGCAAGAAGCATCCCCAAACGATACGATCATTTGCATCGGAGGAATCGGCAATGCGTCCGCAGACGCCCAGCGTTCCAAAATCGAGCAAATCACTAACTGGATCGAATCCTCACGTTCCTCCACCCAAGAAGAGGCCGAGCCAAAGATTTTGTCGATGTTCGCAAAGTAGACCGGGCCGACCAACGGGAAGTCCCGGCATCCACCGCATACCGAAACCTCAAAACGGCACACCGACGTCGATTTCGCCGCTTTGGATCGCTTCGACGAATTGTGGTAGGCTCGGTAGCATGTTGCGTTGCATTTTGATTTGCCCGCTGGTCATCCAATGAACCTCAGCGACTTCCTCGGGGTTTGCTACAGGTAGAACATCGGGATCGAGTTCGGATAGCCACCATGACAGCAGTGTTCCCCAGGGCGTGATACTACGCCAACAGAGACGCACCGGCGTAACATCGATCGCCAATTCTTCTTGCATTTCGCGAACCAACGCGAACTCTTCGGTTTCCCCCTTTTCAATCGTGCCGCCTGGCAAGCATAGTTTTCCCGGGGCGGGGACGGTCAAGGAGCGGCGAATGATGAGGAGCCGTTCATCGCGAAAAATAACGCCGACGACACCTCGTTTTTTGCCGATTTTCTGAAATGGCTTGGTCATACTACGCTTTTAGAAAGGAGGTCACTCGTGCACAATTGTGAGAGTGAAATGGATGCTTCAAACAAGATAAACGCATTGAAATCAATTACCACCCCATACGAATTTCCCGATCAATCGCTCAAGTCGGCTCAAGCTATCGAAGCTCTCGTGGTTGTGAAACGATTAAGCGAGGCAGGCTTCACCGCCTATTTTGCTGGCGGATGTGTTCGCGATGCCCTACTTGGTAAAGCTCCCAAAGACTTTGACGTCGCGACCGATGCCGTTCCCGCGGCGATCCAGGAACTGTTTGGCAAGCGTAAAACACTGGCCTTTGGAGCGAGCTTTGGTGTGATCGGCGTATTACCATCCGCTTCCGATCGCCGAAAGTCGATCGTTCCAATCACACCAACCGAGGTCGCAACCTTTCGTAGTGACGGTCTCTATAGCGACGGACGGCGGCCTGATAGCGTCCATTTCGGCAACGCGGAAGCGGATGCCCAGCGGCGCGACTTTACGATCAACGGCCTATTCTACGATCCAATCAAACGCAGAATCGTCGATTACGTTGGCGGTGTCGAGGATATCGAACGCCAACTTCTCCGAACGATTGGAAACCCTCACGAGCGGTTTTCCGAAGACAAACTGCGAATGCTTCGTGCGGTTCGCTTCACCACCACACTCGGCTTCTCGATCGCCGAACCGACAGCCGATGCGGTTCGCGGACACGCGGCTTCGATCGGATCGGTGAGTGGTGAGCGCATTGGCGTGGAAATGCGACGAACGATGAGCTCGAATCACGCGCTCGATGGACTCGGGCATCTACAAGCCTTGGGGCTGTCTCGCTATGTACTTCCAGAACTCGAAAAAGCCGACCGTCGCTTGCTCGATCGGTTACTGACCGAGGATCGTACCCAAGATTTCTCGACCTCGCTAGCTTGTATCCTGCTCGCCATTGATGAGCCAATGAACGCACTGCGTTCGATCACCGAGCGTTGGAAGTTGTCCAATGAGGAAGTTCGAGTTGTGACGTCGGCGATTCACCATAGTCCCACCCTGATTCGTGCAAACACACTTCCTTGGGCGGAGGTACAACCCATTTTGGTCGACCGTGACGCCGAGGCAATCGTGGAAGTCAGCGCCGCATTGGCTCGAGCCACCGACGCCCCCTCTTCGGGAATTCACTTAGCTTTGGAAGCCTTGAAGTGGCCTCGCGAACGGCTTGATCCCAACCCGCTCATTGGTGGTGATGACTTGAAAGATCTCGGCGTCCCAACGGGGCCTGTTTACGCAAAGCTATTGAGGCAGGTTCGACAGCGGCAGTTGAACGGAGAGTTTGAAACGAAAGCTCAAGCGGTTGCCTTTGTGAAGGGGCAGGTGTGAGCTAGGCTGGTTTTAAACAGGGCTCGACAAGGGCAAGCCTGGGCCGCCAAATCTTTGGGATGGACTCAACCACGAGCCTTGCGCGAGTTTTCGTCCCGCTAGATCTCTGTCCCACAAAAATTCCCCGCGCACATCATTCGTCGTTAAGCCTTAAAAATTACACCACACGCACTCGATTTTCTTTTCCTTCGTCGGCCCCGCAGCGGCCTTGTTGTCGATCAGGAATTCATGCCGATTCCAATTTTGCTTGTGTTCCCATTTTGCATACAGTTCGCTGGGGTAACCGCTCAACATAAACTTGCCCTGGATGGCCGATAGCGTCTCGAGTAGCTTCACATGTTCGGCCTCGGTCATTTCATGCGTGTACTCTTTGGTTGTCGAACGCGTGTCGTGAACATAGGGCGGATCGCAGTAGAACAGGGTTTTAAAGCCATCTTGTTTGCGAATGACTTTATTGGCGTCCTGATTCAGGATAACGACACCTTGCAATCGCTGATGCACATCGTGCAATCCTTCGACGACGTTAAGCCAGGCGGATGCCTGTTCGTTCATCCGGCTTCGCGTGCGATTTCGAGACAGTGTCGCAAAGTCTCTCATGAGTCCTTGGCGGGACTGTCTGGCTAGAATAAAGAACTGAACCGCTCGCTCGATCGGCGTTGCATCCTGATTGAAATTCTCCGTATGCGAGAGCTCATAAGCTCGATTGAACTCGGCTTCGCTAAACGGCGTCATCTCCATTCTTCGTCGAAAGGCATCGAAGTGCTCAGGATCTTGCAAAACCCTCCAAAAGTTGATCAGTTCACCGTGCAAATCGTTAGCGACTTCACTACTGCCCCTCTCCGCCGCGGTTAGTTTTTCATCGCCAACCGCCATCCAATCGCGATTCGGATCGCGGGCCAGCAGAATTCCGCCACCACCGAAAAAGGGCTCCACGTAGTGCAGATGCGGCGGCATCAAATCGAGGATCCATTTGCGCAGATAATACTTACCGCCGTGCCACTTCAAAGGCTGAGTCAATGTCGCCATAAATCCATTGCGTCTGGGAAGGCATTTTAAGAAACGAGGAAGCTGTGGTTGGTGACTGAAAAGATACTGTCTCGTCGGTGTTTGTTCCAGACGTTAAGAAAAGCCTCTCCGTGAATGCTGGAATCCAGACCTTAGCCGATTTGGACACCGAGAGCCAAAACCAATCATTGACAATAATCGTCAGACAAAGTTAGTTTACACAGCGTCACCTTTGCGAGACGAAAGGTGTCTATCGAAAAACGCTCCATCGAGAACACCCCATGCGAATATGCCGGTTCCTGGATTCCGAGAATCAAGCTCAGTATGCGATCTACGAATCGGATCGAATCTGTCCCATCAGCTCATTTGCCGAACCGCCCGCAAGCAGCAAAGACATTTTCGAGCGAGGTTCATCGTGGCTCGCAAGTTTGCCCAAACCACAGCCCGAACAGTGGCAGACCGCTCCCGAGCGATGGTTGCCTCCTGTTGCCGACCCAGGAAAGATTCTTTGCATCGGCCTGAACTACCGCGACCATGCAATCGAAACCGGTTCGGAAATCCCGACGGAGCCGGTTGTGTTTTGCAAGTTCAATACAGCATTGATTGGTCATGGTGCAACGATTCGCCTTCCGAACATCTCAAGCAAAGTCGATTACGAAGCCGAGTTGGTTGTCGTCATTGGAAAAATGGCCAAGCACGTATCGGTTGAGCAAGCGGCCGATCATGTGTTCGGTTACACGTGCGGCCATGACGTCTCGGCTCGCGATTGGCAAAAAGGACGTCCGGGTGGCCAATGGTTGCTCGGCAAAACATTTGACACCTTTGCACCACTGGGGCCTTGCATCGTTACCGCCGACGAAATTTCAGACGCGACAAATCTGCGAGTTCGCATGCATCTTAATGGCGATACGGTTCAAGACAGCACGACGGCGCAATTGATTTTTCCAATCGCCGAGTTGATCTCTCACCTATCGCAGATCATGACCTTGTTGCCAGGCGACCTGATCTTTACTGGCACACCGCCTGGTGTCGGTGCAGCCCGCAAGCCACCGGTATTTTTGAAGCCTGGCGATGAATGCACCGTCGAGATCGAAGGGATTGGAAAATTAACGAACCGTTGTGAAGCGGAATAACAAACCGCTAAACGTTCTCGTTTGGGGGCATTCCAATTTCCAAATCATAGTCAAGGATCTTCATCCGCTGAGTTTCATCGAGATCTAAAATTTCGACACCGTTTTCGCTATCGTCATCGATTGCTTCTTCGGTCAGTTCGATTCGCAACGTCAACCTGCCAATTTGAACCTCAGTACCAGGGCGGACAACCGCTCTATCGACCCGTTGTTCATCAACGTAAATTCCATTTTTGGACCCCAGATCGCGGACGACAAGTGAGCCATAGGGATCGATAAAGAATTGGCAATGCCGTCGGCTGATCGATATGTCATCGATCGTAATATCCGCCGAGTTACAACGCCCGACAACAACCGGAGCCATTAGAACCCACTCCCCATCGATCTCGCTATTGGAGTTGTCAATCAAAACGAATTTGTAATTCATGATAAGTCTGCCTCGAAAAGCGTTTAGCACATCCATCTGGAAAGGCACGAAAGCGAATTCGATTTTACTACAGATTCATAGCCGCTGCTTGCTATCAATGAAAAATCATGAAGAATTGCAAAGAAACCGTTGCTCCTGCCCTAATAACATTCTAACCGCGTGAGTTGCCTTCCGCACGCGTTACAATGCTTGGCGCGCGGCCTGATGGTCACGCCGTTTAACGAGCAAGCGACGACCGCAAAGTCGCCTGATTGATTCGGGCGAACTGTCTGGCACTAGGACTGACGATGGTAATCGGCCACCACCTCGATAATGGCATCGAGATTTTTGGAGGGTTGGTAACCGATGGTCTCTCGGATTCTGGTGAGATCAGGCACTCGGCGGCGAATATCTTCGAACGATTCATCGTATGCCGCCGCGTAGCTTTGAAACTCGATTTTGGATTTCGAACCTAGCTGGGCGATCACTTTTTCGGCAAGTTGCAGGATCGAAATCGGCTCATCGCTACCGATATTGTAAACTCGCCCTGCTGCCTCTGGCTTGTCGACCAAATCGATGACAGCACCGACGATATCATCAACGTGTGCGAAGCAGCGGACTTGGTGGCCGTCATCGTGGACCACCAACGGATCTCCCCGCAAAGCCGCTTCCACGAAGCGGGGCAATACCATCCCGTAGGCTCCCGTTTGGCGGGGGCCGACGACGTTAAAGAACCGGCCAACGACGGCAGGCAATTGTTTCTCTTTATAAAACGCTAACGCCAAAAACTCATCAATCGCTTTCGACACTCCGTAGCTCCAGCGAGGTTTCGTCGTCGCTCCGAAAACCAGGTCGTCCTCTTCACTGTAAAGCTCTTTGGGATTCTTCCCATAAACCTCACTGGTACTGGCGATGAAACAGGGAATTCGCTGCCCACGACTGGCCCGCTCACCCAATCGATTCAAGATAAGCTGGGTAGGATAGATATTTCGTTCGATCGTTTGAATCGGCTGTTTAGCAATCAAAGCGACCCCCACGGCTGCGGCCAAGTGGTAGACCCGGTCGGCTCGGTCGACCACATCATGGACGACCGTTTTGTCTTCAACGGAGTCCTCGATATACTCCAGTGATGGATGATCGAGTAAATGGGCCAAGTGGTCTTTCGACCCGGTAGACAAATCATCAACGACGATGACATCATGACCACGATGGAGCAAACGCTCGGTCAGATGCGAACCGATAAACCCGGCTCCGCCGGTTACAAGACACTTTAGTTTTTCCACCACTCCGACCGTTTCAAAAAGAGAATGCAAGTTTGATTTTACGTGTTTTATCTAAGCCTGTACGGGCGAACGTCGCGACAGGTTGACTGGTTTGTTAGCAAAAAGCATAGGAAACACCCATTTATTTTGCAGATCCCTGGTCATTGGTTTTGACGGTGTCACTCCTTAAACGATCGCCCAGGCCTCCTTAAACTATCGGCTAAGATCGTTCGCCGCTAGAATTGAGTAGAAATGTTTATGAATTACTGCCTCGTTTTGTTGTTCGGAGTCTCTCTCGTGTTTTCACTCAGGTTTTTGGTAGCGAAACCCGTCAAGAGTTTCGATCCCCACGTGATTCGCCGAAAACCTTGGCGACTTTTGCTAGGGGCCAATCCAAAAACGAAGCTGTTGGCGGCTGTGCTGATTAGCGTCGTTACCGCGACGACGCAAGTATCGGGAGCGGAAGAGTCGAGTGAAGCCGCAATCGCTGTCTATGCCGATGCTGCCAATTTCCAAACCAATGGAGCGATCGAGCTGGCGATAGAGAGTTGGAAGAAGTTCTTAGCCGACTATCCGAACGATCCGATGGCGTCAAAAGCGGCCCACTACTTGGGGGTCTGCTACATGCAGCAGGAAGAACCCGACTACGCTGCCGCAGCGGCTTCCTTCGGCAAAGCACTGGCAGATTCGGATTATGATCTCCGTGAAGAGAGTTTGGCGAACCAAGGTTGGTGTCTGTACTCGGCCGCTGGGGAAGCTCCGAGCCGCGACGCAGCGAAGCTGAAAGAGACGATAGAGTCGTTCTCTCAATTGCGATCGGAGTTCCCGAAGAGCCAGTTTCTTGACCGATCGTTGTTCTACAGTGGCGAGGCCGCCTACGGGCTCGGTAATCCGAAACAAGCGATCGAGCTTTACAACGAGCTATTGGCACTTCCCGACGCCAAAGAATCTCCGCTGCGATGTGATGCGCTGTACGCACGCGGTGTCGCCTATGAAGAACTCGACCAATTCGACCATGCGGTTTCTTCTTTTCTTCAGCTGCTTAGCACCTGTGATAGGAACGAGCTGATTACCGACGTTCGCTTGCGTCTCGGTGACACAGCGATCATGCGCAAGGATTACGATGAGGCGATCACACAATTCGATCAAGCCTTTACAGTCGCCGAGAACGATGACGACAAATCGTACGCGCTTTTTCGACAAGCCTACGCTTTAGTGCAAGCCGATCGATCCGGTGAAGCCGCTGAAAAGTATGAGCAACTCTTGAAAGAGTATCCCAATTCTGCCAACGCCGCGGCGGCAACGTTGGCGTCCGCCCAAAGCACCTATCGAAGTGGTGATGCGGATGAAGCAGCAAAGCGTTTCGAGCGGGTCTTGGAATTAAATCTTCCCGAAGCGTCGACCGAGGCCGCCCATTGGTTGTCAAGAATCTACTTGAGCAAGAACGATCCTGAGACGGCGCAACAGATTGTCCGTCGCCAACTCGCGCAGCTGAAGCAACAGGCACCGGGAGCGGGAGGCCCGTTCGAATTGGAACTGAAACTCGATTTGGCCGAAGCCTTGTCGATGAACCCCGACACGATCGAACAATCGTTCGCCGAATTTCATGCGGTTTACAAGGCGTCGCCCGATGGCCCCACCGCCCCGCGAGCCCTTTACAACTCGGCATTCTCATCACTGCAATTGAACAGGCCCGAGCAAGCGATCGAAATGGCAGCGGAATTCATTGACCGATTCCCCGACGATATGTTGGCACCCGACGTCCGGTTCATTCAGGCGGAAGGCTTGTTTTTCACGCAAAAATACGACCAAGCGGCCGCGATCTACCAAGCACTTTTGATCGCGAAGGATCTCGGTGACGAGTTCCAACGACCACTGTGGGTGCTGCGAGCGGCAGCGGCTCTCAACGCCGATGGCGAACTCGATCAATCGATCGAACTGCTTCGAAAGGAAACGCCAAAATTGCCTCAGCCGGACCAACGGGCAGAAGCGCAAATGATGCTCGGCCAAGCCTTGATGGCGTCCGAAAAGTACGTCGAGGCTGGCGCTGCGTTCAAGGCCTGCCACACGGCAGCTCCTGATTGGCCCCGTGCCGATGAGGCGTTACTGCTAGCGGGACAGTCGTTTTTTCTGGCCGGACAAAAGCAACAGGCACAAACGATTTGGCGACAAATCATCGACGCTCAGCCCGATGGACGGATGGCTGACCAAAGCCGCTACAAGTTGGCTCAGATCGCTGCGAATCAGGGCGATCCCCAAACGGCGATCGAGCTTTACGACAAAATCATCGCCTCCAAAGCAGACCCTGGCTTGATGCCCTACGCATTCTATTCCCGTGCCCTTTTACAGATGGACGAGGCCGAATACCAACAAGCGATCGATTCTCTCGACACCCTGCTCAGCCAATATGAACAGCATCCAATTCGGGGCGAAGCGCTGCTGGCACGCGGCATGAGCTATCGGAACCTCAATCAATTGGATCCAGCACGTAGCGACCTAGAGGACTATTTGGCGCTGCAGCCAACGGGAGTTGATTTGGGGCACGGCTTGTACGAATTAGCTCTCGTCGACCAAAAACAAAACAAACCTCTGCAAGCGGCCGAACGGCTCAATCGAATCGTTGAGCAAGTCCCCGACTATCCGTCAATTGACAAGGTGCTCTATGAGCTCGGTTGGTCTTACCGGGAATCCGAACAGAACGAAGCCGCCGTAGACATTTTCACCCGGTTGGTCGACCAATCGTCAGACAATTCGTTGACCAGTGAAGCGGCTTACTATCTCGGACAAAGCTATTACGAGTCAAAGGATTGGCAACAAGCGGCGAAATATTTTGCCTCGGCAGCCGAGAAATCGGAGGAAGCAGAGCTTTCCGAGAAATCGCTCTATCGGCTTGGTTGGTCTTGGTTCAAAGCCAACGACTTGGCGGCTGCGGAATCGGCGTTTGCAAAACAAGCAGCAAAACATCCCGACGGCGCCCTGACGCTCGATGCCCTGATGATGGTCGGCGAAAGCCGGTTCAACCGAAACGATTACCAAGCCGCCCTCGAAGCCTATCGGGTAGCTCGAGAACGTATCGATTCGAATGATGAAACGTCGAAAACGATCCGCGATGCGAATGATCGCCAAGTTCGTGAGTTGATTCTGCTGCACGGAGGACAAAGCGCTGCTCAATTACAAGAGTGGCAGCAAGCGATCGAGTGGTACGATGAACTTCGATTTCGTTTCCCTTCCACCGCTTACCTGGCACAAGTCTTTTACGAAACCGGCTTCGCCTACCAACAATTTCAAGACGATGAAAAAGCTCTGCAAATGTACGGTGAGGTTGCCAACAACTATCGAAATGTGGTTGCCGCGCGAGCTCGTTTTATGATGGGGCAGATCCAATTTGCCAACAAACGCTTCGATTTGGCAATTCCTGAGTTTCAACGTGTGATCTATGGTTTTGGAGCGGAAAAATCCGCGGAGCCTATCAAGGATTGGCAAGCCAAGAGCGGTTTCGAAGCGGCCCGCTGCTCGGAGATTTTAGCGCAACAGGCGAGAACCCCCTCAGCGAAGCAGAAGGCGTTAGGGTTTGCGACGAAGTTTTACGAGTATGTGGTCAGCAAACATCCGAATCATGAGTTGGCCGAAAAGTCACAATCCCGGTTAGAAGCACTTCAAAATAAGTAATGGATAAGATGATTGAAAATCGGGAACGAAATACAGGACTGACAAGAACAGGGCTGACAGCGCTAGACGCAGGTTCCCAGAACGCTCGTGAGTACCAGGCAATCGCAATGCCCGAAGCTAGCGTCTCCGGCTCACCAAAACGGACGCTTTCATCAAATCCGGGAAAAACGGCCCTGATGATGGGTGTGATACTAGCTGCGTGTCTTGCGCTAAGCCCTAGAGCCAGTGCACAACCAAATTCAGAGATCCCGTTTAACGAAGCCGATATTCAGGATGTCATGAATGACGGGTCCGAGGAAGGATCCACGAGTCCGCCGGCTGCGGACGATTCGATGCACATCGATCTGTTGTCCCTGGTCGGCCGCGGTGGTGGCTTCATGATTCCGATCGGGATCATGAGTTTATTGGTCGTCGCACTGGCTGTGGAACGAGTGATCTCGCTGACTCGGCGAAAGATCGTACCCAAGAAATTCGTTCGCGAGATCGAAGACATGATGGAAACGCCTGCTGCATTTCAGCCCTGCGAGGCCTTTCGCATTTGTGACGATTACCCCTCTCCAGCGTCAAGTGTTGTTCGCGGGATGCTGCTGCGCACGGGCCAACCGATCGGTGAGATTGAGAATGCTGCTACCGAGATGATCCAACGTGAAGCGGATCGAAATTCCGCTCCGATCCGCTGGTTGCATCTGGCCGCAGCCGCAACTCCGCTAATGGGACTACTCGGAACCGTTTGGGGAATGATCGTCGCCTTTCACGAATCAACAACGCTAACGGCCGATCGAAGCCGTAGCGAGCAACTTTCTGAAGGGATTTATACGGCGTTAGTGACAACGCTGGCCGGATTGATCGTCGCAATCCCAGCTGCGATCTTAGCCCAGTATCTAGAAAATCGCTTGGCAAAATTGTTTCATCGAGTTGAGGATCTGGCGTTCGAGTTGGCTCCACACATGGCTCGCTTTGTGGGACGCGAACAACTTGATTCAGAAGGAAATCGTCGCAAAATGCCCCCTCATTCCGCGCCGGCTGATGCGGGCCATGATGGGCGAGGAGGCAACGCAACACCACCTCCGATCGCCGCTGGCAAATCGCCCTCCAAAGAAAAGTCGAGACCAAACCGTAGTGCGACAAAGGGGGCTTCGTAATGGCTGTCGAAATAAAACGATCGGCGGTCGCCGGCACACTCAGTCTGACGCCGCTCATCGACGTTGTGTTTCTGTTGCTCATCTTCTTTCTCGTCACCAGCGAGTTTGAAGAACAAGAGCGGCGTTTGGATATTGTCCTACCCACCGCGACAAGTGCCGTGCCGATGACCAGTAAACCTCGCGAAGTGGTTGTCGATATCGATTCGGAAGGGACCTTGTATCTAGGTGGCGAAGTCACATCGATCGCGAAGCTAAAAACGTTGCTCGACGCCGCAGTGGCCAGCAACCCAACCAATCAAACCGTTGTCATTCGTGCGGATCAAGCGAGTTCATTTCAGCCCGTCGTTAGCGTCATGGATGTTTGCAATCGAACAGGAGTCAGTGATTATTCAGTAACCACAACCGAAGGCCCCGCAGACGCTGACGCGTCCGCCAACCGATAAGTGGTAGCCAAGCTTTTGCCGATTCCCGTCGCCGACCGGAATCGCCAAAAGGCTGGACTCCAATCACTCCTAAAGGAAAAATCTGAATTTGAATCGTCGAAAAGCCAAATCGAATCCTCGTTTGAACCGAGAGGGAATACGAATCACCGAGAGGAGTGCGCGTGGCCCGAGGTCAGGCTCGGATCGGTCGGCATGGTTGCTCGATGCATGGTTGGCGGGCTTGTCGGCGCTCGTGTTGTATCTGATCGTGACCCGCCTTCGCTTCGATGATCCTCGGTGGCTCTACAATGGCTGGACCTATGCGGTTGCGGTCCCGGTTGTGGCATTGGCATTGGCGGTTGCATTTCACGGTTGGGCGTCTCAATACGTCCAAAAATCGATTCAAATCGGTTTTATGTTCAGTGTCTTTATTCATCTGCTACTGCTGTTGTTGGCGGTCAATGTGGTCGTGTTTAACCAGTTTTTCCCAGAAGCTTTTACGGGAGTAAAACCGGAGCGATCACCGATTCGAAAAACGGTCCCCGAGTATCTTTTTCAAACTCCTGAAGAAACCGCGACGACACCCGACTGGTCTCGTCCGGTCGAGGTGGAAACGACGTCACGTGCGATTCCGAAGGAGATTCGTCAATTACCTCCGGTTGAAAACTCGGCACCAAAACTGGAGATGCCTCGACCGCCCGAGCCTGACGATCGTCCGATGCAAAAATTTTTGATGAAACGGAAAGAGGTCCAAGAGGCGCAGCCGAAACCAGCCGATTCGCCAGCGAAACTGGCTCGCCGTAAACGTTCCGAAGAAAGAATGACGTCGCCACAAACAGAGCAACTAAGAAGTCCTTCAATCGAGGTTCCGAAGCTTGAGGTCGAAGCGGTCGAAATGGCGACTAGCCGAACTGCCGAACGTCGGTTGACCAATGAGACCAAGCGGCAAATGCAAGCCTCGTCGATTTTGCCATCGCGCGCCAATCGGTCGGCTGAGTTCACTCCCACATCGCCAGTACCGATCGTAGCGAATGTGCGGGCAACTTCGGAAGCTCTTCCCAAACTTGGCGAAATGGGTCTGACACCACGCCAGCGAGCTCGCATGGAAAGTCGGTCGGTAAAACCGGCTGGCGCAAGTCCGTCGGCTCAAACGGTTGCCATCGCTCGAATCGATGAGGCCGCCGACCAAATGCTCTCGCCGGTGGACGTGGCGATGCCGCGTCGTGGGGAGACACAGGGGGCTCAGCTGAGGCCTGCTGAGTCCAATGAAGGAGTCAGTGCTCCGTCGTTGGAATTATCCCCGGCATCCCCAGGTGACATTCGCCGGCGAGACTTGTCTGCGTTGGCAGGTGTTCCGGATGTACGACCCGATGCATCTGAGCAGGCAAGGCCATCGCGACATCCGCGCAACCCGCGTAATGAGCTAATGCCCGCCGGAACTCCCTCCTTGTCCGAGAGGGTTGCAACGTCGGCGGCAAAACAAAACGCACCTCCAATCGACGAGGTTGCCGAACGCAGCGAGTTCGGCCCCGAGCGGCGTCGATCGGAGTCGAATATTCCAATGCACCAAGTTGCTCCGGACATCCGTTTGGGGCCAAGCTTGGATGTGCTCTCGCCCGAATCGATTGCAGGACTTGCCGAGCGTCCCGACCGATTCGCAGGCGTTGTACCATCGACCCAAATGCCCGATTTGGGCTCGCTAGAAATGACCAATCGGCCTCGCAAACGCCGTGAAATTGGTGGTCCGGTGACCCCAGCGGGCAGTGAGGTCGCGGCGGTCGAATCGTTCAGCCGCCGCGTCATGCGAACCCAAGGCGGCGCCGCCCCGACCCCCGCTGGAATGGTCGGACCAGCAACCGAGGAAGCGATTGAACTCGGTTTGACCTATCTAGCGGATACCCAAAATGAGGATGGTAGTTGGTCGCTCGCAGGTCATGGGCCGGCGGGCCAACGTGAAGAGGTGATGATGCGAAGCGACACCGCCGCAACCGGACTTTGCTTGCTAGCGTTTCAAGGTGCCGGATACACCCATCGACAACATCAGTACGCCGATACGGTCAGTCGTGGTTTAAAGTTTCTGCTAGAGAACCAAAAAACAAACGGTGATTTGTATCGCCCCGAGGACCGCTTCAGCAATCAAAATGTAGCATTCTATAGTCACGGCATTGCGGCATTGGCCCTCTGTGAAGCATACGGAATGACGCAAGATGATGAGTTAAAGGTAGCCGCACAACGGTCGCTCGATTATATCGGCAATACTCAACATGCTCGGTTGGGAGGTTGGCGGTACATGGCTCAGGTCAGTAGCGACACCAGCGTATCAGGATGGATGATGATGTCACTCAAGAGCGGTGAGTTGTCAGGACTAAATGTGCCCGATGGCGTCTACGCTGGCATCGATCGTTGGCTTGACTATGCGCAGATGAATTCCGTGCGTGCGGATCGTTATCGCTACGATCCGTTCGCTGCCGACACACCCGCCCAGCGACATGGGCGGGAAGTGACACCGACAATGACCGCCGTCGGTATCTTCATGCGAATGTACTCCGGTTGGCGGCGTGACAACAAAGACATGCAATCTGCTGCGGAGTATCTCTTAGAACATCCGCCTGAAATGGGATCGCCAGCAACAAGGCCATCCGATGTACGGTTGTCAAAACGAGACGCCTATTATTGGTACTATGCCACGCAGGTCATGTTTCACATGGGCGGCACGTACTGGGAACGATGGAATGCCTACTTGAATCCGTTACTACTGAAAAGCCAGATCAAGTCGGGTGAGAAAGCAGGTAGCTGGGACCCCAAATTCCCGGTCGAAGACCGTTGGAGTCCCCACGGCGGTCGACTTTATGTGACCACGATGAACCTGCTCAATCTCGAAGTCTACTATCGGCATTTGCCGATCTACGACCAAGTTGCCGAATAGGCTGAACGTAGCCGGTCTTCAAGTCGTTTTCTTTCGAAATGAAACAGAGCCGTCGTTATGTTGTCGGCATTATTTTTTGATCTCTGGTTGAAATTTTGGACGAGAGTGTGAATTGATGAAGGCGGCGATGTCAAAAGCTTCTTGCTCGGTCAGGTCGGCGTCATCGAGCGGCATCGCAACCTTTAACCACGATGCCATCTTGAGCACTTTGGCAAGACCGGCGCCGTCATTATAGGATTGTTCGCCCCACACCGGAGGACCTTCGTCCGATCCGCTGCCGTCCTCAAGATGGCAATCCGCACAACGGTCGGCGTACAGCGACCTTCCATTCGGAATGTCTGGCTCGATCGCGTCGCCATCAAGAAAGGTCAAATGATTCGGCCCAAGCGGAGCGGTTGGGTTCATGTCAATCGGCGTCTGGCGTGACAGCCACGTGAGATAAGCTGCAATCGCGACTGAAACCTTACTTCCATTGGCCGGACGAGAACCATTTTGACTGCGAAGAAAACAATTGGCGATTCGTTCCTCCAGCGTGATCACCGCCGATTCGCGTGGCGAATAGGCTGGATAGGCCGCTGCCACTCCAACGAATGAAGCGGCTTGAGGATGCTGTCCGGCATCCAAATGACAGGAGGTGCAATTCAACGAGTTGCCGACCAGCGGCTTCGTCATCGGATGCGAACTTGTTTCCCTCACTAACGTCTCCCCCAAACGAACCATCTCGCCCAACTCGCCCGGCGGATAGCCGCCCGTTTCCCCATCGGAGCCGTCGTCGGTTGCAGTGGTTGCTTTCGGGGTTGCCTCTTGATTCCACGCCGTGGAACCAATTGCGAGCGTGAATGCACAAACGAATGCTGCTGGGAAAATTTTCATGGAGCAAGTTTCAAAGTGGAGGTTTCAAGACGGATTGGATTGCCATCATCTATTCTGCAATCGCTTTTCCCTGAAGTGAACCGCCACGGTAACCAGAGACGGTAACCAGAGACGGTAACCAGAGATCGATCCCGAAATCGGCTTCACGCGAATAGAGGTGATGCAGTCGGTTGCAGATCCTGCACTTCTTTGCGTCACGTGTCGCACTCGGCCGTTCCTTCCAACGGGCTTTACGAAGCAAGTAGCCAATTGGCACGTTGATTGCGATAGGGCGAAACAAAGATCATCGCGGATCGAAGCCCAGGCGGACTTCGATTCGGTGGATTGTGATCGGGTTCTGCCACCGCTGCGATAACGCAGAAAAATGGTCTTACCGATCTTCACTGAGGAGACCTCAACATGTCACCAATCTTCCGTTACACCCTGACCGTCGCATTCTTGGTTGCCGTTCTATCGTCGGCGAGTATCGCTAGCGCTTCGCACATCCGCAATCCCATTGAGCGACGTCAACATGCCGAACGCGGCTTCTTCGTAAAGGACACCGGCCATCACGTAAGGACGATACACCTATTCCGACGGTAGTGGAAAGGAATCGTCGCTCGGTCGTGAAGTGAAAGACGGTCCTAAAGACGCTCGCAGTCGTCGATCTCGACGGCTGTGCTTTGTCAAAACGAAGAATGAGGGCGAGATTCGGGCATTTGTTTGCATTGGACGCAAGAATGGATCGTGATTCCACTGAGTGAATTTTGTATAGAGCTGGTTCGCAATCCGCCGTCAACGAAACGGCCTGTCGATTTAATCGTTTAACGCTTAGCCGAAGGCGTCAGCTTTTCCATAATCGGTCGCCTATGGCTTGGCGTTAAACAATAAGTCGAGTCAAACCGATTAAATCGACAGCCCGCTATCGCCAAAACGGCTAATGAATAATCCAGGCTAGCCAAACTTGAGGAAACTCAATCCCCAAGCCTGCTCGGATAAACGGGACTGCTTTGTTCCTGTCGCCTACACCGCAGGGTTAAGATGAAGAGTAGGATTATGATCAAGGGCAACCGGTCAAGGGCGAAGCCCGTGAACGGCTACGAGAATTTTTCGTGGCTGTGGCTTCTCACCGCAGCTTGCTTGGGGACAGACTCCCCCAGCCACTCTTTTGCCAAGCCTAAAATCAAACGGTGACAAAGCATCAACGGCAACTTTTAGCGGCTACCACACGCTTCATTGATTGCCTTTGCAAGTTGACTCAGTAGATCCGCATCGTACGAATCTCGACATGCCAACCTTTGCAATGGATCCGTCCATGAAAAATCGGTTCCGGGAGGAAGTGCTTCCAAAGCGAAAGCGTTCTCGTTTGGCACGCCAAGAAAGAACTGATCTCCATCGACGTGAATCGCCCGGTCTTCTCGTGTGTTTTCGGCGACGATACGTAGCGGATCGGCAACCAATAACCTGTTTCGGCCATCTTTTTTATCAAACAACCAAGTCGCCAGTGAAAGCTTCCCGTTGGTTGGGTTGATCCATACCAAATGACGATTGACGACACGGCGGTGCTGGTTGAAACGGTCGAATATCGCTGGAACATCAAACAGAAAAAGGGTCGTCGTGCGAACAATCACTTGTACCTGTTTGCATTGTTCCTCGTTTTCGCCGAGCACTCGTCGTTCGATAAAACCAAGTGAAGCTCCAAGATCGGTGGCGTTTGCAGAATCAATGACGACCAATTGCGAGTTGATCATTGTTGAATAACCGACCCCGGTATTCACCAAGGTGTATTTGGAGGATTGTGGATCACGATTGACTTGCGTCATGATCGTCAAACGGAACTTTGCGACAGCATCTCGGATCGAGCGCCCCATCGCATCCACATCGCCGCTGGCGATTCGCGGTGTCGCGATCAAGACAATTCGGTTCCATGGCGATGCCCCCGATTGTTCAACAACCAACCCTGGCGGCAGCGTCGTGATCGGCTCGCCATACGCCGCTTCACTAGACGGCACAAGCAAGCATACAATGAGACAAAGCAAAAAGTTGAGTCGATTCATGTTTCAAAAAGCCAGAGAGACGGTCGTGCCAACATCCTAACTTGAAAGCGTCGCAAGGCAAACGACCCCATGAACAGCCCCTCGAAAAAAAATTTGCCTGATAAAGGCCCATCCAATCCCTCTTTACCGTTGGTCGAGCTCGAAGATGTCAGTCGACATTATACCGATGGTGATGTGATGGCCCTCAACCACGTCAGTCTGTCGATTCGTCACGGGGAATTTTTGGCAATCGCCGGACCAAGTGGCTGCGGGAAATCAACGCTTCTCAATATGATTGGCGCCCTCGATCGCCCAACGTCGGGAAGCGTCCGATTTTGTGGAAAAACCATTGATGCGACGATGAATTTGGACCGATTGAGGTCGCAGCAAATCGGCTTCGTATTTCAATCTTTTTACTTATTGCCCAATTTGACCGCAGAGGAAAATGTGCAGTTGCCAATGTTCGGAATCGAGCCTGATGCCAAAAGACGAACGGACATAGCCAAAGAACTATTGAGCGAAGTCGGGCTTTCAGACCGCATGAAGCATTTTTCATGGCAGCTTTCCAATGGCCAACGCCAACGCGTCGCAATCGCTCGTGCGTTGGCCAACCGCCCCGTATTGGTTCTGGCCGATGAGCCGACCGGAGCACTCGATTCGGAAAGTGGAACGAGCGTCATGCGACTCTTGACTCGATTTTGCCATGACCGCGACCGTAGTCTGGTCGTCGTCACCCACGACAACTCGGTAGCCAAACAAGCTGACCGCGTTGTGCAACTTCACGATGGCAAAGTCATTCGTGACAAGGCGAGCGGCCGATAGGAAATTCATGTCGTGGATCTTGTTGAAGATCCTGTCGCCTTTTGGATCTCTAACAAGATCCACGACCGAAGGTTTTAAAATACTATCGGACGACTGCCCATTTACTCTGCACCAATTGCTTCGCCAACTCAGCAACATGCGGTTGCGACAACATACTGTGGTGATGACCGGGGACTTTGATCACATCGACATGCGTTGCCAGTTTCGACCACCCTCGATCTAGTGGTCCCACCGTTTCGACGGGGATATCAAGGGGCCGATAGAAATCGATGGGTATCGTTAGTGGAGCGAGCCGATAGTGATTGGCCAACTGAACGTGGTGATGAAACAGTCTCTGCATATCGGACAATGTTTTTTGCACGATTTCCTCGGGTACGTTCTCATCCAAAACACCAAGCTTCTTGGCATGTTCCCACAAAAAGGGCAACTGCTCAGCCGGAGAAAGCTGTCCGAGTTGCTCCAGTGACAGATCGATGCCATACTCGCGTCCAACGTTTTGCTCGTCCGCTGGTGCGATGAGATCGGTTGAGCCAGCGGGAATCGACGTGTCGAGCAAAATCAGCCGTATAACGTGACGTCCTTTGGCTTGCAGTTGTTTTGCAACTTCCACGGCAATCAATCCACCAAGTGACCATCCGCCGACGATCAGCGCACCATGAGCGTCGATTTGTTCAATCGCTTCGACATACTCTGCAGCCATCGTTTCGACGGTTTCAGGTAGCTTTTCATCGCCATGAAGTCCTCTTGAGCGGATTGCATAAAATGGCTGATCGACAGGCAATTGCTTAGACAAATCACGATAGCAGACAACGATTCCGCCAGGCGGATGGACCATAAAAATCGGCGGCCTATCGCCGAGTGGTTGCCATGCCATGATTAAAGACGCTCGGTCCGAGGATCCTGACGGGGAACGCAGGGTTGATCGATCAGCTCCGAGGCCTCGATGAAGTTCCCTTAGCCTAAGTGCGAGGCCGCGAATGTCGGTTTGATCGAACAGCAGGGCCACGGGGACTCGCACCCCAAGATCGTCGCTAAGCTTCGATGCAAGTATCGCTGCTTGCAAAGAACTACCACCCGCGTCGAAGAAATCCTCGTCGACTCGGACGTCATCTCGCTCAAGAATCTCTTTCCATCTGTCAACCATCAACGACTCGAGCGAATCGATTGGCAGCCCCGAATCGTTTGATTCCGCGTGGCTCTCCCACGATCGCTCGGCCATCTTCACAAGCGATTTACGATCGACTTTTCCATTTGCATTTCTTGGAAGTTGGTCAAGCGAATTCACTTGAGCGGGACGTTTGAAGCGAGGCAAGTCGGTGAGCAGTCGATCGATGTTGACGGGTTCGCTATCCGCTTGCTGAGAGATGACAATGAATGCAGCAAGCACGGCACGGTCATGTTCGCCGACGACACATACCGCTGCATCGGCAACCGCTGGATCATTTCGCAAATGGTTTTCGATCTCTGCGAGTTCAATACGATACCCGCGTAACTTGACTTGGTCATCGACACGTCCCAAAAACTCAATGAGCCCATCGGCATTGACACGTCCAAGATCGCCAGTCAAATAGGCTCGCCCTGCATTTAGCGAATCGAGTGACCGAAACACTTTCGCCGTTTCCGATGGCTGGTTTAAGTACCCACGAGCGAGCCCTTTACCACAAATTGCGATTTGCCCTACCACCCCGTCGGGTACCGGATTGAATGGGTCGTCCAGTATAACAATTTCGCTTCCTGAGATCGGCGTGCCAATCGGGACCGGCTTTCTCGGATCGTGATTGAGCGGTGTTTGGTAGGCGGTGGCTTCGATCGCGGCTTCGGTCGGCCCATAAAAATTCCAGAGCGACGGATTGCTAATCTCGCGCAGCAAACGCGGCAGATCGGTCGGCATCGGTTCGCCACCGGTCCAAATTTGCTTGAGCGTTTGAACGCGTGAGAAACGAGGATGCGATACGATCACTCGCAAAAAGCTTGGGTTGGCTGCCAAAACGGTGATTCGCTGGTCGACCAAGGTATCGATGATGTCATCGAGATCGGGAACCGATGGTGAGGATCGCCTGGGCCAAATGATCGTGGCCCCTTGGTGAAGCGCCGTTAAGAGGATGCCTAACCCAGCATCAAATTGATGCGACAACAGCGAGATCACGCGATCTTTTGAAGTCAAAGGGACATTTTGCCGGCGCCACGAAAGCGTGTTGGCGATCGCAGCATGTTCAATCATGACACCTTTTGGACGCCCCGTTGAGCCCGAGGTATAGATCACATAAGCCAAGTCATTCGGGGCGTTCGAAATGTCGGGAACCGCCGGAGCATGCTCCGATTCGGATAAGACCGATCGGATATCGATGGTTTCGAAATTCGACTCGTCTACATTGCTCGTTCCGTCCAAGTCGAGTGGACGGTCGGTGATGACGACGACCGGCTGAGTATCGGCAAGCCAAGAGGAAATTTCGAGGGAAGGATGGTCGGCATCGAGTGGCACAATCGCCGCACCACTTTGCACAACCGCACGAAGTGCGATGGCGAAAAGAGGACCGCTGGCCATAACAACGGCCACGTGCTGATTGGCCTGCACACCAAGACTTAGAAGCTTTGCCGTTAAACGATTGCATAACCGCCGAAAGTGCCTGGGTGAATACTGACAATCGGTTGGGCCACCGAGTAGATTGGCAGTGTCACTTCCCGCCTCGAGTAAAAAGCCGAGCGTTGCTCGGTCGGATGGCAAGTCGACCGGCGCGTCGACCGGCACAACCGGTTGAGCTTTTTGGATTGGCCAAGCAATCGATGAAACTCGGTTTTCCGATTGTTGGAGCAGAGTGAGAGTCAAGCGTTGGAAATTGTCACGAAGCCTACGCATCGAATCATCACGAAACAGATCGGTACAGTAACAAACCATCCCGCCAATTCGCTCTGCAGCCGTATCGAAAACAAACTCAATGTCGTAATGACAGGTCGGGTGGGAAATCGGGAACGGTTGCTGTTGCAATCCCCCCATCTCGACGCTAGTGGTTTGCGATGGCATCAGAAAAGCAGCGTGATTCGATTTCGATTTCAAGTGCGAGTTTTCGAACGTACAGAGCGATTGAACCAACGGAGCTCGGCTCGTATCGCGGGGGGGGTTGGCATCTTTAACCATTTCGGAAAATGGATAGCGTTCGTGATCCAGCCCCAACAGCATGTTCGAAGCGGTTTGCTGAACCAATTCGCCGAAGCTCCGATCCTCTGATAAATCGGCTCGCATCGGCAACACATTTGAAAAATAGCCAACCGTGTTTTCGAATTGCCGCTCGCTCCGTCCTGATGATGAAAGTCCAATTAGAAAATTCTCTTGCCGACTGTAGCGTCCGAGCAAAACCTGCACCGCTGCCAACAGAACAGCATTGGTCGTCACGCCACACTTTTTGGCGAAACCGCGAATGGTACTTGAAGTTTTCTTTTCAAAACGGATCGCGGTTGAACGAGCTTGGCCGCTGAATTTGCTCGGCCTCGCAAAGTCCAGTGGCAATTCAAGCGCCGTATCGACACCGGCGGTTTGAGATTGCCAATAGTCTCTCGATCCAATGCATTCGTCAGATTCCAAAAACTCGCTTTGCTTCCTAGCGAAGTGCGAATAGTTGTTAATCGGTTCGGCGAGCCTAGGTGAGCGACCGACCAAAAGGGAGGGATAGATCTCCTGAAGCTCTTCCAGGATCAACATCAACGACCAAAAATCGGTGACGATGTGGTGTGCTGTGGCGACCACGACCGATTCCATATCGCCAGTATGCCAAACCGATAAACGGAGCAGTGGACCGTTTTCCAGGTCGAAAGGCCGTCGAACCTCTTCGAGCACGCGGTGGCGAAGTTCCTCATCGCTAGCCCCGATTGCTAGCTCCGTTCGGATTTCCGGAGGCAAGGATGCATGAACGGTTTGTTCTAGTACCCCATCACGATCTAAGAATGTCGTTCGAAGTGAGTGATGACGTTCAGCCAAACGATTCATCGTCTTCGTAAGCGTTTCGACATCCAATCGGGATCGAATACGCGAGGGCAAGAACACATTGTAAGCGGTTGAATCTGGATCACGACGATAAGCGTGCCAAAGCCCCTGTTGCTGAGCCGACATGCAAAACCGGGTCACAGCTTTCGCTTTGTCTCGTAGCAAACGTTTCAGAAGCTCCCGTTTTTCGGATGGCGACAAATCGGCTAACGACAGAGGTTGTGGAATCGATTCGCTCACGACGTCGTTTCCGGGGGCATATATTGAGAGGCCAATTCCGCCAACAAACGGTCGACTTGGCCGTCATCCATTTGATCGACCGTCTCATGAATTTGTTGAGTGGCACCGGTGACATTTGTTTCGTCGCTTGAGGCCGAATCCACAACCGTCGATGGAACCGGGGACGGCATCCCAATGAACTCGATCGTTTTCGCAGCAATCAACTGAATCGATGCACCACGCATCAATTCAGACAACGGCATGGAAATTTGAAATTGACTTTCAATCCAATTACGTAGTTCGACCGCCATCAACGAGTCGAGCCCCAGTTCCAACAAGCTCCGACCGCGATCGATTTGCTCCGCCCTAAGGCCAAGCAGCACTTTCAACTTGCTTGTCAGCATTTCTTCGATCTGATCATGCTGTTCCGATGAATCGACAAGAAGCAATTGCTCAAGACTGAATACTTGACTTGAATCCGCCCCATCGTTTCGGATCAGGTGGACGAAGCGGGGTGAGACATTTTGCGTCAATCCCAACCCTCGCCATAAAGACCAATCCATTCTAAGCACGCTCGCCTGTATCGCGTCGGTAGACAACAAACTTTCAAGGCACTGCGTCGCTTCCCTAACGCTAAAGCTAAGCACCCCCTGCCTTTCAAGCCGAGCCCCTAGTTCTTTCCGCTGAGCGAGGTAGCCGACTTCGCCGAGATGCCCCCAATTCACTACAAGGGCGGGCAAACCTTTGGATCGGCGGAGGTAAGCAAGCCCATCGAGTGCCGCGTTGGCCGCTGCGTAGTTGGCTTGTCCAGCATGTCCAAAAATGCTTGACAACGACGAGAACAAAACGAACTGATCGAGCGTCTCGGGGACGATTGTTTTATCGAGCGATGCGCGATGTAGATTCCAACCGCCCACGACTTTCGGATTCAATACTCGATACAATGTCGGCGAATCCAAATCCTCAAGCAAGCGATCCTCCAGAACCATTGCCGTATGATAGATTCCACCGAGCGGAGGAAGTACGTTGTGGATGTGCCTCAGTGTATCCGCCACCTGCTCATACACCGTAACATCGGTCCGCCGCAGCGTAACGGTCGTACCAAGCGATTCGATCTGGTCGATCGTTTGACGCTGTTGAGCATTCGGACTTGTGCTCCGTCCACTTAGTACCAAATGCCCCGCACCACAGCGAGCCATCCAAAGGGCGATTTCCAGCCCGAAACCACCAAGTCCACCAGCGATCCAATAGGTTTTCTCTTTCGAAAACAGCTCGCTTTGACCCATCGACAAACGATCGCTTGCATTCGGATAAATTTCAGAAGGTGATGTGGGATAGCTTACCGAAACCTTACCAATATGTTTTGCCTGCTGCATGTAACGAAACGCCTCCTTCACATGATCCGCATCAAAAGATCGGAGCGGCAGCGGTTCGAGTTCGCCCGTTTCGAAGCGTGTCGAAAGCCGCCTCAATTCCGTCCCCATCGATTTCGGGGCAGTCGTGAATAGCTGATCCAAATCGATAGCAAAGAAGGCAAGGTTATTCTTAAAGGGCGCCAAGTCGAGCGACTGATCGCCGTAGATATCACGCTTACCAATCTCCAAAAACCTGCCGCCCGGTTTCAATAGCGTCAAGCCTTTTCGAATCGCCTCGCCCGGCAGCGAATTCAAGATCGCATCGACCCCTTCGCCAGAGGTTTGCTTGCGAACGTTGTCGGCAAACTCTAGACTTCTTGAATCGCCGATCGACTCGACACCCAAAGCACGCACGAAATCGCGTTTTTCGTCGCTGCCGGCAGTCGCATGAATCTGCAATCCGATTTGCTTGGCCAACTGAATGGCTGCCAAACCGACGCCTCCGCTTGCGGAATGGATCAGAATCGATTCACCAGACCGCAATCGAGCACAATGGTTGAGGGCATAGTCCGCAGTCAAAAACGCGATCGGAATCGTGGCCGCTTGATCGGCGGTTAACGTACTAGGTTTGCGAGCAATCAGTGCTTCGTTAATGACCGCATGTGTTCCAAACGACCCTTTTGCGATCGCGATCACCTGGTCCCCCACCTCCCATTGCCTAACAGCATCTCCGATGCTAACGACTGTACCGCAACATTCGGCTCCCAGCATAACGGGCCCATCAGGCAACCCGGGATAGAGATCGAGTGCCTTCATCACATCGCTAAAATTCAAACCTGTCGCATCGATTTCAATCCGTACCTCATCGGGCGCAAGCGGAGCAGTATGCAGCGTTTCGTATCGCAAATCTCCGATACCGCTGGTGCGCCCCATCGCAAGCCGACAAGACTGTGAACGATGTTGCCCCACTTGTCTACCTCGTCGAGGCAAGGGGACCGAATAATTCGGCACGAAACGGCGAACATGCCGAACGCCATCCCGATAGAGAATTTCATCTTCGGAATCGTCTAGCGAGAGTTCTTCGAGCAGCGACGCCAACTGCTCTGACACACTGCTTCGAGGTAGATCAACAAGACGAGTACGTAGCAGCGAACACTCGCTAATCAATACTCGCCCCATTCCGATCAGTGGCGTTTGGCAATAGGTGATCGTGTCCGGTTCTTCGTCACTTGACTGAGCCTCCGTCGTCACAATCATGAAACGAGGAATCATCGTGTTGGCGTTGGAATCGCATGAAGCCTCTTCGCGTTTCCGCTGCCACGCTTGAATAAATGCCAAGGGTGCTTCACAAGTCGTTGCCAGACTCTCAATGACATCGTGTTCGGATTCAATCGATTCATCGACATCCAATCCCCAAGCAAAAGCAACGTCGGTGATGGTGTCGATTGGAATCGCTGCGAGCAAACGATCCCATTGGGGACCTGCCTCCGCATTCACCTCATACCGTTTATTTCGGTTAATCGCAAACGATTCACCCTGCCGAACCTGATACACTTCTTCGCCATCGAGATGTTGGATAAGACTTTGTGACAACTCATGCTGGGCCCCAAAGATCAACCATCGCCGCTCCTTCGGAATCTCCGATTCGCTTTCTGTCGAAACGCTTGGCTCCCATCGATAACGGTACAACAAGTCCGCCAACCGCTCCGACACCGCTTTCGAATTTGCGACACGACTTTCGAAGCCTTCGATGACGGCAACGACATTCCCTGCTTTGTCCCAAAGGGTCAGATCGGCGAGCATGCGGTAGGCATCCTTGAACCGAATCTGGGTGTAGACCTGCAAATCCGTGCATCCGCGTCCACTCGCATTGCAGCGGATCGTCGCGATACGGTGCGGCAAGTACAGGCCGCCCACCTTGTAATCAAACAATTCATCGGCCACGATCATCGAGTGGAAACAGGCATCTAGCAATGCAGGATGCAGGATGTACTGGCTCGCCTCGTCATGCAAAGACTCGGGAAGTCGAACGTGGACGATTGCTTCACCTTTTCGGCGGACCCCATCGACAACGCCTTGAAAACTCTTTCCATAATTCAACCCGAGTTTTTCACAGTAGTCATAACAGCGACGGGCTGATACCGTTTCAATCATTCCTGCTCGAACGGTTGCCTCGTCGAACGAGTCAAGAATCGCTGAATCGTCACCGCTAAGCGAAATGGTTGCCAAGCGATGCCATTGGTCCGAATCAGGTTCTTTGAATCGCAGCTCCATTCGATTTCGATCACCGCGATAAGTTGTCGATAAATTGACAGCACGATCGTTATCGAGGACCAAGGGTTGGTGAATCGAGAGATCGTCCAGCCGAATCGATTCGGTTCCTTCGTCAGCGACCGAGGCCGAAACCGCTAGTGCGGTTTCGATAATCGCAGCAGCCGGAAAGAGGCAATGATGACGGACTTGATGATCGGCCAGATAAGGATGCGTTTTCGTCGACAACTGGCACCGCCATGCGGGATCAGGATTTCCCAAGCGGGTGTCGAGCAGTGGATGAAAGTCAGGTTGCAATCGAGTACGTCGCGATTGATCCGATTCTGCCCACAACCGTTCGCGTTCAATCGGGTAGTGAGGCAACCGTAGTCGCTGCTTTGGCCGATCGGCAATGACCGACCAATCGATCGGCGCATCAACTTGATAAAGTTTTGTGAACGCTTCTCGAAATGCTGTCACGTCGTCGACATCACGATGCATCGACGAAACGGTATGAATCGACTTTCCAACCTTGGCAAAGCATTCATTGATCGAGTAGGACAAGACAGGATGTGGACCGAGTTCGATGGCAATCGCGAATCCCTGTTCAGCAGCAGACTGCATCGCCGGTGCGAACAAGACACCCTGTCGAACATTGTCCCACCAATAGTTGGCATCGGTCGTCGAACTTGAATTGCCGTCGATTGGGCCACCCATGATTGGGGCACCCGTGATTGGGGCACCCGTTACCGTTGAGATCATCATCGTATGCGGAGCGTGCGGTGTGATGCCGGCGAGCGAGCGTTTGAGTTCGGCTTCGACAGGATCCATTTGAGGACTATGAAATGCATACTCGACAGCCAAGTGACGACAGAAAACACCTCGTGATAGTAGACGATCCGCGATTTGGTGAACGGCATCCGTATCGCCCGAGATCGTGACACTTTCGGGACCATTGACGGCAGCAAGCGACAGCAGATTTTCTCGCCCCGCAATCATTTCACGAGCTTCGTCCGCTGTTATTCCGGCAGCGATCATCGCGCCGTGCGAGCTTGCCAAATCCATCGTTCGTCCGCGATGGACGGCGACCGTACAAGCGTCCTCCAACGACAAAGCGCCCGACAAATAGGCTGCGGCAATCTCACCGACACTGTGCCCGACAATCGCTGACGGGCGAATACCGAACTCAGCCCATTGTGCTGCTAAAGCGACCTGAATCGCAAACAATGCAGGCTGAGCGATCGAGGTTTCCTGGAACCGGGATTCCGATTCGCTCCGATGCATCTCCTTGACTAACGACCACTCGACATGGCGAGCAATTTCTCGATCACATCGATCGATGGTTTCTTTGAAACTGGAATTCGCTACATACAAACGGCGTCCCATCTGGCAATACTGAGCCCCCTGCCCGCAGCAGACAAACAGAACCCCCGTTTCTCGCTGCGATTTGGAAACCGCTTGATCTTTGGAAGTCTGTTCCGATTGGAGCTTGCGTAAACCGGTTGCAAATTCGTCACGGTCATGGCCGAACACGACCGCTCGAGCACGCAGATGACTACGTTGATGGCTGGCCGCGCCGACGACATCTTGTGGACGAAGCGCAGAGCGAACCGTGTCCTCCTCGAGCCAATCGGCCCACTGGTTGGCGACAACCGGTAGACGTTCGGGTGAATGGGCCGACACAGGCAAAGGGAGACCGACTTGATGGTATCGGTGGCATCCTGCCGCCGGACTTGGATCGGATGATTGGCAAAGTGGCGGCAGGATGCCACCATTACGAGAGACGTCTTCGACCACAACGTGTGCGTTGGCCCCGCCGTAACCGAAGCCATTGATGCCCGCGATGCGGCGACCGGAGATCGTATCCCAAGGCGTTGTTTCAAGTGGCAACTGCAGATGGTTTTCGGCAAATTGGATTGCTGGATTGAGGGATTTGAAATGGAGATGTTTGGGAATCGTTCGATGCCGCATCGCCAACGCGACCTTCAACACGCTGGCGATCCCCGCTCCCGCTTCGAGGTGCCCAATGTTCGTTTTGACACTGCCGAGATAGCAGGGACTTGACCGCTGCGATCCCTGAAGCGTTGCATTTCCAATCACATTTCCAATCGCGGCAGCTTCAATCGGGTCTCCGACCGGGGTTCCGGTGCCGTGAGCTTCGACGTAACTCACCAAGGTGGGGTCGATCTGAGCAGCGCGGTAAGCCGCCCGCATCAGATCTTGCTGAGCATTTTGGCTGGGCACCGTCATCCCGTCGGAATGGCCATCTTGATTGATAGCCGTGGAACGGATAACACAATAGATATCGTCCCCATCGCGAACCGCATCCCGATAGCGTTTGAGGGCGACGATGCCAGCCCCTTCGCTGCGGACGTAACCGTCCGCTCGTGCGTCAAACGTCTTGCAGCAACCATCGGGTGACAAGACACCGAGCTGACTAAACGCCACGAAAAAGTCAGGTAGTAACAGTGCATTGACTCCACCCGCCAACGCCATATTCGCGTTCCCCGATCGCAGGCTTTCGCACGCCATATGGAGAGCAACGAGCGAGGAGGAGCAAGCGGTGTCAACGGCTACACTGGCACCGCGCAGATCAAAACAGTAGCTGATTCGATTCGCCGCAATGCTGCTCGAACCACCGGTATTGCTATAAGCTCCCAAGACGCTGCGATCTTCAAAACTAAGCGATGCAACGGAGTAATCAATACTACTAATGCCGACAAAGACCGACACCGGTTGGCCAGCGACCGTTTCGACGGGAACGCCGGCATCCTCGAACGCTTGCCAGCTTGCTTCGAGCAGCATGCGTTGCTGAGGATCCATCGCGGCGGCTTCTCGTGGCGAAATGCCGAACAACGGAGGATCAAAACCGTCAACCGCGTCGACATAGCCTCCCCAGCGGCTGTTGGTCTTGCCCGGCTTCACCTTTCCCGCCGAGTAAAACTTGTCCACGTTCCAGCGGTCGGCTGGCGTTTCGGAGATGACACAACGCCCATCGCGGAGCAGTCGCCAGAATTGTTCGGGCGTATTTGCACCCCCTGGGAAACGACATCCGAGTCCGATGATGGCAATCGAATCGGGTTGCTTATTCATAGAATGATTCGTAAAGGTGGCTATGACGTTCAAAAAGACTACTCTGAGTATCTTAGGGTAGTTTTCAAGATCGATCGTTCAATCGTCCCCTCCGCTTATCGCTCACGAAAAGCTTGAGCCGGTAGCAATTGTGCGGCCCGCCATGCTGGCAAGATCGCTCCAAACAAGCCAATCCCTACACCCATCATCATTCCTTCCATCATGACAATGGGATCAATCACTGAATCCAACATCCCTTGGACTGCCGGCGATTGACTCAAAAGCCAAGTCAACCCAGCAGCTGCCGCGCATCCCAACAAACTAGCGAGGATTGCCAACAAGCACGATTCGCCCAAAATCATCGCGACCACCCGGCGGCGCGACCATCCAATCGCGCGAAGAATCCCGATCTCGGCCGTCCGTTCCATCACACTGGTCATCATCGTATTGAGCGTCCCAATGGCCCCGATCATGATGGCGATCACAGACGTCATCCACGCCATCGCCGACGCGATTTGCATCCGTGTATCGGTGGCCACAAACTCTTCGGTCGCCAGCGGCAATAGTCTGGCATCGACGGCTTTGATCCGCGATATCACCTCATCGACTTGACGAACGTTCACGCCATCTGCCACTCGAACATTCACGTACGTTACCTGACCCGCTCGTCCCGTTAATTCTTGAAGGAGTGACAACGGCACAAGCATCGATCCATTTTCCCAAGTGCTACGGCTCGTGAAAACACCTGCGACGAGGTAGGGCTGATCGAACAAGTTGACCGATTGTCCAGCCCTGATCCCCAAACGATCGGCCAGATGAACGCCAAGCCACAGCCGATTCTCTAGGTCTTGATTCCCTAGGTCTTGATTCACTAGGTTGCCGTCTTCGAATTGAAAGTTATCCATCATCCAGGAATCGGTCGGCATCCCCATCGCGGGAATGCCGTAAACGCCTTCGTCTTCAAGTGACACCGTTTCGAGCAACATCGGTGATGCCATTGCGACCCCTTTGACATCGGCAATCCGCTCAGCAAGCGATTGGTCAATCGAGCTGCTAAGCCGATCGGCGGAACCTTGCCTCGAAACGACAATATCGACGCCATGACTATCGTAAACGTCGGCGAAAGAGTTTTTGAAATTGCTGGCAATACCAAGTAAGGCAACGACAGCGGCAATCGCGCTCGCCAAAGCCACAAGCGTCAGGGTAGTGCGAAGCGGTCGCCTACGGAGGTTCTTCCAAATCAAAGAGGAGAAATGCACGATCTTCGGACGCTCGAGAAAGAAACTTGAATCAAATCGGAAAAGTTGCAGTCGTTTCGACGTTGATAGTCTAACCGATTGAGCCACCTGTGATGAGTCGATCACATCATGGGTGCCCCAATGTTGTCTCCATTGTCACATTCGTTTTCCGATTCCTCCGGTTGATTCGAACAATCGCATGTACCGTTGTTTCCTGCTTTGTGTCTTTCTTTTGTCTTTCAGCGGCTGCCGTCATTGGCCGTTGCGCGTCGACATGCTTGGCAACGTCGGCGGCAAAATGCAAATGAATGGCGACATGAATGTGACCGGCGACACTCGCGTCGACGGCACGATGAAGATGATCGGCGACTTAAATACCAGTATCAAAGCGAACAATACCGCTTCCCCCTTGTCTCCCGTCACGGTTGAAGGAAACGCCGATTCATCCGGTCGTGTTGCCGTCATCGATGTCGATGGCTTGCTCGTGTATCAGAATGGCAGCGGCATTGGGTCGATGGGTGAAAACCCCGTCGCATTGTTCCAAGAAAAGATTCGGACGGTTGAAAGGGATCCGGCCGTAGCCGCCGTCGTGTTGCGAATTGATTCACCGGGTGGTGGAGTGACCGCGACCGACATGATGTGCGAAACACTGCGCCGATTCAAAGCATCCCGAGGCATCCCGGTCGTCGCCTGCGTTTTGAGCACCGGTGCCGGAGGTGCTTACCAACTAGCCGTTCAAGCGGATCATGTCATTGCTCACCCGACATCGATTGTCGGCGGTATTGGCGTGATTTTGAATCTATACAGCATGGAGGATACGCTCGGCCAATACAATATCGCCGCTATCCCTGTCAAATCGGGAGAGAAAATCGACGGTGGGACGCCCGTGCGAACGATGGAACCGGAGGAACGGAAACTACTACAAGGAATCGCGGACGAGTTTCACCAGCGATTTGTCGACGACGTCAAAACACGCCGTCCGCAGCTGGTCGCAGCAAACGATGCCGCGAAAATCGACGATTGGTTTGATGGCCGCGTCGTCACCGGCCAATCAGCAGCCGAAGCGTCCTTGGTGGATCAAACGGGTTATCTCGACGATGCGATTCGTGTCGCAAAACAGATGGGAAACCTTGATGCCAACGCGTCGGTCGTGATGCTACGGCGTGACAACGACCGTGCTCATACAACCTTAGACGTTACGCCAAACGAATCCCCATTAGGCTCGCTACTGCCACTCAACATTCCCGGCTTAGACCGCAGCCGATTGCCGACATTCATGTACCTCTGGCAAATCGAACCCAGCTTCGCAACCCGCTAATTGGCTGGCTCGTAGCGTAGGCTGGGTCGACGGGCGGCGGACCCGGCATCTGCAACTTAACAATTAGCAAACACGGGCTCGGTTTCTAGCCGAGCCTACAATGCTTGGTGTTAAGTTTTGCCCGCTAATCACGCCAATGAACGCGAATAAGAACTGACCGTCAACGTTCTGCGTGAAGCTTGCATGATAACCACCACAGTGACTACACTCACTATTGCTTGCTGCCTTTAAGTGGTTTGGTTTTGCACAGGGGTTGTGAAGTTCACCAAGGCGGCCATGAGCATTCCGACGAAAGTATACGCCATGCGAAAACGATCATCATCGGCGAGTGGTTCCCCCGGTATCGTGGAAGGCGGATACCGGAACTTGGTTTCAAGCGTTGAAGAAAAAGCTCGGCGAGAGGTCGAAGCTCGGTATGCTGACCAATGGAACGCGGCCGGAATGGCTGGGCGTTGGAAACTAAAACGCAAAAGGAATGCCGAGCTTGCCGAGCTCGTGGCAAATAACATGCCCGACGTTTCACCCGACGCTCTTTTCTGATGTCGTCATTGTAGGCTGGGTCTGGGGTGCTCAAAAGCTTGGTGTTCATGTGATCGTAACTTGCGGCCTGTCGATTTAATCGGTTTGACGCGACTGATTGTTTAACGCCAAGCCATAGGCGACCGATTATGAAAAAGCTGACGCCTTCGGCTAAGCGTTAAACGATTAAATCGACAGGCCGCTATCGCCAAAACGGCTAATGAATCATCCGGGCTAAACCTCATTCACTGGTTTCAGCGAGAATGTTAGTGCTGCGGCGAGAAAGGCTAGAAGGGCGAGTGCGACGGCCGCTTGCCAAGGATTGAGTCGAAATTGTGAGCCAAAGTCGAGATCGAGCTCGAGCGGGGTGTTCTCGGCGACTTGCACGCTGCGGCTGAAGCTGTAGACCGCACCTTCTTCCGGCAAGCTGATGATGATTGCCTGCGGAGCGGGTTCGGTGGTGCGTTGATGCTGGACCAATCGACCGGCGATCTGCTGTAAGACGGCGTTGTCTTCGGTGGTGTTCCCTTGAAGCAACTGACTCAGCTGCTGCGGACGAAAGTTCAATGCATCTTGCTGGAGGATTGGATTGATCGCGGCGGCCTCGCGCAGTTGCTTGTTGTCCGTCAACGCGTTATCGGTTGCTTTGTTGTCGAGATAGAGACGCTGGCGGCGCGTATTGAGTCCGACGATCGCTTGTTGCGTTTGCAAATTCTCTAACTGGACGCGTGCGTCTTCGTTGGAAGCGGCGTCGAGCGCGTACTGATTCGCGACACTGTTGAGCGCCCAACTGGCCTTGGTCTGTTCGCCAGCCTGGAGAAGTTGGTTTGCTTGTTCAAGCAGCCGAGCGGCGTTTTGTGCTTGGGCTTGCCGTCTGCTACTCATTTTCGACAAGTACGAACTTCGGTCGTAGTGCCCCTGATTGGCCATCCCAATCAGCTCGAGATTCCCATCATTGTCGGTTAGCAAGAATCCTTCGGGCGCGACAACGTTCCACTGGATATTCTCCAGGGGCACGTTTAGCTCGGGACTGGTTAGATTTAGATTTCCCAAGCGATCTCCGGTTACCGTATAAACAAATCGAACGGTTGCCGTACGGTCGTCGATACCAGGCAGAATGTAAAATTGCCAAGCATTGGCATCGTCTCCTAAGCGAATTGAGTTCACACTTTCTCCATTGACAAAAATGCTGAACAGCTCGCCGCCCTCGGGCAGACCAACGGTCAGGCTGCTACGCCGGATGACCTCCATCGTCACGTCGACCGCCGTCAATTGATCACCGGTCGGTGACAGCACGGTGGTTAACAGCCCTTTGGCGACGCGCAGCTTGAGTGCGTCGGCAAGCGAATGTCGCTGGGTATGAATCGTGAGCGAATCGGTGGGCGTCATCGCGCGGAGCGTTAGCGCCGGAGCGTTTCGATTTCCCGAATTACGTAGTGATGGAGGAACGGTGTTCCAGTCAGCACGCTGCCATCCTTGCGACAGCGGATCGTGCTCCAACTCGAGCCGTCCACCAGCGCGGACCGCAAAATAGTAGGCGAGCTGTCGAGCTTGAGGGAATCCGGCTGGGATTAGCGTTTCGTCGTCATTTTCGCGGTCTCCACGCCGTTCGTATTCGATTCGAAAATCAACTCTGCCGACAACACGACGCTTGAACTGGACTTCCCAAATATTGGAATCGGGTGCCGTCCGAAGGAAGTCGCTGACCGTGTCACCAGTGGCGCGAAGCGTTCTGGTCTCGTCATCGCTCGTCATCGGCAGCGTCACCTGCAACGTTCGAATCGAAGCGTTCTGTATGTTGAAATTGGCGATCAAGGCTGAACGCGTCTGACCCTCTCGCAGAGTGATTTCATGCAACACATGACCGGTCACCCAAGGATCGAGTTTTTCAATGCCGAGTACCAAATCCCAATCACGTTGCAACAACCGAAACGCGAGTGAACCTTGTGCCATGCCACCCAAGGTACGAGGATCCGTCTCCGAAACGTTTTGGCGTGAGACCGTTCTCAATCGAATACCGGTCGTGGGCCTTACCACAAGATCGCCCGATTGGCGATCAGCTTCGTTTAACTGGAAATGCGGGACCTCCCAGTCGCCGGCATCGGTGGGTGCGAGTCCCGACAATGTCAGAGAGAAACTTTGCGACCCGATGGTTTTCCCGTTCAAATGGAGAATGATTCGACGCTCGTCACCTTCGCTCAGTTCAGCCCAATGGTGAAGTGCTGCGCCCGAAAGCGACTCGACCTCCAGCCCCTCTGGCAAAGGAAAGCTCAGTTGGAACAACCCAGCTCTGGAAATTTGGGCGGTAAAATTGACGCCCAGGACCACGCGTTCGTCGCCCAGTGAGAGCACTTGTTTGCTGATAACGCGAACTTCCGGTTCAACGGCGCCGACACGCAACACCAATTCACCGCCGTCGGCTCCATATCGATACACGCGATGCAAGACCGCTTGTTTGTTCGGTATTAAGCTGGCGTCGAAATCACCCAAGTTGACCGCCGACATTTGCTTCGACTCTAATTTCTCCGGTTGTGCATCGGAGCCAAATCCAACGGCGACCAGCCCGATCTCGCCACCAGCACCGACAACTTTCAGTGGAGCCAGATTGACATCGGCGGGCAGCGGATCGAGACCGCGCTGGGTGTCGATGATAATATCGAATGCTTTCGCCTGAACGGGCTCGACTTCCACGGTTAATCGTCCTTTGTCGGCATCGAATTGCCAGGATCCGATGGGGCCGCTCACCTCGCTCACGGTCAGTCCTTTCGGGACAAGGATGTCCAATTCACTGACTTGGCCTTGCGAAGTGCGGATGTGAAGACGGTGACGTCCATCGACGACACCGGGACTTGGCAGGTAGAAGTTCGATGCCTCGACAAAGAATTGTGTCTCCTCCACGCTGACGTCACGAGCCTTCGGTTTGAGCATTAGGCTTGCCTTGCCAGGACCTAGCAGCACCTTGGCTTTGGTTTCGACGTCATCGGCCGGAACGGATTCGATCTGCACGGCGGTCGGGCACGTTAATTCCCAGCCTCCTTCGTCGTAGCTAACCTTGATTTGCTGGATTGACGCCGCACCGGTCAACACCGGCACGCCGACGGTTGGCTTCACCGATTCCAGCCGATATTCGAACTCTGCCTTGTAGTGGATCGGTTTTTCCGGCTCATCATTCTCGCCATCGGCAGACGCATCGACCGTGATCGGAATACGAATCACGTAGCTCAGCCCTTCGCCCGGCACGTCTTCTTTGGTAAGACGCAAACCTTCACCTTCGAAACGAGTTAACACAGCGGGAGCCTTTAACAACAGAAATCTGTCGCCAGGTTTCCCAAACAACTCGACGCTTCCAGCCGCGGTAAGACGCGAGTCAACATGCGTGACTTGCCACTGTTGGGTGATGGATTCGGCCGCATCGAAACGATCGGGGACCGCTGCAAACACGGAAGTCCACGAAGAAGCAACCGTCAACGCAAACAAGGCGATCGTCGTCGAAACGGCACCCGTCGAATCGGCATTCGAAGTGGTGTCGACTGCCGCTGCTTTCTTCGCTTTCCTTCGGTCGGCGGTGCGGCGAATCCAATGCCCCACTCCGCGAATCGACGTCCACGCTGGACGAACAAAGAGCAAGATCAGGATCGCGAGGCCAAGCAAGGCATAGAACCACGGTGCACCACCGCCTTGCAACAAAACCCCCAAGGCCACAAGCAGAATCCCTCCGCAACGGATGGCAGCTTTGGCCGTCGTCTCGCTCGTGCCAAAGGCCATCAGCTTCTTCCGGTCGAAACGACCGAAAACGGAGCCGTCGGCGCTAGCCGCGGGTTCGGAATGAAGGCTCGTTTCATCACCCGCGGCTAGCGCCGTCGGCTCAGATAACAGAGGGGCCTTAGCGTTTTTCGCACTCGAAACGAATGACCAGACGATCGCTGCGATGCCAGACAGCAATGCGACGATCCCGAGTGTGGAAAGGTCGACTCGCCACAAGGGCGTGTTGCTCACTTGAAGTTGAACAAGTTCGCCGGCCGATAGAACGGGCAGACTCAACTGCAACGGCATCGGCGATCCAACCTGAGATAACGCCTGCTTTGCGGTTGAAACACACACCCAGATGGCAATCCCCAAACTGACTAACCCCAGCAAACGCATCCACCCGAGTTTACAGGACGTAAAGATTCCAATCGTGGTAAAAAGACCGATCAGCAACAGCGAAACGATCCCTCGTCGTACCACCCAATCAAAACCGGATGGCCGCAATACGGGAAAAGACGTATCAACGGTTCCCCGTCCAGGCACCAACACACGTTTTTCATCCCCCGTGATACTCCATTGAGTTTTCAGAACCGGCGCAAACACGATCGGCAACGTTACTTCGGGATTCGATTCATTGACGGTCGGTTTGCCCAACCGCAAGCTGACTTCGATCGGAATGTTCGGATCAGTCCCACCAGGTAGGGGAATCAAGGTGGCGTCATCCGCGGAGCGCGCCGTGACGGGTTGGCCATTGACCGACACTTCCCACAACCGCACCGGGTCCCCGGGCAGTTTGACCTTAAGCGTGCGTCGACCACGTGATTTAACGTAGTAGAGAACATCCGTCACGAGTTCGCCGTCTTGAGAGACACGACTGTTGGCTTCCGAAAACTCGACGACTTGAGTCACGGTCGTGCCAGGTTCAAACCAGTTCACTTTCAGATTCAAATCAAACGGCCGCTGAGTGTATTGCCACGTGCCCAAAGGCGGCGCCGTGCTAAGCAAACGAAACTCGGCCGGCAACTCCAGTGGATCAAGTTTCAGCATATCCTCGGAAACCGTCAGGGTTTCTATCTCTACCTGCATGGGGCTGACGACTTGGATGTAGCCTCGTTCACCCTGTACGCCAACGGGCGTAACCTGCCCCGCCCGGAACGAGCCATTTCCTGTTGTTTCGCTTGGTTTTTCTTCGAATGTCACCAACAACGTGTACCCTCCCATCACCGGCTGATGCAGCGTAACAATCAACGTATCGTCCTCTCGGCGCCAAGTGCGGACATCCTGACCATCGACCATCACATTGCCCATCGTTGCAGGCACCTCGATCCTCCACTGCGAAACCGGAGCGCCGGTGACGAAGTAGTTGATCAGCGCGCTGCCGTATACCGTTTCTTGACTGAGTGAATAGAGATGAAACACGTCCGCCTGCACACTCCGTTGGAGGACTTCGATTCGCATCTTGGCTGACCAGCCAGGTTCGCGAATGCGGAAGGATTGTTGAAGACCAGCAGTCGGTTTAGGAAAGTACGATAGCGGCTTCTCAACGAGCAAATCGGTTTCAACGACCGCGATCCGGAAACCAGGCGCACCAACGATTCCAATATCGCCACGCACGGTCTTTGCGTCGGGGTATTCGATTCGCGGCAAATCCCAATCCCCAGCGGCTGCGGACTCACTCTTTTCCAAGTGCAGTGAAACCAACTGTCGACCCGCAACATCCTGAGCAAACATCACCTTCAAGTTCCGACGTCCATCGGCGACCTCGGATGCCGCGATGTAATCGGCCACACTGGCGCCCGTGACCGAAACGACCGAGTACTCGGCGGGAATACCAAAATCCCACTCGCGGATCGGCGCTTCGCGAATGTCCAATTCAATGTCAGTGTTGATCACACGATCCGCTTCCGTCAGTTGATAAAGAACCAGTTCCGAGACATTGACCTCAGGCTGGATTCGATCCGCGGCAACCGTAAAGGTGTGATCCGCCGCGGGAAACCGATACACGAATACTTGCCTCGCCTCAGCTGGCTCGCCGGGAAATTGCTCAGGCGCCAACTGGGTCAGCCCACTCAACTCGGTCGGCTCGAGACGTACCGAACCCAAATTGGTAAGTCGGAGGTAACCCGAATGGCGAATCGCACCCACCGGGTTCAATCGAAGACCCTCGACACGTACCGGAAAAGCACCTACCGCGGTTTGGCTGCGAACCTTAATTTGACTGGTCCCGGTGATAGGTTGACTGAGCGTCGCGGTGAGCTGTCGGTCCTCCCCGACCTCCGTCACTTCCCAGGCGACGATATTGCTACCTTGAACGTCGAGTATTTCTCCTGGGCCATGCAACCGAATACGAATTGACCGTAGCTCGCCCTGTAGAACATGGTAGTCGATCTGGTGATTTTGACGCAGCAGTCCCGTGCCGACCTTTGCTTCGACATGCCCCGAAGTGGTAAAAAAGAGTTTTCCCTCACCGGCTTTACGCGCCGTTTTCCATTGCATTCGAGCACGACCTGTGGCAGGCAAGAATCCCAACCAAGAATGGTTGTCGCGGATCGGCACGACCGATTCTTGGTCACGATGAAATTCCAGATCGGCGTCGAGTCCGTCCAGGGATATCGGCACGACGGCGCTGGCAGCGATCGTGAAATCCATGCTGTGTCCGTTGGCCTTGGGAGTGGCGAGTTTGGCAACGAAATCGAGAGTCACCGGAAATGTCCCCGCCTTGGCGAACACGAGTTTGTAGACGGGACGCTCGTTTTCGATCGCAAGCCGCAATCGAAAATCCTGACTGGTGGGCAATTCGCTCACCGCCGCGTTGCCAGCAAGAATCGTTATTTCCGCCTCGTCCTTGGCAACCGTGGCCGTACTGCGAAGCTGAAAATGGGCAGAGTTTCCATCGGACTGCACTTCGCCTTTGACGGTCGTATCAACCAACTCCACCGCGGCCGGTGATGCTCCACTTTGACTCAGCGAAAGCTTGATTTGACCGCCTGTCGCGGTGTGAAATCGGTTTGCTCGATCGTCAGCCTCGAGGGGAGCGAATCCGGTTGCTGCCGTAACCACTCCCTCCACTTCCGCGGCGTAGTCGAGACTCACCATCGAGTCGAAACCTACCGACTCTCCTGGCGTAAGATGCGTTAGTTCAACCGTAGCAGGAAGTTGCAGCTCATTCGAACGAATGTTGATCCGAGGCGAGATCTCAGAGACATTCTGCTTCAATTCCAGGTCGAGAAAACGCTGGCTTCCGACTTGCCGCACCGACCACGACTGAATACTGTCGCCTTGAACATCGGTCACCTTTCCTTCGCCATTTATTCCAAAGCTAAACTTTTCGGCTTCGCCTTGGATGACTTCAATGGATAACTGAATCGACTGCTCGATCTGCTCCGCGCCAACCTGCACCGCGGCATTGGCACGCGCCGTATAGAAAACGGGCGGCTTAGGAATATGGCCGCGTGCTTCGACCGTGATCGTTCCCGTACCATCGTCCGCGATCGAACTGTTGATCGTAGCCTTGCCGGGTGGATCTTGTGCCAAACACGGGTTCGCTAAAACGCTTGCCACACCGATGGCTCCGATCATCGCAATCGTGCAACAATAGCCAGACGCAAGGCGGATTCTTGATGATGTTTTTGTAGTCATGTCTAATCTCATTCTAAGTTTCCTAGGCGCGAAGCGACGGCAGGTATTCAACACTGGTGGTTTAGGGATTGTTAAGTTTTTGTGCATCGACGGTCCGTTTTGATTCACCTCCACCAGCGGAGCTGGGGGAGGTCGAGCGACGCCGTTCAGGCGTACGCGAGGGAGGGGGGCGTGCTCGCTGCTCGCTGCTCGCCGTAAAGCCAGCGCGGTCGCCCCCCTCCCGGACGAGGCTTCCGCCCGTCCGGCCTCCCCCAAACTTCGTTTTGGGGAGGCGGTTAAGTTGTTGACTTGTTAAAATTAAAAGAACACAGCCGCTACGGTGGCAGGCGGCTGTGGCCATTATTATTTCCCGCTCAATTGGCGGGCCTGTTCGATCATCTGTTGAAGCTGCCCAACGCGATCAACGTTGCGGTCTCGATCCGGCAATCCGGCGATCAAATTGGATAATGTTTTCATATCAACGGTCGCCCCGACCGCATCGCCACGAAGACGTGCGGCCAACAGCGCCGCCGTCGTGGCGATACGCAGCGACGGTGAGGACTGGTCCGGTCGCGGTGCGTCCGGTTCGTAAGGAATGGGCCAGCGATTTTCAGTCATCTGTCCAGTCGACAGGTCACGAAATCGCACCGACACCGACCCGACATCGCCCTCGCCATCAGGCAGGGCCTCGAATTGATACATCGCCACACCGGCCTCTGCCGCTGCCATTTCGGCCGCATCCACTTCGTCGTTGCGAAAGTCTTCCGTTTTGAGCCGGTGCTTTTCAAACCCCAGCAACTTGTAGCGTCCAACCCGCTTGGGATTGAACTCAACTTGCACTTTGACGTTCTTGGCCGACGGACGCAGCGCACCGGCAATTTGACGAGCGAAGCCATCCTCGGTGGCTTCAAGCGAATCAAGCAGGTAGTATCGACCGTCACCCTTGCGTGTGAGCGCTTCAAGGATTTCATCGTTCAAACCCTCGGCGCTGATACCCGCTGCGTCAAAGGCGATGCCCGCCCCTCGCATCGCCTCGATCATTTGCGATAGGCGCTGGGGATTTGCATTGCCCAGATTAACCGCCCCATCGGTGAGCAAGATGATGCGGTTTTGGGCACCGGCGACCTGTTGCTCACGCGCTTTCTCGAAAGCGAGTTGCAAGGCCGCTTCAATATTGGTTCCGCCTTCGCTGGGCAAGTTTTCAATCAGCTCGACCATTTGTTTCGATTCCGATCCGCTTACTTTGTCAGCCAGCAATCGCGGCTGACGTGCAAAGCTGATTAACGTGACCTGATCGATCGGCTTCAGTTGCGCCGCGAGCAGCGCAAAAGCCCGCCGAACCGTTTGCTGGCGATCGATGCGTTCCATCGACCCCGAGTTGTCAAGCAATAAGGTCAGTCGCAGCGGCGTGTTGCTCGCACGCCCTGCGGCAGCTGTCCGCATCGAGACGCGTAACAGATTCCGCTGCTGCAAGAAAGGATGAGCCGATTGTTCGACACGACAGGCAACCTTCTCATCTTGGCGTGGCATCGGATCGCCATAGTCAAAAGCGTTGACGAACTCTTCAATGCGAATCTTCGCAGGTTCGGGCCATGTTCCACTGGCCAGTGCCGCGCGGGCGAGTTTGAAAGAAACGTCGCTGACGTGCAGCGAGAACGTCGAGAACGCTTCTTCCTGGGCCTTCTGTTCCTCCAATCCGACTGGAATCGCCAGTTTTTGAACCTCGTCAAAGTCAAACGACTCGGAATCATCCATCAGAATATCACGACCATCTTGGCTTTGTTTCCCATCCCACGTCGAATCCGCCAGCGACTGACTTCCGAGCGATTCACTCGGTTTCCCTTTGTCATTCATTGGAACGTAACGTGAATCGTTTTCCGCATTCAGGGAGTAACGAGGCACGACCGTGTTGCTTGTAACGCCTGCAGGCCCTTCAAGAGGCACTTGCCCTTCCGAGCTTTGCTGACCCGCCCGCTCCTTCTTTGAGACACGATCGGTTAGCCCCAACGCCGTACCCATTATTGGGGCCGGTTGTTTCGGAGAACTAGGCTGTGTTGTAGGAGGCGAGACGCTGCGAAACAGCCTCGAAACATTCGGTGTTCTCGATAAACCTGGTATCGCGAGCGTTTCCTCTTCCATTTCAAAGTCTTCTTCGACCTCTTTGTCTGATTTCAAGCGACTGAGCTTATTGCCTAAAGCCGTCTTTTCGTCCGCGGCGTTGGGGATCGTTCCAGACGCAAATCCTTTGTCAGCCGGCTGGTTGACGCGTTCGTCTCGTTCAAGATCCTTGTCGCCCAACTCCATCAATAATTCGATGGTGCCGCTAGCATCGATGCGCCGACTGCTCATGTCTTGCCATCTCTCTTCATCGGGATGCTGGAACGCTGGTTCCAGGTGTGCTTGAGCGTCCGCGTTTCCGTCACGCTTCCGTTCGCCAACGATGCGTTCCTTGACGGTTTCCTCTTTATGATCGCGGACAACCTCCGAACCTACGTAAAGTTGTTCTAAATCTTTCCCTGCCTCCGGCTTTGAAACATTTGGCGGCGACTGCCGTGCGGCGTACCCGCCTCCGCCGCCTCCTACACCACCGCCTCGCAGCCCGTCTCCATATTCAACGCCCTCCGCTTTTCCGGCGATGCCTCCCATAAGGATCTGGGAGTCATTCATCCCGTCGTCAGAGAATCGCAAATTTGCATCGGTTCCTTCCCGTTGAGATTGCGACTGCCATTGGCCAGCAGCCAGAGACCCCAAGTCCTCCAGTTCTGGCAAATCAACTGTGACCGCTTCGCCTGCCTCCTCCATCCAGCCGCCAGCGAATCGTCCAGCGACGCGACCGATATCGCCGTCTCTGTCACCGAGTTCTAACTTGTGTTCTAAATTGTCCGAGCGTTCGGATAATCCTACTGGCCCTGACCCGCTGGCGCCACGCCCTGGCCGATTAGACATGATTCCGTCTGACGGGGGCTCGGCAGATGAAGTCGGAGACGACACATCATCGTATCGAGAGGAAGGAGTCGGCAAACGGGTTTTGCCATCTAGGCTTTCTCGAATGGACGAAAGTGCCGACATGAAAGCAAGCTCATTTTCGGGCGCCGCTTCGTTTGCTACCGCATCATCGGACGAGGCCATCCATCCGCGTAGGACCGATGGTTCGCTGTCAAACGACCACTGCCGCTCCTCGTCTACCTCTTTCTCAGTCGCACGATCATTATGGAAATCATGGATGATCGTTGTCCCACCGCTCAATTGCGGTGAACTTGCCATGGGTCTGCGGCCGAGGTTGGGAAACATCATGCATCCAAAGAATCCGACAACGCAAAATACGGCTGCTATCTTGGCGATGCTCGTCAGCCAACGTCTCGTCTTTGAATGACCTCGATCCGCCAACCCATCGGCGAGTTGCAACGCGGGCATCGATGGCGACTCGCCATCAATCGCTGAGAGAATGGCGTCACGCTTTTCGGTGGGCAACTTCCAGTCCTCGTTCGGATCCGCGAAGTGACCGCTGGCGACATCCCTCAGTAGCCCGTGCAATGCTTGAATGTCGGCTTGATACGAAGCGAGTTCAGGACGCTGAGCAATAAGACGCTCCAGCTGCTCCCTTTCAAGATCGGACACTTCGCCCAGGACGAGCGCCACGATGCGTGCTTCAAGCTCAGGGTCAAGCGATGGGTAGTTCGTTTTTTCGTTCATGAGATTTTTTCGAATCCTAGCGGTCGCAACTTAGCTGCCAGATCATTCAAAATGTGGTGCAAACGGTATCCGACGTTGCTGATACTGAGCCCCGTCGCTTCGCTGATCTCGCGATACTTGAGGCCGTCAAAATACTTCAACTTCACCAATTGACGATCATCCTCGTCGAGTTCTTCGAGCATCTGGTTGAGAGACCCCGAGGCCTCGATGCGCAACATCATTGCGTCGGGCGACTCGTCGTGGACACCCTGTGATTGCGTGTCGCCATTGTCACTACTGAGCACTTCACGTCGGTTATCACGCACATAGTTGTAGACGCGATTACGTACACTTCGGAACAACCACGCTCGGGGCGATTCGATATCGTCCCAATGAATATGCAGCTGCAAGAAGGCTTCTTGCACAATGTCCTCGGCCACAGCACGCCGGCCGACCAACGAAAACGCATACCGCAACAACGGCGCCTCTTCGGCATCGAACAAAGTCCGTACCGTTGGCGCGCACCCCTCTTTCCGGGCGGTGCAATTGACTCGGGGAGTCGATTTCGTCATCAGCTCGATTCGCGACACATGGCATTCCTAAATCACGACAAACGCATCCTCTCATACGAAAGAACCAATTGGACGCGTTTCCTTAGGGAAATCTGGAGATATTTTTGCATCTCTCGGCGGACGACGTCGTTTTTCAGCCGAACGCACCCCTGATCGGGCCTAAACGTCAATCTAGTTTGCGACGGAGTTTTCTTACCGTCTCTTGGATCACTAGCGGGAACTTGCTGCGCAGAAAATTGCTACTACCAAACCAAACTGGCGGTTCATGCAGCACGATATTCACGCTGACCAAACAGGCGTCTGCGAGCGACTCGTCGATACTTCCAAGCGATTGCACGAGAATGTAGCCGCCCGCACCTCGGTATGGCAAAGCATTGCCTTCGATTTGATTGCCAAGTGAGTCACGATCGAGTGGGGACCATCGTGCGGCATAACGATCAGACGAGTCGATCGAATCGAGCAATCGCCAACTTGAAATGACACTCGAATCGGCATGAGTCGTTTGGGACGCAACAACGCCTCGAAGTAGTACGCGATTCATCAACGGCACGGTGGCGAATCCGAAATGAACGTCGGGTGACATACGGATCCCACGATCGAGCAATTGTGCAGTGGTCAATTGCACGAACGCTTCGTCGGATGAAGGATTGGCTTCTCGTTTCGGATCGTTGTCGTTACGGCCTGTGAAAACAGATGACATCCAGTCGCGATCCCGCAACCGCTCGAGGCTTTCGTGGATAACGAATTGAAATCGGATCGAATGTCCGATGCGTTTATTGGAATCGTCGTAAAGGTAATCCAAATCGATCGAGATCGGAGCGGTAACACTGTCGCGAGTGAATCGTTTCCAATCGTATCGCTGAGCGATCCGATCTCGCTGGCCTGGATCCGACCGATCCATTATCTCCGGCTTATCGAGTTTTACGGTCACCTCAGCCGTCAACGCGATCCCCTGTTCGGTCAACGACTGCAGCATTTCATCGCCTCCGCTAGCATTTCCGCTGTAAATCAAAACGCTGTGGATCAAGAAAACGATCGTCCAAACAAAACGAGAAACTCGCATTTTTGCGAATCGACAACTCATCGTCAGTCGTTGGTATGAAGTCATCATTACGAAGCTAAAATGGGGTGATCATTCCGGGTAGAATGCAATCGTAATCGCAAACGCGTTGATTGGGCGAGGTTCATCGAACTTTTTTTGCCCATGATGGCAGCGACTGGAAAACCAGGTACATTAAGTCGTATGAGCACTACAATCAAACTTGCCGTTCATGGAGCGGCCGGGCGCATGGGGCGTCGAGTTGTTGCCCTTGCGTCCGAAGACAACTCCCTGCAAATCGTTTCGGCGATCGATCATGAATCCAACCCGCGTAGAGGCCAAGACGCTGGCGTTATCGCTGGATTTGCACCGATCGGTGTGAATCTGACAAGCGTTTGGCCTGAGGAAGAGGTCGACGTCGTCATCGACTTTTCGCTGCCTGAAGCGATCGATCGCTGTATCGAAAATTGTGTCGAAGCGACCATACCGTTGGTCGTTGCAACGACGGGATTGTCGGAGGCGCAGCAAGCAAAGCTGAAAGCCGCCGGCGAATTGATCCCGGTCGTTTGGGCACCAAGCATGTCATTGGCTGTCAACTTGACGATGAAGCTAGCCGCAGAGGTTGCCGAAACGCTTGACGACGTAGCAGGCGGTTTGGATGTCGAAATCATCGAACGGCACCATCGGTTTAAGACGGATGCACCGAGTGGCACAGCCCTCAAGTTTGGTGAATTGATTGCCAAGAAACTGGGGCCTGAGACGAGGCATGTTCATGGCCGCGAGGGACAAACGGGCGAGCGAACGCAAAGCGAAATCGGCTATCACGCCGTCCGTGTCGGTGACAACCCCGGTGAACATACGATTGTTTTCGGGATGCTCGGCGAGCGCATCGAGCTAAAAGTCGCGGCGAGCAACCGTGATTGCTATGCCAGCGGTGCGATCGCAGCAGCCAAATGGTTGATCGGACGTCCCAAAGGAATCTACAACATGTTCGATGTCCTAGGACTTGATGCTTAGCCACTCTTCCAGTAGTTAACGATGGCGAAATGTGACCAAGGATATCTTTGCGAAGTTTGTGGCAACGACGTTACCGGAATTGTCGATAGCGACTTGTACCTACGGTATGTGATCGGCGAACTCGACCCGGAGGTGCTACACACTTCACCCGAGCGTCACTTGCGCTGTAACCCTGTTTTGGCTCAGTTTATTGACCATGTGGATTTCGAACCGGTCGTCGTTTTGGGCGAACTATCACGCAATCATTTGGACACTGAATTTGTGAGCCAGCGGTCCAAGCTGGTCACTCGCGGTTATGAGCGGCTTAGAGAAATTGCTGCGGAAGAAGGCGTCCGAGATGTGACCGCATATCCGTTGCCGGATGTAATCGATCGCTATCGAGGATAGATGTGATTCCTATTAGCCGCTTTGGCGATAGCCACGATTCCGACGGAATGCTCGACCAACCCTTGAGCTGCGTCCATGGCCATTACCTTTTACCTTTCGTGCCCTCGGCACTCCCTAACGCGACTCCCCAAAACCGTAACCGGGGCTAATGCCCAAACGGCTGATTTATTGTTCCACTCCTCCCAAAAACGACTTGTCTCGTGCGAAGCAATCTTTTCAAACAGGGCTTTTTGAGCCTACTCGCCAGCCAGTTTTTTGGTGCGATGAACGACAATGTGCTCAAGGGCGTGTTGACGTTCATGGTCATTGATGGAGCGTGGAAAGGGTTATTAGGCGATGGCGGGCAAGGAATCGTCGGGATTTGTTTTACGATCCCGTTTATCTTGCTATCGGGTTACGCTGGCCAAATTGCGGACCGCTATTCGAAACGCTCCGTCACACTCTGGGTCAAGATCGCCGAAATACCGATCGCCATTGTTGCAGGCATTGGTTTTGTCACCGGCAATCTGTGGCTAACCTTATTTGCGTTGGTTGCCTTGACATGCCAAAGTGCTTTTTTTGGGCCAGCAAAATACGGGATGATTCCCGAACTCGTCGACGATTCGGATCTCAGCCGTGCCAACGGTACGATCAACATGATGACCAATGTTGCGGTGATCGCTGGTACATTAATCGCCGGAGCGGTTAGTGATGTTTACAGTCCTCAAAACGGTGCGGTGGGAATACGATGGATTCCCATCGCAACACTCCTTTCGATTTCCATTGCGGGATTGATTGCAGCCTGGTTTTTAACACCGCTGCAACCAGGGGCGCGAAGTTTGAAATTCGACTTTAACCCCTTCACGACTTACATCCTCACCATTCGGGAAATGGCGAAAACACGACTGTTAATGGTCATGATGGCTTGGGGTTATTTTTATCTGCTTGCTGGCATCGCTCTGTTCATCGTCCCAGAATACACGATCGTCCTTGGCATCAATCGGAGCGAAGCGAGCGTCTTGATGGGAGTGCTCGGTGTTGCGATCGGAGTCGGTTGTGCGGTTGCCGGTTTAATCTCAGGGCATCGAATCGAAGTTCGTTTGATCCCGATCGGCGCGGCAGGCTTGGTATTGTTTTTCGCCCTACTCGGGCTCGTACCACCTTCCTTACCCGATCGAGCACCGATGATCCGAGTAGCGTTAAGCAACGTCGCCCTCTTCATCCTGGGGGCTGGCTTCTTCGCAGGATTCTACATTATCCCGTTGCAGGCACTCCTGCAAAAGCTGTCACCGGATGATGAGCGAGGGCGATTTTTGGGAACCGCCAATGCGGTTTCGTTCGCATTTCTGACGGTAGCCGCGCTTTTCTATTGGGCGATCCGCCCGGTCTTTGGTGATGAACCTCAAAACATTTTTTGGGTCAGCAGCATTTTGATGGCGGTCGGTGCCGCGTTCTTCTTGTGGAAACTGCGAGGAACGGGCGTGATGGTGGGTAAAGGTTAGAAAAATCATGCAATTGTCACTAAAACGCCAACAAAACGCTCTACAACATGCCGCGGAGCAGCGTCGGATTTTGGAACAAGATTCTAACCCGACGTTGCCAACTTTTCAGAACATGCTGACGCAGCGTTCCCTGCCAACGCTACGCGCTTCGTCGATTGAAGTGATACAGATTAACGTAGGAAAATTGTGCAATCAAACTTGTACGCATTGCCATGTCGATGCGGGGCCAGATCGACGCGAAAGCATGACGCGGGAAACAGCCGAGGAAGTGCTCTTGGCACTTTCGCGAAGCCAAGCGTCGACGCTCGATATCACGGGTGGTGCCCCCGAAATGAACCCCCATTTCCGCTTCCTCGTCGAACAAGCTCGCCATCAAGGTTTGCGAGTGATCGACCGTTGCAACTTGACCATTTTGATGGCCAATGGTTTTAAGGATCTACCCGAGTTTTTGGCCAAGCATGGAGTCGAGGTTGTCGCTTCGCTGCCTTGTTATTTGGAAGACAACTGCGATAGCCAACGTGGTGAAGGTGTTTTTGCACGATCGATGGATGCCTTAACTCGGCTCAATGAATTGGGCTACGGACGCGAGGAAACCGGCTTGAAGTTGACACTGGTTTACAACCCGACCAATACGTCACTGCCGCCGAACCAAACGGAACTTGAGGCGGTTTATCGACGTGAGTTGAAACGGCGTCATGGAGTTGTCTTTAGCGAATTGCACACAATCACCAATCTTCCCATCAGCCGGTTTTTGAACGATTTGCTGCAAAGCGGCAAGTATGAGGACTACATGCAAAAGCTGGTCGACGCGTTTAATCCATTGACCGTCGAGGCGGTCATGTGCCGATCGATGGTGTCCGTCGACTGGGAAGGGTACCTGTACGACTGCGACTTCAATCAGATGTTGGCGATGAAGCTAGAGGGGGATTTGCCGACCCATATCCGCGATTTCAATGCAGCAGCATTAGCAAATCGGTTGATTCAAACGGGAAGACATTGCTTCGGTTGTACAGCCGGATCAGGCTCGAGTTGCCAAGGAGCGATTCGGTGAAGGTTGGAGTACAGCCTTTAGGCGATTCGGTGAGGCGAGGGAGTCGGCTAAAGCCTGGACTCCGACTTATTAACCGCATCTGCGAGTCCCACGGTTTCTTTCACTAAAACCTTGACGCGTGCATCGATGTCATCGTCAGCTAGCGAGTCGCCCTCGAAAGCTTCACCGGTTGCGTAGATAAACCTTGGAACGATCAGGCAGCGAAAATCGAGCATCAAACTGTTCGCCAATCCCATTGCGGACATATAACTGCCCTGACCTCCTGCAGACAACATCATGCTGACCACTTTGCCAGTCCATGCTCGGCCTGTTAATTCGACAGCATTCTTAACCGCGGCGTTGACATCGTAGTTGTAGACGGGCGATGCGACCAATATCGCCTCAGCCGATTCGATCAGACTTGACAGATGTTTAACATTCTCGTCGCCATAAGCGATCGCGCCATCACACGCCGGCAGCGGCGTGACGGCCAAATCAAAGAGCGTGACTTCGCGACCGATCGATTGCAGTTCTTCCACGGATGCTTTGGCCAGAATTCGGCTACGGCTATCGGGATGCAAACTGGCACTAAGAACTAAGAACATGCGGAAATATACCTTTTTCGTTGAAACGGACAACGAAAATGCTCGCAAATTTAGTGTTGCTTGTCGAGCGGGGGTCCTACCATGCCCCTGCGAAATCATCGCCGTCCATGCCCAGACGATTCTTCAATTGTTCGAATTGATCGTAATATCGATCATTGCTGCTGTGAACATGCTCAGCTTCGGTGATAAATCGAATCTCATCGTCTGGATAGACATCACCATCGATCAAGAGTCGAGAGAATTCGTCAAGCGGGTCGCCGTAGGCAATGAGAAGTTTGTGCTCATCAAGTTGGACTTCTTGTCGTTTTGAAGGGTTCACGATAGCGATTCCAGTACAGCCATCGTTGAGAAGCAGGTCTTCAAACTCAAGCAAGGTACTTTTCAGAACCGGTGCGTCTATATGCTCGCGATACAGGTCCTCGTGTCCCGAATTGCCTTGGTGGCTGGTTTCGAGAACCACATCGACGACTGGACCGAGAGGATCGATGAGGTCAAGGAATAGATCCATCAGACGATGACGGGTAGCCGCCGCCAGAATAACGGGTGTCGCCGCTCCGCTCGTTTCATCAACATACTGGTCGTAGCGAAAGCCTTGTCGAGGCACGATCTGCAAATCGTATGAAGGACGAATCGCGTCGGTCAAATCGAACACACCATAGGATTCAATTCCCATGTGCGTTTGCAGTTCTTCGTCGGTAAGAGTCTCGAAACTGCCGCTAGCGATCGACTGCGTTGCGTTGTCGCTGACGGCGTTTCGAAGTATGCGTTTGAGAAAACCCATGCTGGTTTCCGATCCCGTTAACTGTTGGGGGGAGTATTTAGTGACGGATGACGATCAGGAAATATCGCGATCGTCTCGATGGATCCGAATGCGAAATCTCTACACCCAACGTTAGGTCACGTTCCTGCCGAGGTCGAAGAATGATGACCAAGCGAGCAGGTCTATTTGCACTGGCGTCCGCACATTCGTCATTCCTCTGCCAATCGCCATAACCCAACCCGTTTAAAAGCACCGTTTCCCTCATTTGGTTGGCAATACCGCCCTGACGACTCTTGTTTTCCCGATTACAATGCCAACAATCTTTTCGTTGATCTCCAGATCATGCCGTCTTCGTCAATCAAGGTGACCAGAGTGGTTCCCAGAGCTTCGATCGTTTCACGACTATTCACGGGCCTAATCACGGGCCTTGCCCTCTGGCCTCTCCTGACTTTCGTTGGCTGCGATATCCCCAATCGCGCACCGATCGTTCCGCCCGAGGTTGCGAGAGCGAGGGAAATCGCTGCAAACCGCCCCATCGAACCCGAGAAAGAGCCCGATCGGATCCAGAGGAACTTCGCGGGCGACTGGCAAGCTTGGTATGCCTACTACATCAAAAACCGGCATGTCGGCTACGCACATCGCACAGTCAAAGCCGAAGGCGAAGCGCCCACGCAGCGAATCAAGCTCAATCTTGAAGAACTTATGATTCTCAACCCACGAGGCATCTCGCGTTTGGTCCAGCGGACAAGCGAGCAAAGCAGTGAGTTGGTCAATGGAAATCTGATTAGTTTCGAAACGCAATTGTCAGTCGGGCCAGTGATGACACGCACGACGGGGATGTCGGAAGACATCCGTTTTTCACTGACCAAAACGAGAGCAAACTATCAAGTTTCAAAAAAAATCGATTGGAATCCCGATGTCCGAGGTCTCATGGCGATCGCGTCTTCCTTACGCCGCGATCCGATGACCTCAGGTGAGACACGCGTCTTTGAAATGATCCTGCCGACCGAGCAAAAAATCGGCACGGTACGGATGAAATGTAACGGCCCAGCCGCCGTCCCGATGCTCGATGGCAAGGACCACCGCTTGATTGAGGTGAACGTGCAAATTGATCGTGACGAAGACGACAAACGAGTGTTGGTTGTCTGGACCGATGAGCAAGGAATGGTCCAGCGAACGTATGATTCGTCTCGCGATCTGGTTATCTACCAAACCGACATGCGAACCGCGACAAGGGGTATGCCCGAAGCAGAAGAGATTGCTGGACTTGCATCGACCGAAGTTCGCGGGGATCTCGAAAACCCTGCCGAAACGCAACGCGTTGGCTTCAAAATGTTGCGTCGGCACAAAGCGACTTCCGCCGACGATATTCTCGTCAAACCACAACCCGACCAATTTGTACGAGAAATGAACGATGGGTCATTGTTGGTGCTGGTCACCCGCTTGGACGAAGTGGCCAAGAATGGTTTCGTCGGCGTGGATTTAGCGGTCGACAAAAACGACAGTCGCCCCAACGTGATGGTCGACTACAACGAGCCGATGGTTCGACGAATCGCCCAAGCGACCATCGGGGTCGGACAACTTAAACAACGCGAATTGGCATTGGAATTGGCCCGGTCTACGAATCGGTTGACCCAGTTAAACTCGGAGTCAAAAATGTTTCCACGAGCATCCGAAGTCGCAAGGGACGCCGAAAGCGATTCGATCGGGCATGCGGTTTTGTTGGCGGCACTGTTGAGGGCAAAAGGAATCCCGTCGCGGATTGCATTCGGTTTTCGTTATCGCAACTTGTCGGAACCACAAATGGTTTTCCATGCCTGGACGCTCGCCCACGTCGATGACGAATGGTTATCCCTTGACGCCACCACCGGCGGCATCGCGGCGGCCGACCGATTGACCCTTTCGACAAGCAATCTAAGCGAAAAGAATGTCAACGATGCACTGGTTCCTATTCTCGACTTCTTAGGAACCTATAACATCGAGGTTGTCCTTTCGGCCGTTCGCTATCAAGAAGCGAGATAGTAAGGGCGATACCCAATACCGCTGCGCCGATGTAGCTGGAAAGTGGAGTGTCCTCTTTTTCGTTATCGGCAGGCAACAACTTTGGGCTTTCGGTCTTTACCTCTTCGATGCCTGGTTTGTTCGCCTCTGTTAAATAGGGATGGTGATCCGCCCGCGGAAGGATGGCGGATTCTTGACCAAGTGTTTCCGAGACGATCTCGCCAGCCGAATCGATCGCAAGTTCGCCGCGAGATGCGCTGGCTGAAACGTCTACGGACCAATCAACACGCTGACGCTCACTCGAACCGGAAAAATAATCATCCGTCGTTAACCGATTCTGGTCGGATATCTCGTCCGTTACCGTGTCCCATTGGGGACGCATGCCTTCTAAATCATCTTCGCTTTGCTTGCTTGCCAAAATTCCGATTTCGGCTTGGCTATTCAGCTCATCGTTTGGGCCAAGTGGTTTTGAAGTGACGTAGCTGGCAAGCGTCGGGCGTGGATTGTTGACATTGGCAGGCAGGAGGGATTCGTCAAGATCAACGTTAAATTCAATTGCCGTCGGTTGAGGCAGCAAGTCATAACTGACGTGTCCGTTATCAAGCGATAGATACCGATTGTCAACGACATCGCGAAGCGATTGGGGGCTTGCAGAATTTTGGGAACTGGACTTGGTGACGGCGCGTCCGTCGACATTGGTTTCGTCACCCCCCGCTGGGATCAATGGCAAGGACAAGTCGGATTCTTTTTGCAGTCCGGACGAAATGATCAGAAGGTCGTCTGGTGAAATAATCGGCCCCATCACTATCGGCCCCATCACTATCGGCCGCGCCCGTTCGACCCTCGGGCCCCTTGTTTCGATGTAAGGCATTTTGCCAACCTGTGCTTGGACAGACAGCGTGTCGGTTTCCAGGATTGATTCCTTCAACCCCGCCGTCCCATCAAGCGCAATCCGGCTTGCCAATCGTTCAAAGGAAAGCCCCCGCGTCACTCGTCGCTTTGGTGATCTCATGATTGCACCTTCAGCTCTGCTAGACGAGTTTGATGATGCTGCATTAAGTGAATATAGCGATCGTCTCCGGGAGCCAATCGTATCGCGGTCGCCTCATGTTCGATTGCCTCTTCGATCATCGAAATTGCTTCAGACGATTTACCGATCCGGGCTGAAAGGACAGCCAGATTGCTAAGCGTCCGGGCCATATCGGAAGCGAGACGATCACTCAGCGGGAACCGTAGCATCGTTTGTTCGAGCATTTTCTTGGCCAGATCGTACTCGTTGATGGCGCTCTCGATGTCACCCTCCGTTGCAAATAGCTGTCCACGCTGATGGTAGGCCATCACCAGCGAAGTCGCGTGAACCATCACATCCGGTTCCGATTCCACCAAGCTACGTCGAAGTTCGACAACTTCTTCCAAGAGATAGATTGCCGATTTCCGATCGTCACCCGTTGCCAAAACAGCCGCCAAATTACTGATCGCCAACGCACGATCCCCCTTGTGCTCGGGAGATGCAGGACGTCGGTCGGCTAGATAATTGTATCGTTTCACGGCACGCCGAAGCAAATGCTCTGCCCGCCCGCGGTCACGGTCGAGAACCACCGACGCCAAGTTATTTTCGCACAAAGCCAATTGGTCTTGGATGTTTAAATTCTCAGGATCTCGAGAAGCCAATGCTGTTAACGACTCAAGCGATTGCTCGAGTACTCTGGCCGCGTCAGGATCATTGTTGGAAGCCAACAATAAGCCAAGGTTCATTGACGTTCTGGCAAAACCGGTTCGGCCACGTGGAGCACCACGCAAAACCAATTGGCGATAACCTGCGATCGACAGCTCGTACTCTTCGCGTGCGACTGAAAAATCGCCTTGACTGTCAGCGACTTGCCCGAGGTTGTTGTGGCAAAGCGCCACATCGGCAATCAGTTCATTGCTCTCCGGTGCAAGGTGTCGCAACCTCTCAAAGCCTGCGAGGGCCGCCAGGTAAAAGTCTCGACTTAGCTCGTGTTCCCCGAGTCGTTGATGAACAGCACCAAGGCGAAAACGAGTGGTTGCCAAATCGAGATCGAACGAGGGTTGGTCGGCGGTCTTGGTAACAAAACTCTCGTAATACTTCTCGAGTTCTCTAAGCAAGTCAATCCTCAGTCGCTGGGTTCCGGCTATATGTTCGAGCCTCTGATCGACGAGCGCCCCAAAATTATCGACCACTCGTTGAGTTTCTCGCAGATGCTCTGATGCAAGTGCCGATTCTGCAATTGTCTTCTGACGCTGCTGATTTAGCAGCATCGCACTTGTCGAGACAACCGCTAAGAGCAAGCAGAGAACCAAAAAGCCGGCAACGACCCAATTCCGATGCCGTGCTGCAAAACGAAAAGCGTGCTCCATCGGCCCAGGGCGTTTCGCTTTGGGAGGACGCCCTTCGAGAAAATTGGCCAAATCGTCTGCCAATTCGCCTGCCGTCGCGTAACGGTCATCGCGACGTTTCTCGAGCGACTTCAAGAGGATGGTTTCTAAGTCGACATGAATAGACGGGTTCCGTTTGCGAGGGGATTCGGGACCATGAAACTCAACCGCACGAAGAAGTTGCTCGCGCGATTCACCATGGAATGCTGGTGTCAAAGTCAACATTTCATAAAGTGTCGCCCCAAGCGAAAAGACGTCGCTTCGATGATCGATTTCATGCAATCGTCCACCTGCTTGCTCTGGACTCATGTAACGGGCCGTACCAATTAAGTCACCACTGACGGTGATGCTTTGTGAATTGGTGATTCGTGCCAAGCCAAAATCAGTGATCCAAAGCTTGCCCTGACGGTCGAGCATTAAATTCGATGGTTTGATGTCGCGATGAATCACTCCATGTTCGTGTGCGTAGTGCAACGCATCCGCAGCGTGCTTGCCGAGTTCGGCAACCGAACGTACATAGTTCGCTTCCTGCACGGATTTGCAAGTCGAAAAGCATCTGCTGACCGTCGGCTTCCTGGGCTCGGCCCGAACGGTCTCGGTCGTTCCACAAGCATCGGCAGTGGTGTCATTGCAAACCGCCTGTAAGCGATCCGATGCACCTTCCTGACCATGGTCTGCCAGCTCAATCAACTCTCGTATCACCTCGTCGAGCGATTGCCCCTGAATCAATTGCATGCTGAAATAGTGAACCCCGCGTTCATTGCCAACACCATAGACGGGCACGATATTGGGGTGATGAAGGCCCGCTGCCGCTTGGGCTTCGTTCTTGAATCGGATGACTTGCTTTGGATCGAGAACCGAGGCAAATGGCAGCGTCTTCAAAGCGACGCGGCGACCAAGCGAGATCTGTTCTGCCTCGTAAACAACCCCCATTCCTCCACGACCAATTTGACGTTTGATGATGTAGTCACCCAGTTGGTGCCTACCCAGGCCGCCGATAAAGTGCCGATGACCTTCCAGAAAGCCTGAAACACATTCGGCATCACCGTTTGCGGGCTTTCGAATTTGAGATTCGGAATCGTCGCTAGAAAACGAGTTTGGCAAAGTTTGTTGATAAGACATCCGTGTTTGATACCTTCCATGTTTGTCGCCTGTGTCGCACGTTTAACGCAGACCGCTGCGCACGACCATCCCATCATAAGAAGTCGCTTTGAATCCGTACAGCGTCTACATCTCGCTAGACAGATTTATGCAAAATTTGTTAGAAAAGTTATGCTTTCATACCGAGGTGCTAGAGAGCCCAGGCACCGCTTTCACGGGGATTCACAATGCGTAGCGTGATAGCAATCGCAGCGATCGCACTTCCGACCGTGGAAAGCTCGCTGAAGAAACAGCCTGCGACAACGTCGCGGCCCAATACCACAGCGCCCCAATACCACAGCGACCCAATACCACAGCGACCCCGAAAAACAGCGGACCCGAATCACTCGTCGGATCGCTGCGATTCGATAAACCGAAAGTGACGAATGGTGAAGCATCCGAATTTGGTTTAGAGTAAAACGATGATGCAAACCAAGTTAAACGAGTTTTCGAAGATTCGCGGCGTTCTTCCTTGGGCGAGGTGCAACCTATTTCGCAATCCCTTTGGAGAATTAACCCGAGAAGAACGAGCTGAATTGGCGATTCTAGACGTTCGCGAGCTAGCAAAACACGTCGTCGACCTGCGTTCGGCGGTGCAATTGATCGGCGAGTGTGGCCGAGGCAAAACGACGCGTATGCTGGCATTGAAGCGTTTGCTGCCTGATGCAAGCTACGTCTATTTGGACGAAGATTTGCCCTGTTGCCCCATTCCCTATGGGAACCCGTTGCTCATTGACGAAGCTCAGCGATTGCCTCGCGACGTCATGCGAACCCTATTCTCCTCTGGCTTGCCATTGATTCTGGCAACACACCGCGACCTGTCCCGCCAACTGCTGCGATTCGGGTACACTGTAACGACCTATCCGCTGGGACAATCGAATGATGCGTCCTTCATCATGCAGGCAATGAACCGGCGAATCGAGGCATCACGGCTGAATCCAGCCCCAGTCCCCATACCGAAACTTTCGATGAAGGATGCCGAAGCGTTGCGACGTCGATTTGGCAGTGACATTCGTGCGATCGAATCCCACCTATACGAGCAAGTTCAGAAACAGGTAAACAGTGATGGCGAAATGCGATTTATCGATTAACCTCGACGACAAAGCCGACGTGTTACACGATGGCGGATCGACAATTCGCGGCACCGTCCGAGTCGATGTCGATAATGATGTAAAATGCAACGGCTTGATCGTCGAATCCGCTTGGCGGACTCATGGACGCGGTAATATCGCCAAGGGTTCAACAGACAAAGTGACCCTGTTCACAGGACATTGGACCGCTGGCCAGCACGTCGAGTACCCCTTTGAACTAAAAATCGCCGATTGGCCACCCACTTATCATGGCCACTATTTGAACATCGATCATTACATTGATGCTCGTGTCGACATCCCATGGAGTTTTGACCCTAAGGCGTCTGTACCCTTTTTGGTACGAGCTGCTTGTGACAACACGCAGGCGGTTGTGCCGAGGACGACAAAGCAGATCAACGGCATTGCTGGCGGATGCATTGCAGCGTTGGTCATCGCTGGCTTTGCCATGTTTGTCGCTGCATTTGTTATTGGTGACGGAGGCATCATTCCGATAATCTTTTTGGGGGCATTTGGATTGATCGGCGCTAGCGTCTTTTTGGTGAAGTCGGTGTTGCCAAAGTGGGTGCTCGGCCAAGTCGCATGCGATTTGGGGATGACAACGGTCTCACCGGGGCAAACGATCAAGGGGCAATTGAGCTTCTCTCCTCGCAAAAACCTTCAAATCAATGGCATCACGATGAAGGTTTCTGCAAATGAACAATGCATCAGTGGCTCCGGCAGCAACAAAAAGACTCACCATCACCGTCTGTTCCAATCGACCGAGACGCTCGAAGGAGCAACCACGCTGTCGGCGAATCGGCCACTTCACTACGACTTCTCCTACCAGATTCCCAACGATGCTCCCTTCTCCGTCGAGCTTCGCGACAACAAGCTTCATTGGATCGTCGAAGTATCGATCGACATTCCCCGTTGGCCTGATTGGCGAAAGAAAATCAAGTTACAGGTGCTGCCCGATGAAAGTGCTAGCGACCGTGTTCGGTCACAGACGGAACCAACCACGGAAATATCCGCTGCTGCAGAATCTGAAACGATCACATTTGCGGAAACAGCGCGTCATCTATGGGCGGTTCGCGATCATCCGGTGAAGCGGTCGGCACTCATCGACGCGATCGTTGGATTGTCGTTCGACATGTCCGCACACATCGAGCGGCGACTTTTGTACGGCGGCCGCGACGCACCCAACGTTTACCGAGACGGCCATGCCGTTTGGGCGCACTCGGACGACCCTGAATTGCCGCTTGTGCTGTACATTCCGAAAGACCTAGGGGACGAATTCGAACAGCTTGGTCGCGGATTATGGCATGGACGGGCAACCGTCATCGGCTGGGACGACCGCAACGAAAGACTACAACTTAAAGTGGAGGTTCTCAAGCCGTCGGATGGTCGCTAAACTTACGCTTCGGGTCGCGAATACAGTCTGCAACCCGTTTATTGACATAACCCTTTTTAAGACAATCCCTTACGATGGCTGCTCCTCGCGTTTTGGTTCTCCGTGCTCCTGGCACCAATTGTGATGAAGAAACGGCGTTCGCGTTTGATTCCGCTGGCGGCGTCTCAGAACGTGTCCACGTAAATCGATTAATTGAAAATCCAGCCTTGAAGGACCGATACCAAATCCTCTGTCTGCCGGGAGGCTTTAGTTATGGTGACGATATTGCCGCTGGCCGAATTTTGGCGACCAAACTACGGCGTCATTTGTCCGAATTAGTCAATGCCTTTGTTCATGGCAATGGCGACCGCTTGGTGTTGGGAATCTGTAACGGGATGCAGGTTCTAATGCGACTCGGAGCTCTGACCGAAGAATTGGAAGATCAAAGCGAAGCTCCGGCGACGCTCGATTGGAATGATCATGGACGTTTCGAGGATCGCTGGGTCCATTTGGTGAGCGATCAATCGCCGTGCGTGTTCCTGAAGGATATCGAGCGGATGTACTTGCCGATGGCACACGCGCAAGGCAAGTTCGTTGCTGCAAACCAAGACGTCATCGACGCGATGCGAAGCGAAGGACGTTTGGCACTTCGCTACTCCGATGGTAAAAGTGGATCCGTACAAAGTGAGACGTTGCCATTTCCCGTCAATCCGAATGGTGCCGATGCGAACGTCGCGGGCGTTTGCGATAAGACGGGACGCGTGTTCGGTTTGATGCCGCATCCCGAACGGCATATCGATCCGACGCAGCACCCTTTCTGGACTCGCCGTGACGAACAACCTGAGTATGGTGATGGCATGGCGATGTTCAAGAACGCCATCGATTGGTTTGAATAGCGTTAGCCGAACGCGAACCAATCGACACAACCAAGTCTGCTATACTTTGGTTATCTTGTAGCGATCCCCAACGCAACACGTCGAAAGGTTCCACGAACATGAAGGTCGTCTTGGCTGAGAAACCGTCCGTTGCTCGTGACTTGGCATCTTTCCTAAAAGCAAATTCACGGCACGATGGTTACTTGCAAGGAGGCGGCTATCAAGTCACTTGGGCGTTTGGACATCTCGTCGAACTAAAGGAACCTGGCGATTACGATCCGTCGCTGAAACGTTGGACGCTCGAATCCTTGCCGTTCGTGCCGGCCGAATTTCAGTTGCGACTGCGAGGCGACGACGGGGCACGAAAACAATTTGCGGTGATTGAGCGTTTGTTCCAAGCCGCTGATTCGCTGATTTGCGCCACGGATGCTGGACGCGAAGGCGAATTGATTTTCCGCTATATCCTATCGCTTACCGGGTGTGAACAGAAACCTGCGGATCGATTATGGTTAAGTTCCTTGACGCCGCCTGCTATTGCAGCGGCGTTTCGTTCGATCCGTCCGCTTTCGGACTACAATAATCTGTACGCCGCCGCCAAATGCCGCAGCGAAGCGGATTGGATCGTCGGGCTAAACGCCACCCGAAACTATACCGTTCGCTATCGATCGGTCCACACCGAACCCAAAACCGACGAGTCCAACAGCGATAAATCCCCGCGTCGCCACTCCGGTTTATTGTGGAGCCTAGGCCGCGTGCAAACGCCCGTATTGGCAATGATCGTTCGCCGTGATGACGAGATCCGCACGTTTCGCAGCGAGCCCTTTTGGGAACTACTGACCGAGTATCGAGACGTACAATTTCGCTTCACTGGCGATCGGTTCGGTGATGAATGGGAAGCAAAGAAACGATTAGAAGCGGTCAAGCCCTATCCGCTAAATGTCACCAAGGTGACAGGCCGCAGCGAAAAATCGCCGCCGCCACAATTATACGATTTGACCGAACTGCAACGAGACATGAACCGTCGGTTTGGACTTTCGGCTGCCGATACGCTCGCGGCGGCTCAATCGCTTTACGAAGGAAAATGGATCACTTACCCGAGAACCGATTCTCGCTACCTCAGCAAAGACATGCGCAAGGACGTTCCAAAGATTCTGGAGCAACTAAGGCCACGGAAGTCATCCGAAATCGCTCGTCTCGACTTAAAATCGCTACCATTCTCGTCGCGAATCATCAACGATGCCAAGATCACTGACCATCATGCGATCATTCCGACAGGATCCAACCCCGGCAGCCTGAGCGATCGCCAGCGTAAAGTCTATGACGCCATCGCCATTCGGTTTATCGCAGCGTTTTATCCGGCATGTGAAAAACAGATCACAACGGTCGATGCATCGGCAAGCAAAACCAATTTCCGAGCTCGAGGTGTGCGAGTCGTTGTCGCTGGTTGGACTCAGTTGTATCCAAGAAAAGGAAAAGCAAACGGTAACAGGGCAAAGGCTGGTGCGCCGGACGAATCACAATCGCTACCCGATTTCAAACAGGGTGAATCAGGACCCCATCAACCATTCATCAAATCAGGCCAAACGTCAGCTCCTAAGCATTTTACCGAAAACACGCTCCTCGGTGCGATGGACACGGCTGGAAAACTTGTCGACGAAGCAGAACTTCGCGAAGCACTCAAAGAAAAAGGACTTGGCACCCCCGCGACACGGGCGGCAACGATCGAGACGCTGTTGCATCGTAACTACATCGTGCGGTCTGTGAAAAACATCATCGCTACCGATTTGGGACGATACTTAATCGCAATCGTAAAGGACCGCAACTTGACCAGCCCTGAGTTGACGGGCGAATGGGAAGCGAAACTCAAAAGAATCGAAACAGGTGGTTTGTCGGCAAACGTCTTTATGAGCGAGATCGCTGACTACGCTCGCGATTTGGTCCGCAGCGACGACCTGCAAATTGACATGAGCATTTACGGTCATTGTCCACTTTGTGGTGAAAAGATCATCAAGGGAAACAAGGCTCTTGGTTGTTCGGATTGGCGCAATGGTTGCAAGTTTGTATTGCCACCTGTCTACCGTGACGAACCATTGTCAATGAACTCGCTACGTGAACTTTTGCAATGGGGAGTGATGAGCGAACCGATCGCGATTGCAGGCGAATCGCCTATCTTATTGGGCATGTCCGCTTCGGGCGTGATCGTTGAAATCCCTGTCCCTCGAGGCGACGAGCAGAACGTGAGTGGCAAGTCCGCAAGCAAGGGTGCGGGCAAGCCGTCATCGGCAACACAAAACCAAAACAGCGATTCGATTGGCAAGTGCCCGTTGTGTCAAAGTCCAGTCGTTGAGACCCCCAAGGCGTACAGTTGCAGTCGCTGGCGTGAGGGCTGTCCTTTAACGATATGGAAGACGATGTCGGGACGCAAAATTTCAGTCACCAATGCGAAAAAACTGTTGCAAAGCGGGAAGTCGCCAGTGATCAAAGGATTCAAATCGAACGCGGGTAAGAAGTTTGATGCCAGATTGAAATTGGTCGATGGCAAGGTGAGTTTTGATTTCTAGCTTTGTGATCCGTAGCCTCCAGCGTTCGCAGTGCTGCGAGTGGACGCGACTTGGCAGCCTACCGAAGTCGATCGGGCGAGAGCGAGGCGAAAGGAATTTGTATCGTTGCAACTAGCCCGGATGATTCATTAGCCGTTTTGGCGATAGCGGCCTGCTGATTTAATCGGTTTGACTCGACTTATTGTTTAACGACAAGCCATAGGCGACCGCTTACGGAAAAGCTGACGCCTTCGGCTAAGCGTTAAACGATTAAATCGACAGCCCGCTAACGCCAAAACGGCTAATACGCAGACTGTTTTTCGAGCAATGAACGTAAACGCTTGAAGGCGTAGACGTTAGCAAAACAATTTGCAAGCCCATGAATCATCCGGGCTAGAGCTAAAACCAAAGATCAAGTTTACCCCCTGCGACGCGATCCCTAGGCGACACGCCGATGGCTATCGAACTCGAAGCGAACCGTTTAGCAACGAGGTAGTCTTGGGTCAGGCCCAATACTGTTCGGCACCATAGATGCTCAGAACCAAAGATACTCAGAGCAGTTCCGAATAACGCAGCGGCCGGCCGGTCATCCACGCAGCATGGCGTGAGAACTCAGACGAAACCAAGCGGACGACGCGACAGCAATTCGCCAAGCCGAAGAAGTCGACGAGCATGTCGTCGACTCCCGTATGGCGTATGGCATTTTCGTTCCAAACCGTCCCTGCGTTGACTTTGACCGAGAATCCCAAGTCGGTCAGACGCGAGCCCCAATCGTCACGCCCCTTCTGATTGTCTGCGGCCAAGAACACCTTCCGAGTCCCATGAATAGCCGCGCATTTCCCTAGGTTTTCGATCGCTTCGGCTGCTATCACTTCCTCGCCGCGAGCGTACGACACTTCCGACACCATATCGGTTGCACGAACGTGAAAGCCGATCATCGTTTGATCAATTCCGATGTCGTCGATGCGTTCTCGGATCGCAGGGGATCGGGGCTGCAGTCGCCACATCTGACGCCAGCCATAGCGTTTCAGGCCGGTACCTACGTGACAAAGATGCTCAACGCACAAAGTCTTTTCAGGGAAAGGCAGCGGTGTCTCGATCAGTTCGATCCCATCGAGCTGGATCAAATCACACAACTTGTGCTTGAATATAACCCACCGATGGTCTTCCAGATCGCCTTCGAAATCATTGTAGTAGATCCGCCGCACACGATGATAGCGAGCGAGGAATAGGGCCAAAGAGATTCCACGCAGCCGATCCCCGAAACCCGAACTCCCAATTTCATGCAGGGCGATTCCCTGCAATCCCAACCGCGGGACTAGCCAGTTTGCCTCACGGATGATCTTCTTGATTGACATAGCTAAGGTTCTGACAAGAGGTGCGGGGACGCGTTGTCTTGTCCTAAGGCAGGATAGGAAGTCTAACGTTTTACTGCATCGCCAATGGCTGGCCAACTCTGTTGTTTTCGAGTGTCAGGTATGGTCCATAAGCTTTGGCAATGGAAGGTGACGATCGATGCCCCCTTGTTCCCCATTCACGGGTGCAGACAAATCGCAAAGAGCCTTGTAGGTGCTACCAATATGACATATCAAGCCCAAAATGACGAGCAAAGCATACCGTTGTAGTCGCTGGCGTGAGGCCTATCCTTTCACGATAGGGAAGACGATATCGGGGCATAAAACATCAGCCACCCATGCGAAGATACGACTGTGTAGCGGCAAAACGCCTGTGATCAAAGGATTCAAATCCAAAGCCGGAAAGAGCTTTGATGCCAGACTTAAACTAGTCGATTGCAAAGCCTGCTTCGATTTCGGAGTGGCGTTCGAGTCACCCTCACGTTTGCAGTGGATCCTTAGGCTGTCCTTCGCATCTCGGTTCCGCTCGCTTGATGGCAAGCCGGAGAGGATGTAGCTTCCCTTTTCTCCGTAATTGGCAACGAGGGGCGTGCGAATTCTAAATCCACGAATGACGTGAACGGCTTTTTCTTGAAGCGTTCGACTAAATAATGGTGAAGCATGATAGCTATGGAATCGATACGCAATCGGAGAGGCAAACCGGTTCGTGAGCACATGTGGATATAGCGTCTCAATTCGCTGTAGGTGGGGCGTTCCAGCGTTCGAAACTCTCTCGGTAGCAGATTGCCGAGCAAACCGATCTCATAACCGGACTTTTCAACATAGTAGCTGATCAGACGATTTACTTCGATCGCATGTTTCAATTTTGTTAGCGTGTCAATCTTTTGTTTCGCATAGCCATTATTTTGATGGATGCGATATTCGACTAGCGGTTCACCGAGGTGATACTTATGCGCACCCAGGATAGAAGATCCGTACACCAACACATCGTCGGCCCGGATCCGCCAAGCATCCTCATCTTGATAGGGTAAAACTCGATTGACTAGTTTTGATCGCATGGACAGACATGATGTCGGGTTACCAACCCAGCGCCGATCAAAGATCGTGCTAAGGGCAGTAAAACCGTAGTCCCGACTTGGCTGTGGAGACGAGTTTCCTGGAAGTGTCTCGCCAAACTCTTCATAGCCTACGCTTAGGAAATCGATCGTTCGATTCTTGGAAAACAGCGTACTGGCCATCCAATTCAGCCGAGAATTATAGCGATCGTCAGCATCGAGAAAAAAAATCAGATCGCCTCGACTTTCCTGTACACCACGATGGAAAGCCGATAACTGACCCCCATTCTCCTTCTCAATAATCATGACGTTGTCATGGGAAGAAAACCGTTGCCTTAAACGACGAACGGAATCATCGATCGATCCATCATCGACGACAATGATTTCATCAAATGCTAGCTCTTGCTCGATTGCCGATTCAACCGCCTCGCAAACGTAGTCGGCGTAATTGTAGTTGTTGACGAGACAACTCGTGCTTTGTGGTTCTTTTCCGCTAGAGATCTTGCTCGTCGACTGTGGATGCACTGAATCGGGAGCGAACAGACTTTGCGACGGGGTATGATCATAATTAGAAATGGTTGCACCTATGGATCCGAGGTCCAGACGTCAGGGACATGTTCATGCGATGGAAGCCTTGTAGCAACAAATCAGGAATGACTCAAGACAAATTGACTCACCCGTTGGTGTGGGGTGCATGACCGGGTTCGTGGCGAATTGCTATGGCAATGAATGTGCCTTGGACTTACGATCCAGAGGCTTAGCTGGGAAAGCTAAGCATTTTGTAGGAGACGAATCAAACGCAAGACAGGTAATGACGCGAGATTCTCCTAATCGAGTAACCATCAATAGAAACCGGATCCCATCCCGGCATAACAGCATCGTATTATGGTGGGGATTTTGCTAATGATCCTTCCGCACGGGCTTTTGGGCCACATCAGCAATGCCACCATCTCCAGCGGGACTGGCAAAACGTTCCTGGCGGTAAGCTGGATCGAAGCCTATGAACTCAGCGATCCTGAGCGACAATCCCCAACATCATCTGACGAAGGGGGGGCACAACGGTTGACATGGCATTGGATGATTGCGTAATAGCCGAGCTGTGAAATGTAGATTGTGGTACAGACTTGGGAAGGCGACTCGAGGCAGGCTTGAATGCTTTTTTGGATATATCGAAAGCTATCTAAACACTATCCGCTTTGGCTCTGTGTTGCTTGAGTCTTCAAATCGGCCGGAGAATGTCCCCGCCGGAGACGGTTTCGCATCACGCACAAAATGATCAACGAGGAGTTCTAAATGAACGTTGTTTTTACTTTTTTAGTCGATTGGACACACCATTTAGCGACGGAGCTCGAGCTTCTACACAAGCATATCGAGCAAGGGGATTCCGTTGCCATTTTGACATGTTTGAACGATGTTCCGTCGTGTATCACGCAACCATCTGCTTCGCTTGCTGGTTGCAGGCGGTGTATCGAATTGCGTCAAAAAGCGATCGGCCTTCTTCCCGAATCCGTCCGAATGAACAGCCTCAGCGAGTTCCTCACTCCGGAAGACTATCAGGAGGAAGGCTTGATTGACCCATCGTTTAAAGACATTGAGCATGCGAAACACTTTCGAGTAGATGATTGGGATTGTGGCTATGCAGCGGTTTCAACGACAATCCACAACTTCCGTGATCACAATCTTTCCACACCGGAGTCTCAAAACGCATACCGTGGACTGGTCATATCCGGTTTTCGAGCCCATCGAGCGATGAGCCATTATTTAAGCAGCCATAAAGATGTCGATCGTGTCTATCTCTTCAATGGGCGATTCGCGATGGCCCGAGGGATCATGCGAGCTTGTCAACGCCAAGGGGTTGATGCATATATGCACGAACGTGGCGCGAACAATACAAAATACCAACTGTTCAAGAACCATTTGCCTCATGATCGTCCTCCCTTTTTGGAAAGCCTAAACGATGCATGGCATTCTGCGGATCCCGAAGTACGCGAGACGGAGGGTGCAACTTTCTTTACCAACCGACGAATGGGGATCGAAGATGGATGGACATCATTCACCAAAAAACAGCGCACAGGATTTCTCCCCGAATCCTGGGATCCAGCTCAACGTAATTTGGTGATCTTCAATTCTTCGGAAGACGAGTTCATTGGAATTGGAGAGGAATGGAAAAATCCTATTTACCCGTCCCAAGGAATTGCCATTCAGCAGATTGCTAACGATCTTCAAAACACAGGCATGAAGATCTACGTTCGCATGCACCCCAATCTTTCGGGCGTCAATAATAGTGACACCGATCTGATTAAACTTCTGGACGGAAAAGGAGTTGAAATCATCCTTCCTGAAAGCCGCATCTCTACCTACGATTTGATCGGGCATGCTGAGAAAGTGCTCTCGTTTGGATCGACGGTTGGGGTCGAGGCAAATTACTGGGGCACGCCTTCGGTGTTGGCGGGCATGAGTTTCTATCGCGAACTCGGTGCGACCTATAACGCCCAGAGCCACCAAGATGTGCTGGAATTATTACAGGCAAAACTTTCTCCGAAACACCGGCTTGGTGCCCTCCAATATGGATATTACTTGCGGACTTTCGGAATTCCATTTGAGTATTACAAAGCAAATTCGTTTCATAGCGGTTGTTATCAAGGCCAACAATTCCCACCGTCAACTCGCCGGACGAAAAGAAGCCAGAGGATTATCAATACTGGACGCAGTCTGTTTCGAAACTATTTTCGAAAGGCCGGTTAGATATACCGGTAGTAATCAAGGGGTGGGCGGGGTATGCCCGCCAAGTTTTTTTTGTTTTTTTCGAGGGCTGGATCGTCGCTGATCGGGAAGTTCAATGTTGAAGGTTTTCGCTAAGTCCAACGCGGATTCGTAGAGCGGTAGTTTGCGATACGCGGACCACAGATCCAGAACATTGCCCTGACAACCGCAACTCGATTCGAAACAGCGAAACACTTCTCGCTTGAAATTGACTGAGAACGGTTTGCCTCGACCCACGCTCGGATCATGAAGCGGACACTTGCCTCGATGCTGGCCTGCGCCCACTCGAAATGAATAACCCATTTTCGTCAACACGTCGGCCATGCTGATCCGACTACGAAGCTCCGCGAAATCGATCAGCGGACGGGCGGCAGTTGGTGCAACTTCCGCTTGCACCGTGCCCGCAGATGGATCATCATGAACGATATCATCCGAATGAGAAACGGGTTCCATCGAAGCAGGGGTGTTGGTGACTACTTTTCCAGTCTCTTCGGAGCCGGATACGTCCTTGTGGCCCGACACCTCTGTTTCTGCTTTCCCTTTGATCCTGTCGGCTTGCTGAGCGGCTTGACGGGCAGCGCGACGCCTGGCTTCGTACTCGGGATCGAAGTCCGTGTCGGTGGTCCACACGCCGTAGACTTGCCGCAGCAGTTTTGTCATGCAGTAGCCCCAAGCACACATCGCCGTGTCGCCCGCTTCGAGTCGACGTAGGTACAACGCACGTACTTCCGGGTTGCCACCGTTGGCGGCCGAAGCACATTTGGCGCACTGCCACAACAGACCCCGAACCAGATCGTTGCCTTGTTTGCACATAACTTTCTTACCTGGCGGGATCGGACGACCGAACTTATCAACACCGCTTTGCAGCTCTCGTGGGAAGATGCCGTAGTATCCGACGAGCTTACGATCGGTTTCGAAACGGTCGATCGAGATCGCTGTAGCGACGATTGCTGCGGCGGTTTGGTCGCCAATCCCTTTAATCGTGGCAATGCGTTGGTGTGGGCCTTTGGGCAACGCATTGAATGCTTTGACGAGCAACTGTTTTCGACGTTTCTCTTCGCTAAGGGAGTGCTGCAGTTCACCGACAAGATCTTGGATCAACTCTTCATCGAGTTCACTGGATTGTTTAGAAACAGTGCGTTTTGCAGCATTTTGAATCTCCAACGCCTTCTCTGGCAGAAGATAGGGGATCTTCGTCAGGCTGCTCAGCCGGGCAGCAGCGATTCGTTTGGCGGTGGGATATTTCATAAGCATCATCAGCACCCAATCGGCGGCGATGTTGGGAGCGAGCGTGGCTAGTTCGGTGAAGACGCAGGTCAAGGCTTCGTGCAGCGCATTGGTTAGCCGCGTGGTCTGCTTGACTTGTGCTTGCAATCTGGAAGCGATTCGCTTGAGAGTGGTAAATTCGGGCGGTGTGCCGTAGGACGCTTGGGGCTGTTCGACAACCGCGTAGCGTGCCATGGCATAGCTTTCGGTCTTGTCGGTTTGGTTCTTGGGCGCGACGACGCTATGGTAGTCCTTATTCACTTTAGGTTGGCCGACCGAGACGGTCATGGGCAGTTGATCAAGGGATCGCACAAAGGCTTCGATGTTGTCGGCGTACTGGCCAGCAGCATCGATGCGAAGGTGCAGGTGTGCGTTGGGGAATCGTTGGTGCAGTTTTTCCAAGATGATTTGAGTTTGTCATAGTCGGCAGCTTTTTCCATGACGGTTATGGCAGGGGCAGCCCGCTGTTTATCATCTCGTAGAAAGCTGACATGATGACCGTAGCGACCTGTGTCGATGCCAATTCCAAGATGCTGCACCTTGGGATCAGGCTTGGTGCTGGTGGAACTTGGCTTGGTAGCACGTCTGGCGCTACGACGCCAATTTGAGTTTTGATTTTTAAGGGATTGCATGGTGCTCATGGAATTCGCCTTTTGCAAGGAAAGAGTAGTCGACGATTCGATGTGCTGCGCGACGTAAGTTCCTCCGCTTGGCCCTGGAATGTCGAGGGCCACTTACCCGCTTCAGGGATGAGCCTTGTGATCAGGGTGGTCAGAGCCACAAGATATACCTATCGATCTTAGGAAGTGGGTTCGGAGGTGTCCAATCTAACCGCAGGTAGTCAGAGCAACAACGCGTAAAAGGGACTCGCCTCACGACACCGAATCCTGCCAAGCGGCGATCATGGCCACCGAGCAGAAAAAACATCAAACGCCCAGTCTCCACCTGGAACGCACGACACATTTTAGTTTACCAAAAGCCTCTATCTGGCTATACTGGAAATCGCTTACTTTCAACCATACAACGCGTAACGTTCCACCACCACGCATATCGCAATGACGTTTCGTACTTCATTCCTTGATTGGTCGCTTGAGCAATTCCCGGAATTGACGGTCGACTTTGATCGGGAATCCGCGAAGACTCGTCTGCACTTTGCATTTTTGGCGTTTCGAAAACACACGCAAGCGGCAATCGACAATCATGATCGCGAACGTGTACTTGAGCTATTTGAAATGGCAGACCGCGTTTTGAGATGCGCTTACCCCGAAATGCGATCACTTTTTCATGTCGTGTACGTCGAAGACCTGCACTTCAATGACGAACGAACGCAGCGATCTTGGGCGGCTGAACTACTTACGCCCGTCCTCAAAGGCGAGCGTTCGCGGTCGATTCCAGGCTTACCCACTAGCTCAACTTCATGACAACCCATTTCCGAGGTTACACGATTGGCTGGGCTTTGACTAAAGTGGGTGGAACCATCCGATCAACCGCAGTCGGCCACGACCGTTTACACTGTGGTCAGCGTTAATCTGGCCGACGCGGTTATCGCAAACGTTACCCGACTCAAATGTGCTGCCTCCAATGACAAACTGGCCCGACTTGCTAACGCGGCATCACGCGGCCGCTCAGGCTGATTCTGGCTACGAACCCATCTTTGGCGATCCGGCATCACCAGAGAGCATCGCCGATGTCGAATCCAAGATTGGGCTGCCATTGCCAGCCGAACTCAAGGATCTCTATCTACGCGTAGATGGGTACGGGCTACAGATGGAACCGGAAAGCATGATTTCACCGTGGTTCATTGTGCCCACCTCTGAAATATCTGATTTCGTGTCTGCCCATCGCGGCACGTTCGCCGATACGCACAGAAGCTTGTCTGATCGGTTCATTCCATTTATCGACTGGGCAAATGGCGATTCGATGGGTTACATCTACGATCGCGACGGCAATCTAATCGACGGGCTTCACATGTTCATGCATGAACTCTATCGTTATGATCCGGAACAAGAACCGGATGAGTTCATCCGCTCGTTTGAGGGTTCACTCGCTGATTTCCTGGAGCCGTAGGAATGCGGGTAACCATGCCGTGCACCGGAGCGGCGTCATCGCGTTTTCTGATGGTTTACTTTTCACTCGCCGCCCGGTGACGGCGGACGTTCCCCGGCAGTTCGCACTATGACAATGCATCGCAACGTATTTCGATTTGCAATCGCGCTTGCTTTACTCGCTGTCATTGGCTGTGGCAAGAGTCCGATTGCGGCCACGTTGGACTCCCGTACCAAAACTGCGTTTGGGATTGACGAATGGATTATTCTCGATGACTACGATCGCGGCCTTTCCCTTGAGGCCGTCACTGGCGATCACGTGACCACGATTCTAACTTTTGGAAAGGGGCAGATTGTCCGTGCGGTATACTTGCAACATGACACACTATCTGATCGTCTGATTTTCAAAATCGACGCTTCAGATAACGGCTACTACGGTGCTGATCTCGATGGCGTAATACACCCGAATCCGCTTTCAATACATAAACATCCGAAGATGAAGGGCGACGGTTGGGTTTTGGCCTCCGGAAAAGCAGGCTCAGAATCTGTTGACTTGGTGCTGCGATTTGCCGAAAACAGTCGAGCGAAACTTAGCCTTGCGAGCGAATGATCGGGGAACCAAGCCGTGAACCGGAGCGGCGAAGCCCGGCCGATTTGAAATGGAAAACCCTTCGTCGCCGCCCGGTTACGGCAGACGTTATTGGACGCGGCGCTGTCATTGCTCGGACGAATGTTGCTCGGTCGATACGGATACTCGAAACTCACTGGTAAATCGATCGCGATTCAATGGATTGATTGACATTGGCTCCGCTAGACCTGAC